>DBVT01000114.1:0-1897 GCA_002308775.1 Mageeibacillus sp. UBA1257
TTTTCGAATACGTCTTTGGTGACCCTGTCGATATCTGCGGCAGTGTCTCCGCCGATGAATATACCGTGATTCTGAAGAAGGATCACTTTCGCGTCGCAGCCTTTTTTCTCTCTGAACTTCTTCATCTCCTTGTTCAGTTTGGAAGCGAGCGTGTATCCCGGTTCGATGATGCCGATCCAGATGTAATCGTCTCCGAACAGCTTGTCGGCGATCTTTTTGCCGTTCTTTCCGCATGTGAGACCGTTGATCATCGCAGGATGCGTGTGGACTATATATTTGTAATTGATCAGATTGTGAAGAAGCGTCTCAACGCTCGGTCTTTTCGCGCGCTCTGTTTTTTCTCTCGCGTCCATCATATCTTCGAGGACAGCTGCTTCTCTTTCTTCCGGCGAACCGTTGTATTTTTTCTCGAGCATTTCAGACAGTTTCTGTCTGTTCATCTTAACGAATCCCTCTTCGGTGATCGTGGCAAGCGTCGTGCCCGAGCCTTTGATATAAAGAAATTTTTCGTCTTTGAACGATGTGTTGCCTCCTCCGGCAAGCACGAATTCAGGATTTGAACCGTATTTGTTAGAAATCTTAACCAATTGAGAAAGTCCCATAATTATCCCTCCACTCATTTTCAGTTCACATTAAATGATACAGCATTGTAACCCTCTTGTCAATTATTTTGTCGCAAAAAACGCAATATTTTGTGCCGTCCCGTAAAAATATCCTCAACATCTTCTTATCACCTTTTCCGCAGGCAAAATGAAAACAGCAGCCGCCGCGATCGTATATTCGCGGCGGCTGTACATGCTTTCGTGCAATATGCTTTTTTTCGCTTTATCTTCCCTGCAGAAGCGCTATTCTGTGGATCCTTTCGATGTCGCATTTTACTCCGGCAGCTGAAGAAATGCCGGAGATCGCAAGTTCAGGCCTTAACGTAGCTTCATTTCCGGCCGATGTCTCCAGATACATAACGCACGTTTTTTCTTTCGCTTCCTTTAGCAGGAACTCGAAGAACAGCGGCGTTATATCGATCTCCTTTTCTCCGTTTTTGGACCACTTCATGACTTTGACTGACTCTTTTTTTTCAAAGACAGCCTTCATTTTTGAAAACAATTCTTCCTGACTCGCTCCGGGATCGTCAGGATCCGAAAGAACCGCTTCGATATAATACGAGGACGCTCTTACCGCTTTCATTATATTCGGCGTTCCGGGTCCTATGACCGAACACTCGAGGATCTTTATCCCTTCAGGCATCGTATCGTTAAAACGCTTCATGACCTCTTCCGGCGGCATATATTCCGAAAGGGACGTATCCACATATTCGGCGTCCGAAGTAACTCCCACCGCGAGAGGCATTCCGAATACGAAATCGGGATGAGGGTTGTAGCCTGTCGAATAAACGATCGGTATCTCAGCGCGGATCGCTGCCCTCGAGAAGACTTTGAGCATGTCCAGATGCGCAATGAATTTTACCTGTTCGCCTTTAGCGTATCTTATCCTGTATTTTGTCAACGCAAAGACCTCCTCTGTATTTCACTGCGCCGCAATGAGAGCATTTTTCCCTGCAGTTGGGCGTAAGCTCTCCCCTCGTCGCTTTCTCGTCTTCCCTTTGTAAAAATTCCTTTGTCACGCAAATGTCCACTACGTCCCACGGAAGGATCTCATCATAGTTTCTTTTTCTCTCGTTGTAAAATGACATATCGAGCCCGTTCTCCGCGTAAGCCTTCTTCCAGTTGTCGAAATTCATATGCTCCTGCCATGCGTCGAATGTCTGGCCCATCTTCCATGCCGAATATATTACGTCTCCTGTCCTCCTGTCTCCTCTCGACATCGCGGCCTCAAGGACTGATGTTTCAGCGTCGTGCCAGCTGAAACTTATTCTCCGGTCGAGAGCCGTTTTGATCAG
>DBVT01000114.1:1933-2559 GCA_002308775.1 Mageeibacillus sp. UBA1257
GGAGTGTGAGGCTTCGGCACAAATGTCGATACGCTGACCGTTATTTCCGGTCTTCTGGCCTTTTTACCTGCGTGGATGCGGTCGTATATTCCCAGCACTTTTTTCGCGAGAGCCGGAATGCCCAAAAGGTCCTCGTCTGTCTCCTCGGGAAGTCCGAGCATAAAATACAATTTGATATTATTTCTTCCGCTGTTAAAAGCAAGCTCAGCCGAATGCAGTATGTCCTCTTCCGTAATGCCCTTGTTGATTATATCTCTCATTCTCTGCGTACCTGCTTCGGGTGCGAATGTTATGCCCGATTTCCGAAGAGAAGAGACCCTGTCCATCAGGTCCATCGAGAACGAATCGACTCGAAGGCTCGGAAGTGAAAGGCTTATTTTTCTCGGTTCAAATTCGTCTATAAGTCGCTCCGTGAGCTCCGGAAGCATCGTATAATCGCTCGTGCTGAGGCTCAGAAGGGATATTTCGTCGTATCCGGTGTTTTTTACGAGTTCGCAGGCGTTCTTCATCAAAACGTCCGGATTCTTCTCCCTTACAGGCCTGTATATAAATCCTGCCTGGCAAAATCTGCAGCCTCTTATGCATCCTCTGAATATTTCGAGCATTATCCTGTCGTGCACAGGAGG
>DBVT01000114.1:2662-3416 GCA_002308775.1 Mageeibacillus sp. UBA1257
TCGTTATATTCGACATCGTAAAATGAAGGTACGTAAACTCCTTCTATCTTCGCGGCTTCTATCAAAAATTCCTTTTTGCCGCCCTTCTTCTTTTTTACCCTTTTGAAGACTTCCATGATCTCGGGGAGCATTTCTTCTCCTTCTCCGAGGTTGAAAAGGTCGAAAAATCCTGACATGGGCTCGGGGTTCAGCGTAGACGGACCGCCTCCCAGGATCAGCGGATAGTCGTCCCCCCTGTCTTTCGCTTTGACCGGTATTCCGGCAAGCTCCAGCATGTTCAGTATGTTCGTATAACCCATTTCATACTGCATCGTGAACATCACGATATCGAAGTTTCTGATCTCCTCCTGGGATTCGAGCGCGAAAAGCTTCAGACCCTGCTCTCTCATGATCTTTTCAAGGTCCGTCCAAGGCGCGAAGACCCTTTCGCACCATATGTCGTCTATGCTGTTCAAAAGCCTGTAAAGTATCTTCATTCCCGGGTATGACATGCCTATATCATATATATCCGGATAACAGAAAGCGATCCTGACCGATACCTTCGACTTGTCTTTAACCACGCTGTTAAGTTCTCCGCCCGTGTATCTGGCCGGTTTTTCGACCGTATATAATATTTTGTCGCTGATGTAACTCACTTTTGCGCTCTCCGAAAATATTTTTTGTTATTATACCATATAAACATTGACTTTGGCGCTTTTTAGGGTAAAATATATCCGTACTTCGAGGCAGGGTGCAATTCCCGACCGGCGGGAAA
>DBVT01000112.1:0-5238 GCA_002308775.1 Mageeibacillus sp. UBA1257
TCTTTGAAAGATACGGTTTTCGTCTCGCCCGGGAGCATCATGAAGCAGTTGTCGTCAAACACGTAATCTCCGTCCAGAAATACGCTCTGCACAAATCCGTCAGCTTTTACGGTTAACGTTTTCTTCGTCTTGTCAACTATATATGCACAACAGTTTTTGCGCATTTCAAGCGCTCCGTCTTTGTAGAACGTTCTGTACCTCAGCCCGTCGTCATCCAAAACATCGAGGACATAGATCTCGCTGTCGGAAAGGGGCTCGTCGAATTCGTAGATCTTTCCCGCGAGATCGCTTCCGATCGAAGCAGAAAGCTCGCGCGTTGAGAGCGTTTTACCTGTAAGATAGTCGATCTTGTACAGTTTGAGCTCGTAATCCTCTTTTCTGCCGGACGTGCTGCTGAGATAGATCTGATATTTCCCGTCCTCTTTATCGATCGATGCTACGATATTTCCCGCGCATCTCTTGAACGCGTAAAATGAGTCCTTCGTCCTGCAATAATAGTCTACAAAAGCCCAGCCTGCAGCTGCCGGCCAGCAGTCGTTCAGCATCCAGTAAATGATGCCGGATGAGAAGAACATATGCCTTCTGACCATCTCCATGCCTATTCTGACCCATTCGCACTGCAAATAGCGCAGCTTGTACAGCCTGTCTTCGCCGTTTTCAAACTTTCCGAGCACCTTCTGAGAATATGACCTCAGATAAGTGTACAGCTGCTCCGGAAGGCCCGGATTTGTCTGCATATGGAACACCCACATCGATTCATCTTCACCCGTAATGTCGCGGTCTGTCATGAACTCTTTTAAAGTCGTCGTGTTCACCGCACCGAAAGAAGGCTCTTCGGCGATGAATCTCGCGATGTAATCCTTGTAAAAATCCTTGTATTTTTTACCGTCACCGTCGAGCATAAACGGGAGCATATAGCCCAGGAACTGCGTGTTGTGCGTCGTTCCTACTGTTTTTGACGCGTACATCCTGCCTCCGTAAGGGCTCGAAGGGAGAAAATGTCTCATATAGTCCAGCCTGCGAAGAACGGGACCTATCGCCTTCAAAGCAGCCTCTCTTCCGTTGAATTTCGGGAGATCCTCATAGCCGTTCACGGCGTTTTCGTTGTCTCCGGACCACCATACGAGGCACGGGTGGTTTCTAAGCCTGATCGCAGCGCATTCGGCCTCTTCGGAGAGACTTTTTAAGAACTGTTCCTTCTCCTCCGGATACTGTCCGCATGCCATCAAAAAGTCCTGTGTTACCAGTATTCCGAGCCTGTCGCACTCGGAGTAAAAATGATCCTTTTCAAATACTCCGCCGCCCCAGACTCTGATCATATTGAATCCGCCTTCCCTCGCAAGGGAAAGTATCCTCGTGATCTTTCTGTCACTCTCGTCGCTGATGAACGGATCGCAGGGGACCCAGTTTCCTCCGCGGCACAATATCGGTCTTTCGTTTATATAAAGCGTAAAAGATGAAAATACTTCGTTCTGATCGTAATCCTTTCCGCTCGCCGTATCCTTGAGTTTCAGGCAGAAATCGTATGATTTTGTGCCCGGAACATCCTTTTTCTGGACTATTTTAACAGTTCTGACGCCGAATTTTTCTTCGTGCACTTCCGGCTCCTGCCCTTCTGACTCAACAGTTATGCGAAGCTTGTAAAGGGGCTGTCTGCCGTATCCGAGGGGATACCAGAGTTTCGGATCGTCCAGGTTGATATATTCGAGGTAATACTCCTCGCTTACGAATCTTCTTTTCTCGTATACGATCCTTCCTTCCGGAGAGACTACGGTCGTCGTTACATAGCCCGTTTTTTCAAAGTTCCTGATCTTTACGAGGGCGTTTACCTGTGCCGTTTCGCTGTCCGCCGAAAGAGTGTAGATATACGCGTTATCTACCGCCATTTTGTTGTCGAATATCAGATAACACGGCCTCTCGATCCCGCAAGTCACGAATCTGTACACCCAGTCCCAGCCGTATGTGCACTGTTCTCTTCTGGAATAAAGCCTTTCCGCAGTGAAAGCGGCAGGTCTTTTCGGGAGATCCTCTGTTTGTTTTACAGGCGACAGAAACTCGATCGACAGGATATTTTCACCCGTTTTAACTACCCCGTCAACGTTGAATTTCTGAATGATATGCATATCGTCCGTTCTGCCGAGGAATATTCCGTTCAATGTGATATTCGCATATGTGTCCAGACATTCGAATACCAGAGTCGCATTCTTTTCAAGGGCAGCTCCGTCATCCGCGGGTATTTCGAATTTCTTTGTGTATGTGAAATTCTCCCTCTCTATCCACTGTATCCTTTTCGCGTTGTCACGGTAAAATATCCCGTCCTCTTTCCCGTATTTCGCAGGTGTTTTTTCTCCGTAAACTTTTCCCGCGTTGATCAGGTCCGTCGTCACGCATCCGGGCACAAGTCCCTCAAAATTTCCCGTTTTTTTGTTAAAAACATCCCATTTCCCGCAAAGATCGATCTTTTTCATGATTGACTGCACTCCTTTCCCTACGGATCTATTGTTTTCTTTTATATTCTTTGAAGAACTCTTCTATCTTCTCTTTGTCGCATGACAGAGTGCCCGAGATCATATTTCCTCTTCCTCCGCCTTTGCCTCCCAGCGCCGTCAAAATGTCGTTTCTGTACGGTGCGAATTCTCCTTCGCGAACGCCCATAACGAAGCTGTATCCCTCTCCCGTTCTCGTATAAGCCGCGCATATCCCGTCACACTTTTTCACGCCTTCGTTCACGGCCTCGCGGAGGTCGTCGTTGTCCGAATCTTCTATTTCAAAAGTCAAATTGCCGCCGGTGTGTTCAACATCAGATATTTTTTCTTTGATCAGTTCTCTTTTTATCTTTTTGAGCGTGAATTTTTCCTTTTCGTATTTGTCCAGGATGCTCTCGCAGGCGCTTCCGATCTCTTCCGGCTTGGCGCTCAAGAGGACTGATACTTTTTCGACTTCGTCGTATCTCATATTGTAATCCGCGAGAGCTCTTCTGCCGCAGCAGACATTGAGTCTCATGCCGGATTTATATTTTACTGCCTTAACGATCTTGATCAGGCCTATCTGGCCGGTGTAAGCCACGTGCGGAGCGCAGCAGGCGCATATATCCGCATCGCCTATCTTTACAAGGCGCACTTTACCGTTTATTTCCTTTTTCGATCTGTATTCGATCGTTTTGAGTTCCTCATCCGTCGGATAAAGTATATCTACCTTGAGATCGGCAAAAACAGCCTCATTAGCCTTTCGCTCAGCTGTTCTCAGTTGTTCCCAGGTCATCACGCCGTTGATGTCGAGCGTCATTATATCGTCTGACAAATGGAATCCCACATTGTCAAAGCCTGTCATCTTGTGGATCGTGCCGGACAGTATATGCTCACCCGTGTGATTCTGCATCCTGTCGAATCTCTTGGTAAAATCCACTTTTCCGTAAACCTTTTCTCCGACCGTAAAAACGGCATCCTTGCCCATATAATGGATCACTTCGCCGCTTTTTAACTGAACATCTTCCACTTTTAAGCCGTTTATCGTTCCTTCGTCCGCATACTGGCCTCCCTGCTCGGGAAAGAAAGACGTGGCGTCCAAAACGAGAAAAGCCCGGTCGCCCTCCTTTTCAAAGGAGAGCACCGAAGCTTCAAATTCAGTCTTGTAAGGGTCTTTGTAATATAACAGTTCCGTCATTTTATCCAGTGCACGTAATCCTTTTTGCGTTCCGCGGCTTGTCTTTTGCCGCCTGCGTCGTATCCGATGATAAGGTTCCCTATTCCCTCATAGTCGCCTTCGATGCCTGCTTTTTTGAGGATCTTTTTGCCCTCTTCAGTGTCGAATACTTCTTTTGCCCTGTGGATCCAGCAACTCGATATCCCGAGCGCTTCTGCCTCGTTCATCATATTCCCCATAACGAGAGAGCCGTCGTAAACGTGCGTAAACGACGCCCTGTCCGCCAGTACGACTATTACTTCAGGCGCGCCGTAAAACGGATCGCTGTCCGTTCCGAGCACAGCTGCGTTCATTTTGGATATTTCGTCCCTGATTTTTCTGTCTTTGACTACCAGTATTACAGGGCTCTGTCTTCCCATTCCCGTCGCGGCATATGTTCCCGCTTCGACTATCTTTTCAACGATCTCATCGGGGACCTGTCTGTCTTCGTATTTTCTGCAGCTTCTTCTCGTTTTAAGCACATCGAGAGTGTCTCTCATTTTTTTCACTCCTTTTCAGTGTCCTTTTCCGTCATCTCGACTCTTATATTGAGCTCTTTGAGCTGTTTTTCAGTGACTTCCGTCGGGGCGCCCATCATAAGGTCCTGAGCGTTTTTGTTCATCGGGAACGTTATTACTTCCCTTATGCTGTCTTCTCCTGCGAGCAGCATGACCATTCTGTCAACGCCGGGAGCTATTCCCGCGTGCGGCGGAGCTCCGTAGCAGAAGGCGTTATACATTGCGGGGAATTTCGATTTGACGTCTTCTTCTCCGAGTCTGACCATTTCGAATGCTTTTACCATGATCTCGGGATCGTGGTTTCTCACGGCGCCCGAGCTGAGCTCTATGCCGTTGCAGACGAGATCGTACTGATCAGCCGTTATCGTAAGCGGATCTATTTCTCCTTTTTCAGCTTTAATTAAAATATCGAGTCCCCCGGACGGCATGCTGAAAGGATTGTGGCAGAATTCGAGTTCGCCGCTCTCTTCTCCGATCTCGTACATCGGAAAATCGACTATCCAGCAGAATTCGTATCTTTCTCTGTCCATATGACCTTCGCAGTTTGCTCCGAACGTTTTGATAAGAACGCCTGCTGATTTTACCGCGAGATCTCCCGCCGCGACAACTACCAGTGTATTCGGAGCGAGAGAAACGATCTGTCCGAGCCTTTCCTTTTTATCCGCGAGGAATTTCGCGATGCCGCCTGCGAGCTCTCCGTTTTCGTCCGTCTTGAACCAGAAACTCTTTGAACCGGACTGAACGTCTGCGTCAGCGAGGAGTTTTTCGACCTGTTTTCTCGTGAGTGTGCAGTTTGAAATATCGATCGCTTTGACCGTTTTACCTCTCAAAGCGTCGAATTCGCAGTCTGTAAAGAGTTCCGAAATATCCTTGCACGTAAGATCTATTCGAAGATCAGGCTTGTCAGAACCGTAATTATCGAGAGCATCCTTGAAACTTATCCTTCTGAACGGCGCCTCGGATGCGATATCGTACTTTCCGTATTTTGCGAATATAGGCGGAAGAACGTCCTCCAAAACAGCGAAAACGTCGTCCTGCG
>DBVT01000112.1:5279-6174 GCA_002308775.1 Mageeibacillus sp. UBA1257
CAAGGAGCGATCTGGAAATATCTGTCAAATCCCGCTGTCATCAACAGCTGCTTGAACTGCTGAGGAGCCTGCGGCAGAGCGTAAAATTTTCCCGGATGTTTTCTCGCGGGAACGAGATAGTCTCTCGCGCCTTCGGGCGATGAAGCCGTCAGTATAGGTGTTGTTATCTCCATGAATCCGTGTTCCGTCATCGCGTTTCGAAGAGCAGTTATAACATTGCAGCGGAGGATTATATTCTTCTTTACTTCCGGATTGCGAAGATCGAGATATCTGTATTTGAGCCTCAGAGACTCGTCAGCATCCCTGCTTCTGTTTATCTCGAAAGGCAGATTGTTGTATCTGCATTTTCCGAGGACCTCTATTTTCTCCGGAACGACTTCTATGTCGCCTGTGGGGATCTTCGGGTTTTTGCTTGAGCGCTCTCTTACCGTTCCGGTGACGGATATCGTGGACTCTTTGTTAAGCCCGCTGACAGCTTCGTTCATTTCAGCTGTTTCGAGAACGACCTGCGTAGTCCCGTAAAAATCTCTCAGTATCACAAACGAGAAATTATTTCCCACTTCTCTGATATTTTCCATCCAGCCGACGAGTTTTACCTTTTTGCCTGCGTCTGCCAGTCTGAGTTCGTTACAATTGTGTGTGCGCATCTGCATCATTTTACGATCAATCCTCCCGCTGTTTCGCGCTTCGTAATTATCCTGTTCATTATATTATTTTTCACGCTTACAGTCAATCGAAACAAGAAAAAACCGGACCGATATTTCCATACCGATCCGGGTCTTCGTAAAAACTGTTGTTATTTCAATGCTTCAGCTACCGCGACTGCGCAAGCGACCGTAGCACCGACCATCGGGTTGTTTCCCATACCTATGAGACCCATCATCTCAACGTGAGC
>DBVT01000112.1:6205-7279 GCA_002308775.1 Mageeibacillus sp. UBA1257
GTGTCTGTCATGCCGTACGAAGAAGGTCCTGCTGCCATATTGTCCGGGTGAAGCGTACGTCCCGTACCGCCGCCTGATGCGACAGAGAAATACTTTCTTCCGTTTTCAACGCACCATTTTTTATATGTTCCTGCAACAGGATGCTGGAATCTCGTCGGGTTCGTGGAGTTTCCTGTTATCGAAACGTCGACCTTTTCAAGTCTCATAATGGCGACGCCCTCCGGAACGTTATCAGCGCCGTAGCATCTTACTGCCGCTCTGGGTCCGTTTGAATAAGGCGTTTCCGATACGATCCTGACTTCCTCTGTATAAGGGTCGAATTCTGTTTTAACATATGTGAAGCCGTTTATTCTCGAGATAATGAACGCTGCGTCCTTTCCGAGTCCGTTCAGTATAACGCGCAGGGGATTCTTTCTGACCTTGTTTGCGTTAAGAGCGATTTTTATCGCGCCTTCGGCAGCGGCGAATGACTCATGTCCTGCGAGGAAGCAGAAGCAGCCTGTCTCTTCTGAGAGGAGCATTTTTCCGAGATTGCCGTGGCCGAGTCCGACTTTCCTGTTTTCAGCGACTGAACCGGGAATACAGAACGACTGAAGACCGATGCCTATGTTCGCCGCAGCCGCAGCTGCCGATCTGTCACCTGTTTTCTCCGCTTCTTTTAAAGCTATAGCCGAACCGACTGTGTACGCCCATACAGCATTGTCAAAACATATAGGCTGAGTCTCTCTTACGATCTTGTCGCAATCGACGCCCTTCTTAAGCGTTATCTCTTTGCATTCGTCTATAGAGGAGATTCCGTAATTCTTAAGGACTCCGAGGATCTTAGCCTCACGTCTTTCATAACCTTCAAACTGTGCCATATCCTTTCCCTCCTTATTCCTTACGCGGATCGATATATTTGACCGCATCAGCGAATCTGCCGTATGTACCCTTCGCTTTTTCATATGCTTCGTTCGGTTCCATGCCCTTCTTGATGAAATCGGTCATTTTGCCGAGAGAGACGAATTCGTATCCTATGACCTGGTCATCTGCATCGAGAGCCATTCTCGTGCAGTAGCCTTCCGTCATTTCGAG
>DBVT01000044.1:0-9316 GCA_002308775.1 Mageeibacillus sp. UBA1257
CGTGCGCGTCTGCCAGTTCCGCCATGATCGCATCCAGCGAACGTTGTAAATTATAGTCACAAAAAATTCGCTTGTCAATACTTTTAGGAAAAAAGTTTTGCGAAAAAGTGAGACGTTCTGCAGTTAAGCGAGCGTGTATTTATTTCTGTACGTCTCAAACGATTTGTTGAATTCTTCGTTTCCTCCCGTTTTGATCGAGTTGAGGTAGTTATGCGAGTCAAATCTGGACATTTTAACTTCCAGAACGGCGGCTGCGATATTAGAGCAGTGGTCGGAAACTCTCTCGACACTCGTCAGAATATCCGAAAGGATGAAACCAAGTTCGATCGTGCACATTCCGCCCTGCAGACGGCTGATATGATTGTCCTTGATCTGTGATTTCAGAAGATCGATGACCTGCTCAAGAGGCTCCACCGATCTCGCCAGCACCTCGTCATCTTCCTCGACTGCCTTCAGTGTGTTATCAAGTACTTCGTTCAGGGCATTGCAGATCACCTGTATTTCCTGCGTCGCCTGCGGTGAGAATACGACTTTCTTTTCCCTCATCTCTTCCGCCGCGTCCAGCACATCGACTGCGTGGTCGCTTATTCTCTCGAAATCGCTGAGCGAATGAAGATGCATCGCGGCCCTGCGGCTGTCCTTGTCAGACAGAGCTTTCTCACTCAACTTTACGAGGAATGTTCCGAGTTTATCTTCATATATGTCGACGGTTTCCTCCATTTCTCTGATCTTTTCTGCTGTTTTCTGGTCGTAAGAATTAAGCATCGACAGCGACATTTTCATCGCGTCGATAGATATCTGAGCCATTCTCGTACAAACCCTGCCGCATTCTGAAACGGCGAACGCAGGCGTATTCAAAAGTCTGTCATCGAGTATCTCGTATTCTTCCTTCGTATCTGCTTTGTCTTTCACGATCAGGAACGAAAGCTTCTCCAGCTGTTTGCTGAAAGGCAGCAGAACGATCGTCGTAAGTATATTAAATATCGTATGCGCGAGAGCTATCTGAACAGGTGTGACAGACTGCTGAAGGAAAGACATTTTACCTATGATCGCCAGTATCCCGTAAAACAGGGCCAGACATATCACCGTACCTATCACCTTTATCGACGTGTGTATCACCGCAACTCTTTTCGCGTTCTTGTTGACTCCTATACTGGAAAGCAGCGATGTCACGCATGTGCCGATGTTAAGACCTAAAATGAGCGGAACAGCAAGTCCGAAGTTCAGTCCGCCGCCGAGGGATATAGCCTGCAGAATACCGATCGAAGCGGCAGAGCTTTGAATTACCCCGGTAAAAACAGCGCCAACGATTATCCCGAGTATGCATGCGATCCATGCGTGTGAATCACGGAAAAACGTGAGCATGCTTACGAATTTTTCATTCTGAGTAAGAGGCGACGCGCCTTCGCTCATCATGACCATACCGTACATCAGCACCGAAAAACCGACCAGTATATTTCCGAGGTCCTTCTTTTTTGTCTTCTTTGAAAAGAGCAAAAGGAAAACTCCTATGATCGCGAAGATCGGGGCAAACGACTTCGGTTTCAGCAGATTGATGAAGAAATTGTCGCTTTCGATCCCGATAAGCGACATCAGCCACGCTGTGAGAGTCGTACCGATATTCGCTCCCATTATAACGCCGATCGTCTGCGAGAGCATCATAATGCCGGAGTTTACAAGTCCGACAAGCATTACGGTGACTGCTGACGACGACTGGACTGCAACTGTTATAACAGCTCCGAGACCTATTCCCGCTATCTTGCTGGAGGTCATCGTCTGGAGCGTGTTTTCCAGCTTGCTTCCGGCCATCTTCTTCAAACCGCCTGACATTACATTCATTCCGAACAGGAAGAACGCCAGTCCTATGATCATCAGTAAAATTTCATTCATTTACATTTGCCTCCAAAAATGTGGCCAAACCTGTTATCAGTCGATATAGTCCCTCAGTTTCTTGCTTCTGCTCGGATGCTTCAGTTTTCTGAGAGCTTTCGCTTCGATCTGCCTGATCCTCTCTCTTGTGACGTCGAATTCTCTTCCGACTTCCTCCAATGTTCTCGGGCGACCGTCTTCGAGTCCGAATCTGAGTTTCAGTACCTTCTGCTCTCTGGGAGTCAGTGTTCCGAGAACTTCGAACAGCTGCTCTCTTAAAAGCGTCGTCGCAGCTGCGTCAGCCGGAGCGGGAGCGTCCTCGTCCATAATGAAGTCTCCTATGTGGCTGTCCTCTTCCTCGCCTACAGGTGTCTCGAGCGATACGGGCTCCTGGGATATCTTCATGATCTCCCTGACTTTTTCAACTGAGATATCCATTTCCTTCGCGATCTGCTCAGGTGTAGGATCTCTTCCCAGTTCCTGAGAGAGCGTTCTGGTGACTCTTATCAGTTTGTTGATCGTCTCAACCATATGAACGGGTATTCTGATCGTTCTCGCCTGGTCAGCGATCGCCCTCGTGATCGCCTGTCTGATCCACCATGTCGCATACGTGCTGAATTTGAATCCTTTTCTGTAGTCGAATTTCTCAACGGCTTTTAACAGACCGAGGTTGCCTTCCTGTATCAGATCGAGGAAAAGCATTCCTCTTCCGACATATCTCTTCGCAATACTTACGACGAGTCTCAGGTTCGCTTCATTCAGCCTCTTCTTGGCCTCTTCGTCGCCCTGCTCGATCCTCTTAGCAAGCTCTTTTTCTTCTTCCTCAGTGAGGAGCGGTACCTTGCCTATCTCTTTGAGGTACATCCTGACATGGTCCTCGACGCCTATTTTGTCTCCGAGAGCAGATAGGTCGTCATAGTTTTTGTAATCCTCGCCGGGATCTATGTCACTGACTATGTTGATGCCTGCTTTTTCTGCCATTTCGTATATTTTATCGATTATTTCCGGCTCCACAGGCATACTTTCTATCGCTTCGTTTATCTCGTCGATCGTGAGAACGCCCTTTGCCTTTCCTCTTTCCAGAAGAGTATAAACGAGGTCTTTGTCGAAGTCCGATGTTTCGTCTATCCCGTCCTCGTCTTCCATATCGAAATCTGGCATAACGAATTCGTCCTCCTGATAATCCTTGTCGATATCGTCTCCCGGGATGTCATCGAGGCTTTCGTTTTCTATGTCGTTAAAATCGTCGTCCGGCATCGATTTCAGATCGTCTTCCGTAACGTCCTGGAGGCCTTCATCGTCTTCGTCCTTGAATTCGTCCTCTTCCGCGGCTTCCTCCTCGCGGCGTCTTCTCTCCTCCATTTCGATCTCATCGTCCAGATCGTAAATGTCGTCGTTCTTAACTTTCTTCTTTCTTTCTTTTTTTTCTTCGCTCATTTTACTGTCCTCTTTTCCTTCAAGATCTCGTTGATTTTCTGCATATATTCAGCGCGTTTCTTTTCATCATTTCCCGCGAACCTCAGTTCCTGCCTGATCTTGGCAACTTCCGCATCATAGTGAACTATCCTGATTTTCTTGAGCAGTTCGTCCACGGCCGCTCCGATATCGCTCGTAAGCCCCGTTTCTTTTTCAAGACTCACCAGAAGAGATGCCAGATCGTTGTCCGCTCCGTCGAGCAGCAGACCGAATCCGTAATCGGTATCACCGCCCTCAGCCGCTTTTTTCAGCCTGTTGTAAAGTTTTCTCGTATCTGTGAATTCAAATGTCTCATCAAATATTTTTTTTGAGTACTTCTGCGCACTTGCAACATCCTCCGAAAGTAAAACGGATATCGTAGCTTCCAATTGGAAGAGCTTCTTTGCCAAGTTTTTACCGCCGGTAAAATGCTCTATTTCGTATTTATATCCGTCTTTATCGGCCTCATCGGTCTGTTTCGGGCCTTCTTCGCTGTTCTGACCGTCTGATCTGTCTTTCTGTTCGTCGCGTGATCTTCTGTTCATCTCAGACCGCATTCGCTGCTCTTCTTCCTTGCTCTTTTCCTCCGCAAGAACGCGCGCCTGTCTGTTCACGTCGAACACAAGAGAGTCCCTTGAGATCGAATATTTTTTCGCGAACCATTCGATATACATATCCCTCGTAGTCTTGTCTTCGATCGACGCCAGGACGTCGACAGATCCGTTGAAAAACCTCGTTTTAGTGTCCATTTTATCTGACGGAAATCTTCTTTCGAGCACGTTTATCCTGTATTCGACCGCGGTTGCCGAGTTTTCCGCAAGCGCGGTGAACTCGTCCGGAGAATGCTTCTTCAGATATTCGTCCGGATCCTTTCCGTCAGGAACGGACATCACTTTTACACGGAGACCGGCAGATTCGAGGATCGGGATCGCGCGCTGTGTCGCGTTTATTCCCGCGTCGTCAGAGTCGTAGCAAAGAACGACTTCGTCAAAATATCTCTTTAACAGTTTAGCCTGATTCACCGTGAGCGCTGTTCCGAGGGACGCGACAGCGTAATCTATGCCTCTGTTCTGGAGAGCGATGCAGTCCATATAACCTTCGACCATTATCGCCCTCTGCTTGTTTGCAGATCTTTTCGCGAAATTCAGACCGTACAGATGGTTTCCTTTCGTATAAAGATCCGTTTCGGATGAATTCATATATTTCGGTTTTGAGTCGTCCATCACTCTGCCGCCGAACGCTATAACATTGCCGTTAACATCGAATATCGGTATCATTACCCTGTTTCTGAATTTGTCTATCGCATTGCCCGAAGAACTTTTAACGGAGAGACCTGCCTGCTCGAGAAATTCCGCCGAATAACCTTTTTCGACAAGGTGATCAGTCAGAGCCGACCATTCGTTCGGGGCAAATCCAAGCCCGAATTTCCGAATGCATTCCGCAGTGATGCCCCTGCCGCGGAAATATTTTTTCGGCGCTTCCTCTTTCACGAGCTGAGAGTAAAAAAATCTCGCGGCTTCTCTGTTCGCGAGCGTGATCTTTTTTCTGATCTCATCCTTTTTACTTACATATGCGTTGTCTTCGGCGATCTTCAGGCCCGCTCTGTCAGCCAGGAATCTCACCGCTTCGTAGTAACTTATATTTTGATATTTAGATATGAAATGAATGACGTCTCCGCCTGTGTTGCATGAGAAGCATTTGAATATCTGCTTACTAACGGACACCGAAAGGGACGGATTTTTATCGGGGTGAAAAGGGCACAAACCCGTAAAGCCGGAGCCTGAAGGCTTCAGTTTTATGTATTCGCGTATGACATCTTCTATTCTGTTGGCATCTTTGACTTCCTGAATCTGTGCGTCCGAGAACAAACCGCGACCCCCTAAAAAAGCGCTTACATAATATATATTACGATGGAATTTTAAGAAATCCTCTTCGCTTTTCGGTAAAAAAAGCACAAAAACAGTCATTTTCTTTGTGCAGTTTTTACGAAAATAATTTTTTCGAAAAAATTTTCGCAAAAACTGTTGACAGGCAAAATTATTTATGCTAACATATGTTCGTAATTATTCGAAAGGAGTGATTATGATGACTGAAAAAGCGAATATGAACAGGACAAATAAAGAAGACAGAGATAAGAAGATAGGAAGGATCGTCACCGTCGCGGTCATAGTGGCGTGTATGATCTTCGTGACATGTATCGTTGTATCCGTAGCCGACAGAACGAAGGCTGCGAAATTCGATACGACCACTGTCGTGATCCGCAGCGGAGATACTCTCTCCTCCATCGCGAAACTGTACTGCGCAGACACATCTGTAGACACGGCCGTATCAGATATCATCAGGATAAACAATATGAACTCTACCGTAATTTACGAAGGTCAGGAGCTCCTGATCCCGATCTATTGATCTGTCGATCTTTTAAGTCGGATCTGCTTTACGCTCCGCACATTTAATCAAAAGAAAACTGTCGTCATTGTTACTTGACCTCTGTTAACACAGAAAGCCACCCGATCTGCAGCGGGTGACTTTTTGTTTGCTAAGATATTGAATAAAATGTTCTGTCGTGAATTATCTTTGTTTTATTTTACCGGTTTTCGAACGTCTATGAGCAATGATATAAAATCTGCGACGAACCACATGTCTCCTGCCGGTTTTAACTGCTTATAATATCTGTCCGTCTTTTCTTCGGGGATGGATTTCAGGGTGATCGGTCTGTAGTTTCCGCTTCCGGAGCAGCCGATATATACTGTCTTCATATCGCTGCGAAGGCCTTTTGAATTGTCGCTTTTCACAAACACCCTGTGAGGTTTTTCATGGTGATAGCCGTTTTCGGGAGAAGCGCCTGAAAAATATGAATCAGGCAGATAGATTTGCGTTTTCGCGATCGATTCGATGCTCGGAAGGTACATCAAAGGCTCCGACGGAGATTTGTAAGTGATAAAATCGAGGCACTTTTTACCCTCTTCGGGAGATTCCATATACATTTTCAGCGCAACGACGAAAAGAGCGGCCGCAGATTCGGGCTCGCTCATTTTTTCTTTCGCGTCTGCTATGAAATCTTCAAAATTTGCGGGTAAAATGTCCCACGATATTTCAGTCAATCTTTTCATTCTGCCGAGTGAGTCTCCTGTTTGGGCGTTATAGTCACTCTGACCGTATACTCGCCTACGATCTCAAGTCCGGGTACATCCATAGTGAGTTCAAGCGGAAGCATCCTGAAATCTCCTACCTTTCCCGTAAGATCGATAGTCGGTTCGAGGGAACTTTTTTTGAACTGCTCAAGCGTCTCCCTGATTCCCCTGACTTTTACCGTGATCGTATTGATGTAAAATTGATATTCATATTCGGTTTCATCTACGCCTGCGAGATTGATCTCATCGATATCAAAGACGAATTCTCTCGTTTCGTACTGAAGAATTTCTATATTCACTGTTACTTTTGAATTGCCGTATACAGTCACACCGTCCGGCAAAGAACCTGATACGTCGAAATCTTTGTTGATCGATTCAGTCGCACCGTCTACCGAAATAGTTCCGAGGTTGATCGATTCGATCTTATGCAGCTCCGTAGCGGGCCCCTGGATGAGTACAGAGCTGCTCGAGATGCTGTCGGAATTTACATAATAGTCGCTGTCCGGATCTCCCGCGATCGAATAGAAAAGAGGAACTCTCTTTCCCACTTCCATTTTTACGATGATGCTGACGGGGTCGAATTTTGCAGTTACGTCTTCTCCGCCTTTGCGTATGAATTTGCCGAGATAGCTGGCTGATCTGTTCGATTCGAGGGAGCCTTTTTCGAGTATGCTGTTCAGATCTATTCCGATATAGTCGAGCTGAGATATCTCAGATTCCAGACCGGAGACCTGTATGCTTTCAGTATCGGGGTAAACGTTTATGAATTCGTATCCCGATTTCAAAAGATCGTCGCTGTAGTCGAGAACGACCTGAAGAGTCGATATCGATGCTTTATCAAATGTAAAAGTGACCTCTGAAGGTGTGTACTTTTTGATGGAGACGCCCATCTTACTGCAAACAGGGGTGGAAAGTTTGATCACTTTTTCGCCCGATTCAGTGACGGAGCCGAGGTTGAACGAACACTCGAAATCGAGCGCAGTCAAATTGTCTATTATTGTTTTTCTTCCCGTGACAGTCACATTCGCGTTTCCCGGGATCTCAGAAGTCGTATTCAAAAGTTCATAATGAGACAGATTGCTCGCATTTGTCACGGTGATCGGAACTTCTAAAGTCCTCTCTGTCATAGGGTTCGTAAAATTCAAGACGAACAGCCACGCGATTATCGCTGAAATAAAGGAGATCACGATGAGAAAAGGCTTGCTTCTGATGATCTTGATCAATTTTTCTCTCATTTCTTCTCTCCTTTCTTCTTATTCGAATTCTTGGAAGATCTCGGAGCGTTCGATTCTCTCAAAGCTTTTTCGCTCTGCTGATGAACTTTTTCTTTCTTCATCAGGCTGTCGCGAAGAACGGAGCGAAGAGTATTTTTACTGACGTTTAAAGTGATATTGCCGTCTTGCGCGACGGAAACAGCACCTGTCTCTTCAGAAACGATAACGCTCACGCAGTCAGTTCTTTCGCTGATACCTATCCCTGCTCTGTGTCTCGTCCCGAGATCCTTGCTGATCGACCTGTTTTCAGACAAAGGTAAAATGCTCGCTGCCGCGAGAACTCTGTCTCCTCTGATAATAACAGCGCCGTCATGCAATGGCGTATTCGGTATAAACAAAAGCCTGAGAAGCTGCGCGGAAACCTTTGCGTCCATAGCCGTTCCCGTATTTGCGATCTCCGTCAGATTCGTTTCTCTTTCAAAAACTATGAGAGCTCCTACCCTCTCTTCTCCCATTACAAACGCGGCATTTACCGTCTCGTCTATCGCGCTGCTGAGAGCTTTGTTTTTCTCGCTCGCTCTGTTGAAAAGCGACGCCAAAGGCTTGTTTCCAAGACCCTCAAGCGCCCTCCTAAGCTCAGGGAGAAAAATGAGAGCGATGAGAAGAGGAAGTATCTCGAGAACTATATTCAGTGCGTATGAGATCGTTGTGAGTCTTAAAAGTGACGCCAGGATCGCGACCGCAAAAATGATAATGATGCCTTTGATAAGCTGCATCGCGCGCGAATCCTTGAGGAAATTGAACAGTCTGTAGAAGAGGTAAGTCACTATGCCGACATCCAGAATTATCCTTATGCCATCCCATACGGAATCTATGCCAAGGTAATCAAGAATATATGAAAATGTCTTTGACGCAATGCTAAGCTGCATCTCCATGCGCGCTCACCTCGATCCTTTGTGTAAAATAAACTGTGGAAACTCGAGCGATCACAGGCAATCTATGTCTGTGACCTTCGGAATATCGAAGAACTCTTAAAATAAGTCTATAATAAGCATAATAATTCCGAAGAGGATTCCTGCGACCATCGCGATCGCGAGGATCCAGCATAAGATCTTTACCCAAAGTCTGTCAGAAAATTTTCTTTCTCTTTTGTCTTTTGAAGCCATCTTAACCTCCGTTTTTAAACGGTCTTTCCTTTTCCGTAATAATTACCTGTCAATTGCCAAGGTCTCCTACTGATTTAGAGAAATCGTCCTTAACCTTCTTCATTTCTTCCGTTATTTTTTCAAAATACGCGTCGACGTCAGCCTTCGTCTGCTCCGAAGCCTTCTTGAAAGACTCCTCGAATCCGGAAAGCGCGGATTCTGCGTCAATTCTGAGCTGCCTGAGCTGTTCGTTCTGCTCAACGATGATCCTCTTTCTCTTTTCGATCTCTTCGTCGAGCTGCGCTCTTTCAGCCACCGCGTCGTCCTTTGCCTGCGCGATGATCTTCTTGGCAGTATCCTCAGCGTTTATGAGAGCTGTAGCGACTTCATTCTTCTGATTCTGCAGCACGAGATAACCGTCGGTGAGTTTGTCGTTTTTGTCTCTCAACTCTTCAACCTTCTGCTTGAGATCGGCGATCTGCTTTTCGTAAGTCGCTTTAAG
>DBVT01000044.1:9360-10329 GCA_002308775.1 Mageeibacillus sp. UBA1257
GGGAAAAAGTTTTCTGACGCGTTATCATTTTTGCCCATCTTGACACCTCTCTTTACTAATGAGAATATCATTTTTTAGTATACCCCAAATAATTCTTTCGGTCAAGGTAAAAAAGATATCTTTTCATCGTGTTTTTTCTTGCCGTTTTTGGGAAATAACCTCGAAAAACGCGGAAATATGTTACATTGTCTTTGTGAAACGACTGATTTTATTCAAAAGGGGGCTTTATTATTGGCTAAAAGTAAAAAGAAAACCGCTCTGTATGTCTTTATCATTTTTGCTGCTGCGGTCATACTGTTCACGGCTGTGGTCGTTGTTTTCTGCATATCGAAAAACAGAGAGGAAAAAAGGCGCGTGACCGTCTATGAAAACGGCACGGTCGGAGAATTTGCGAATATACTCAATGAAAAATACGGAGCAGATCAGGATCTGCTGTTTTCTGCGTTTGACTGCTCCGCCGGTGATGAGCTGACAAATGAAAAATTGTGCTGTCTGGCAGTGAACGCGATCGAAAATAACGAAATTCTGACCGCTCGATTTGCACCTGTCGGGACTCACATTGAAAATGGCGCGGAAAGCCGTTTTTACGAGTCAATGTACGGAGGAATAACGCTTGAGAATGGATCTTCCTTTGATGCTTTGGTGCTCGCAAGGCAGAAAAAAGAGGCTGAAAATGTGTCTTTGGAGAGTTTTTTATATTCAGACGGGCACGAGGAACACACGTTTTCGGTGTATTCGGAGGATACGATCCCTGCTGATCTTTTTGATGATCTTGAGGATGTTTCAGGCTGCGCAACGGAGGCCGTTTTAAAGGCAGTCGACCTCGGACTCGCTCCGTATTTTTACGCTTCAGATACGTACGGATTTCTTCTGCAGCCGAAGAAAAAAGCGTCTGAGCTCGACGTTAAAAAGGTCTTGTCGATACTGTCGGGCGATTCGCCTCCCGACAGATTCGACGTGATAGAGGTG
>DBVT01000060.1:0-143 GCA_002308775.1 Mageeibacillus sp. UBA1257
GTTGTTGAAGCTGAACTCGGAACACTCGAAGGCATCGAGGACGAAGTCAAAGTCGCAGAAGGAACAGCTTCCTATACTCATCCCGAGCAGGTTGAGGAGTTCGTTACGAGAACAGGCTGCGACTCACTCGCTATCGCTATCGG
>DBVT01000060.1:209-6153 GCA_002308775.1 Mageeibacillus sp. UBA1257
TCTTCACGGTTCATCTTCAGTTCCTCCGGAGTATGTTGAAATGATCAACTCTCACGGCGGAGCAATGCCCGGCGCTATAGGCGTTCCCGAAGATCAGCTCAGAGAAGCTGCCCGTTCAGCTGTCTGCAAGATCAACATCGACTCAGACCTGCGTCTCGCTATGACAGGTACGATCCGTAAGTTCTTCGACGAGCATCCGGACAAATTCGACCCCAGAGAATATCTCAAACCCGCAAGAGCCAACATCAAAGAGCTCGTTCGTCACAAGCTCATCGACGTTCTCGGCTGCAACGGAAAAGCATGATATCGACAATGAGCCGAAGCCTTTTTACGAAGACCTCGGCTTCATTTTTGTTCATATAAGTAAAGAGAAGAAGGAGAAACGACTATGAAAGAATTAAAGGGAGCCGCTATATTCGGCCAGTCAGGCGGACCGACATCAGTATTCAACTCGAGCGCCGCAGGCGTTATAATGACAGCCTTGAAGCAAAAATGCATCACTAAAATGTACGGAGCGAAGCATGGTATCGTAGGTATGCTGAACGAGGACTTCTGCGATATGAGCCTCGAGGATCCTTACGAGCTCGAACTTATGAAGACAACTCCGTCATCAGCTCTCGGCTCCGTAAGATACAAACTTAAGGACGCTGACGTAGATGATACTGATTACAAGAGACTTCTCGAAGTTTTCAAAAAATACAATATCAGATATTTCTTCTACAACGGCGGAAACGATTCGATGGATACTTGCAACAAGATCAGCAAGTATATGCAGAAATCAGGTTACGAGATCAGATGCATGGGTGTTCCGAAGACGATCGACAACGACCTTTTCGGCACAGACCACTGCCCGGGTTACGGAAGCGCTGCGAAATATGTCGCGACATCTGTTATGGAAGTTTACCAGGATGCCAGAGTTTATGACAAAGGCATGGTCATCATAATGGAAATGATGGGAAGAAACGCGGGATGGCTCACAGCTGCTTCGGCGCTTGCTTCGTGCAACGGTATGGGACCCGATCTCATATACCTTCCCGAGAGAGATTTCGATATGGACAAATTCCTCGCAGACGTTGAAAAAGTCTGGAAGAAGAACGGCAATGTTTTCGTGGCTGTTTCAGAGGGAACACATTACGCTGACGGCAGACTGATAGGAGACACAGGCTATAAGGATGCTTTCGGCCACGCACAGCTCGGCGGCGTCGCGCTGACTCTCGCAGACGCGGTAAAAGCAAAACTCGGATGCAAAGTCCGCGCTATCGAACTCAACCTTCTCCAGAGATGCGCTGCTCACTGCGGCTCGAAGACAGACGTTGAGGAAGCTTTTATGGCAGGTGAGACAGCTGTTTTAAAGGCAGTCGAAGGTTATACTGATTATTGCATCGGATTCGAAAGAGCACCCGGCAAGAGATATAAATGCGAGGCAAAGCTCATAAGTCTGAGCGAAGTTGCAAACACCGAGAAGAAAGTTCCTGACGAATATATCAATGCAGAAGGCAATAACGTAAACGAAAAATTCATCGAATACGCTCTGCCGCTCGTAAGAGGCGAATCGAGACCTCCGTACAGAAACGGCCTTCCCAGATATGCGAAGCTCAAGAAGATCGTAGTTAAAAAATGATCTCTTTTCGCGCATAATACGCAGGAAATAAACTGCTTTTAAAGGTAAAATGAATGCCCCGCGGATGAATGATCCGCGGGGCGGTTTTTACTCGGTGTTTTTATATTTATTCGACAATTACTGTCCAGCCGAATTCGTCCTTGATCTTGCCCCACTGGATGCCTGTGACTGTGTCGTAGAGTTTCTGGCTGACAGGACCTATGGAGCCGTCGCCGATCGTCATGACTTCGTCCTTGTAGCGGAGCTTGCCGACAGGGGAGATCACAGCCGCCGTACCCGTTCCGAATACTTCTTCGAGCGTGCCTTTTTCCTGAGCTTCGAGAAGTTCGTATACGGAGATCTTTCTCTCTTCGACGGGAATATTCCAGTGTCTGCAGAGCTGCAGTACGCTGTCTCTCGTAATTCCGGGGAGGATCGATCCGTTAAGCATAGGAGTGACGATCTTGCCGTTTATTTTGAACATGATATTCATAGCGCCGACTTCTTCGATATATTTGCGTTCTACGCCGTCGAGCCAGAGGACCTGCGAATAACCGTCGTCGTGAGCTTTGACCTGAGCTGCGAGCGAACAAGCGTAGTTGCCGCCTGTTTTAGCGAATCCCATTCCGCCTCTTACAGCTCTTACGTAATCGTCTTCGATCCAGATGCCTACGGGTTTGAGACCGCTTGCGTAATATGCGCCGGAAGGAGAGAGGATGATGCAGAACAGATATGTTTTGGACGGAGCGACTCCGAGGAACGCGTCTGTCGCGATGATGAAAGGTCTGATGTAGAGAGAAGTGCCCGGTGCTGTCGGGATCCAGTCTTCGTCGACTTTTACGATAGCTTTGACTGCTTCGACAAACATCTCTTCGGGGAGCTCGGGGATGCACAGACGCTTGTTGGACGAGTTTGTTCTGCGCGCGTTCATGATGGGTCTGAAAAGACGTGTCTTGCCGTCTTCGCCGCGGTATGCTTTGAGTCCTTCAAACATTACCTGCCCGTAGTGGAAAACGACGCATGCGGGGGAGAGTGTTATATCGTGGAAGGGTTCAATGCGGGCGTCGTGCCATCCGATGCCTTCCGTATAATTCATCATGAACATATGATCTGTAAAAATTTTTCCGAAGCCCAAGTTGTTCTGGTCCGGCTTCTGCTTCGGCGTTGTTGTTTTTGAAATTTTGATATCCATAAAAAACCTCCGAAATGTATTTTTACGCGCAGCACTCGCTGTGCTTGCGATATTATAACACTAAAACGAATAAAATGCCAAAAAAACAGTCCGCAGATTGAAAAATCTGCGGACTTTAAATGTTTTTACGTTAAAACGCAGGGCTCAGATCATCTTTTCTTTTTGGAAATGATGACTGCAGCACCGAGAACTGCTACCATAACTGCCGCGCCTGAAAGAACTACGGTCTTGCAGCCTTTCTTTTCGGGATCCTTCGGAGCATCCGTAGGTTTCGGAGCATCCGTGGGTTTCGGAGCATCTGTCGGCGCCGCTGTGGGCTCGTCAGGAACAGCTGTAGGTTCAGCTGTCGGAGCATCTGTAGGTGTTACGGGAGCATCTTCTGAAACAGTGAAATAGAATGAATCTTCTACTTTATAGCTGTCGTTGTAGAAGAGAAGAACCTTGTATTCTCCGGGAGCGAGAGGCCAGTTGAGCTCGTCCTCTTCCTTCCATGTCGTTCTCTCTGCGAGATCGCCGTCGATGGAGATCTCAACGGTATTCGTCTCGGCTGCGCCGTAAGATTTTGTGTTTGTGCCGATGTAGCACCAAATGCCGAGGGAGTCGTTCTGAGTGATTCCGGCTTCGTCAGCGTCTGCTTTGTAAATGCCGACCCAGTCTGACATTACAGGTGCATGGCTTGCGGGGATATTGATCGTGATCTCGAGAGTTTCCTCGGGAACTACACTTTCGGAAGGCATGCTCAAGTAAATGCCGTTTGCTTTGTAAATGACAGGATTTGCGAAGATCGCGCTGTCACTTCCGAGACCGTCGTGGCCGTCAAATACTTCGAGAGTGAGTTTTTTGCAGCCTTTGATCGGAGCTTTGATCATATAAGCTTCTCCGGGTGCGAGAACGGGGGAGCGTCCTGCTTCAACGCCGTCGGCGAGAATTACGAACTGTATATTACCCTCAGTGATCTTTGTCGGTTTACCTACGATCGCGCTGAACATATTCACATCAGTGTATGCGGAAATGTCATAAACGAATTCTGCGTGATCTGAATATTTTGCGTCAACGTGTGTGCGGAGACCTTTTTCGTATTCAACTCCCGCAATGCTGAGAGCGGATCCGTCTTCGTCCTTGTCCTTTGTCGGAGCATACGGTGAATCAGCTACATCTGATTTTGATTTATAGAGGATCCAGCTTTCCCATTCGAGATCGCTGAGCTGAACAGCGCCCTCGGGAACTGTTCCGTCAAAGTCATAAGTACCTGTGAAAACTTCTTCAACCTCTTCTTTTACTTCGGGTTTCGGAGGCTCAACATTTGTGAGTCTTGCATCGCCCCAAGCGAAAGAGTCACTTGAAAGAGTTTCGCCCATTTCTGTTTCGAGTCTGAGGATTTTTACGCCCGAGATATCGACTGACATATTGTATGCCATGCCCATGAACTGATCGGGTGCGGACTCGAGAAGTTCGCCGTCGCCGTAGACGTTAAAAATAATATCGGAACCGCCGCCGTGGCTGTCTTTTCCGACTACTGCGCCGAAGTATTTGTAATCATTCGAATAAGCGCTGATGTCGTATTCAAATACAGCGAGTCCGTCGCTTCCGTCCGGATGGGAACGGAGTCCTTTTTCGTAAGTTACACGTGCGATCGTGATCGGTCCGCCGTCTTCTTCAGTATCAAAAGAAGGTTTGTATCTCGGATTATCCATCGTTGAATCGCAAGGACCGTACATGTACCAGTACTTGCATTCGATGTCGCTGAGATATACAGCGCCTTCCTCTTTTTTCACGTCGTATTCTTCTGCAAAAGCCGGAGCGATCGTGACCATGCTGAGGACCATAGCAATGCACAGAACCGCCGAGATAACAGCGGCAATGCGACTTTTCTTGTTGTTTTTCATTTTTATAACCTCCATTTTTGTGTGCAAAAAAAGATTCCATTGCATACTTGACGTTATAGTAACACGCGATTTGACATTTGTCAATGTTTCGACCGTTTGAAAAAACAGCACAGCGTAAAGTTGCGGTCAAAAAACAGAAATCGATAATTGACCATTTAACGTGAATATAGTAACATTATTATGACTGTCGAAAAGAGGGCTCTCATATGATAGATATTAGTGACAATAATGTTCTGCGTCTTGATTCCGGCTGGAAGATCCTTCACGATCCGGACAACAAAGGAATTGCCGGCGGATGGTTTCGCGAATTTCCCTGCGGAGAAGGTAAAAATGCATTCGTCCCCGGGCTTTCTCATCAGTTTTATTATAACGAAAAAGGGATTTTCTGGTACGGGGCCCGTTTTAAAGGAGAACCGATCCTTACGGAAGGTTACAGACTGAGACTTTTCGTGGAATCTGCAAATTTTCGTGCGGAAGTATACCTGAACGGATGCTTTTTGGGAAGTCATACGGGTCCCGAAGAGCCTTTTTCTTTTGATGTCACAGACTTTTTTCTTCCCGGAAAAGACAATTTTCTGGCGCTTAGAATATCGAAACCGTATGGTGACACGGAAGTTGACGGATATGTTTTTTCACAGGTGCCCCACAGAAACGAACTGGCTTCCGGAAGACTGGAACCCGGTTACTGCCAGAACGAGTGCGGGATAACAGGTAGCGTCTATATAGAGAAAGTGCCGGAGGTCAGGATATGTGACGTTTTTTCCGCAGGAAACATTGAAGGATCGTGTGTGGATGTCTCTCTTGAGATCGAATCGTTGCGGGACGGGACAGAAGCGGAGATCACGGCAACTGTAGGTTTTAAGAGGACGGGTGCGCAGATCTGCGAAAAAACATATAAAATAACGGCCGCAAGAGGCACAAACAAGCTATCCGTGTCACTTCCGGTCAGAGAGCCGAAATTATGGAGCGTCGACGATCCGTTTCTTTATTACGTGGGGCTGAGGCTTCGGACTGAGACTTCAAACGGCGTCGCAACTTGCCAAAATATATATAAAACCGTCGGTTTTCGTGACCTTCGCGTAGGAGACGACGGTTTTTTCAGACTGAACGGTAAAAGGATCTTCATAAGATGTTCCCATACGGGAAACGCTTTTCCCTATTCGACACACGGAATACCTATGTCTCCGGAGCTTATGAGAAAAGATCTTTACATGGCAAGATCCATGGGACTTAATATGGTGCGTTTTATCGCGGGACTTCCCCGGG
>DBVT01000060.1:6168-10943 GCA_002308775.1 Mageeibacillus sp. UBA1257
GGATCTTGCGGACGAACTGGGGCTTATGATATATGAAGAACCTCTTTGCGCCTGGAACACCTGCAACGGGCCCCATTCGGAAGAATTATATACTCAAGGGGTCTTTTCAATGATAAAAAGAGACAGATCTCACCCCTCTGTGGCCATATGGGGGCTTCTTAACGAAACCGTATCCACCCCTCCCGTAAACGAGTGTTTTGACTATGCAAAAAATATTTTACCGGAGCTTCGTAAGCTTGACGGTACACGTCTCGTACTTCTTAATTCGGGGCGTTTTGACGGCTATCCTGAAACAGGGTCCGTTTCAAATCCCGGTTCTCTGTCCTGGGAGTGTCTCTGGAATGACGAAGGCCGGGCCTCGGGACATTTCTTTTTCAAGCCTTCTTTTCCGCCCGGGTATATCGATCACGTGGGGGACGTCCATATGTATCCTGCTCTTCCCATGTCCGCAAAAGACCGTGAGCTTATAATGGATCTTGGAAAAGAGGCAAAACGCCCGGTATTTCTTTCCGAAACAGGCTGCGGTTCACTGCTGGACGTTGTAAGGCTTTGTAAGATTTTTACACAAGAGGGCGCAGATCGGGATCTTCCCGACGTATATCAGTGTAACCTTATCAAGGACCGGTTTTTGGAGCTTCTCTCAAAATATTCCTTCGACCGTGAATATGCTTTTCCCGACGACATTATGGAGCGTTCTTATGAACTTCATGCGAGGCAAAGGCAGTTTTTCCTGGACGTTATACGTTCGGATCCTTATATATGCGGCTATTCCGCCACGGGACTTCTGGACCATTCCATATGCGGAGAAGGACTTTTTACCCTTACAAGAGAGTGGAAGAAAGGCATAGCAGACGTGTTCTCCAACGGTCTTGCCCCGTTAAAATGGTGCATTATTCCCGAAAAAACACATTTATATTCCGGGGAAAATTTTAATCTACGGGTCTTTCTCGCAAACGAAGACGTGCTGACTGAAAGCTCCTACACTGTTTTTCTCAAGATAATAGGCGGCGAGGGTATCGTTTATGAGCGCTCCGGTGTGCTTACGCTTACAGACGTGGATCTCAGACTTCTCTCAGTGAAAGTTTTCGATATTGACGTATGCCTTCCTGTTCCCACCGGAGAATACGAGATACGTTGCAGTATGGAAAGCGCAGCTCCCACTGACTCTCACATTAAAATATATATCACGGACCCTTCTGATTTCAGACCGGAGCCCGGATCGCTGCGCGTATATACCTTCGGCCTTCCGGAAAATGTTTTGACAACGCTTAAAAACAACAACGTGACCTGCGTGCCTCTTTCTTTGGACGAGCCGGACTGTGTTTCATCTGAACTGTTTGTAAAAGATCCGGCGCCTGTTCTGGTAGGCTCTGTCCTTTCTGATCTGTATGAATTAAAAGAAAAATTATGGTCACGGCTCACAGCCGCAGCCTCCTGCGGTCTTTCTGTAATTATACTGGACAAAGACGCTATGGCAGGCCCTGACGGCGCGTTACAATACCTGCCTGTTGAAGGAAAACCTTCCCTGGGCTTCTACAGCGACTGGCTCTATCACCGTGAATACATGGCGCGAAGGGGTCATCCATATTATAAAGGGCTTCCCACGGGCATGATGGACTGGGAATACTGGCCCGGGATCACCGTGGGCTTTGATCTCAGAGACGGAGACGTGCCTTGCGACACCGCGGGAATATCTTTTATAACAGGTGCACATGCCGGTCTTTTCCAGGGAGGTCTTACCCTGGGCTCATATAAATTCGGTAAAGGTCGTTTCGTTCTGAACACCTTGCGCATAATGGAAAACGCAGGGGTCTGTCCCGCTGCGGACAGACTTCTTATAAATATTATCCGGGCAGAAAAAACAGGAAAATCTTGACAACATGTCGTTCCGTTGCTATAATTCACTTTACCCAGGCGCTGGTGTGGCGAAATCGGCAGACGCAAGGGACTTAAAATCCCTCGGGGGCAACTCCGTACCGGTTCAAGTCCGGTCACCAGCACCATATACCCCGGACACCTTCCGGGGTATATTTGTATCGTAGCAAGTATTTTTAATCCTTGAAGAAGGAAAGTGCCTGAAATGAACAAAATGACATCGAAAAGTTCAAATAAGCAGGTAAAAAAGGTCATCGGACCGGAGAAAAAGGTCTGCGCGCTTCATGATATCTCATGTGCCGGGAGGTGCTCGCTCACTGTCGTGTTACCGGTGTTGTCTGTGGCGGGGATCGAATGCAATGTGATACCGACGGCGATACTCTCGACGCACACGGGTGAGTTTACGGGATACACGTTCAGGGATCTTACAGATGATATTCCTTTGATCGCAGATCACTGGCAGAGCCTCGGAAGGACTTATGACGCGGTCTACAGCGGTTTTTTCGGTTCCGCGCAGCAGCTCAAGGCGGCTGCCGATATCCCGGAAAAGCTTAGAAAAAGGGATAAAGACGGCAGAAATACGACGCTTGTGATGGTAGATCCCGTTATGGCGGACGCAGGCAAGCTGTATACAGGGTTCGATATGCTTTTCGTGGACGGCATGAGAGAATACTGCAAAACGGCTGACATTATCGTCCCGAATATGACGGAAGCCTGCCTTCTGCTCGGCAAAAATTATGATGAAGGTCCTCACGATCTGAATGAGGTCAAAAAGATGACGAAGGAGCTTTCTGAACTCGGACCGTCGATAACAGTTATAACGGGCGTTAAGGGCGGGAACGGGAACTACGGCGCCGCATATTTCGACAGAGAGAAAAATACATTCGGAACAGATCTTAAAATAATGATTCCGGGCAGATATTACGGAACGGGTGACTTATTCGCATCGGCTCTGCTTGCGGGTCTTCTTAAAGATCTTTCTCTCGAACGCGCCTGCGACGTCGCTCTGGACCTTGTACACAGAAGCATCGAAAGAACTTACAAAACAGGAGCAGACGTAAGATACGGCGTTGATTTCGAGACATTTCTCGGCAGATTCGCAAAAGATCTGAACAGAAGGATCTGACAGGCTGACCTGTTGATCAGGGTAAAAAAACTGCCGCGCGTTGACAGACGGTGCGCGGCAGCTTAATTTTTGATTTCATGAGACCAAAATGATCAAAGCATCTTTTCTATTTTACCCGCGGCATCCTCGACGGGTGTTGTATCGGCAAGTTCGATGACGCCTTTGTCAGATGCGCCGGAAAGCTTTTGATCAAGCGGGATCCGGCCTAAAACTTCGAGGCCGTAAGAAGCCGCGACATCGGAAAGGTGAGACTCCCCGAAAACAGGTATCTCTTTTCCGCAGTCGGGGCACTTTATGTAGCTCATATTTTCGACGAGACCGATGATCGGGATGTTCATAAGGCGCGCCATCTTGACTGCCTTGCCGACGATCATTGAAACGAGGTCCTGAGGAGATGTTACGACTATGATACCGTCAACGGGAAGCGACTGGAAAACAGTGAGAGCCACATCTCCCGTCCCGGGAGGCATATCGACGAACATGAAGTCCTTGTTGCCCCAGATGACATCTGTCCAGAACTGTGTTATTGCTCCTCCTATGACAGGTCCGCGCCATACGACAGGATCTGTTTCATCCTCGAGAAGGAGATTGATCGACATCACGTCGATGCCTGTTTTTGTTTTTACCGGGTATAGGCCGTCCTCAGTGCCGACAGCTTTGTCCTTTAAACCGAACATTTTCGGGATCGAAGGACCGGTGATATCTGCGTCCATAACGGCGACTTCAAAGCCTTTTCTCTGCATGCTCACAGCGAGAAGAGAGGTGACAAGCGATTTTCCCACTCCGCCTTTGCCGCTTATTATTCCGATAACTCTTTTTACATTTGAATGAGCGTTCAGCTCGACCTTCATATTTTCGCTTTGTCCGCCCTTGCCTTTGCAGTTGCTTGCGCAGGACGAACAGTCATGACTGCATCCCATAATCAATCCTCCCTAAATCAGCGAATGCCTTGTTGTTCAAGAGAAATAATACACCCGAAAGCGCTTTCCGTCAATTGCCAAAAAGGACTTTATATTGTATAATCAAGCTGCAAGACGCGAATGCGGATCTGTGCCGCAAATGTTTCGGAGATAAGATATGAACTGGGAAGATCTTGAAAACGCTGTTAAAAACTGCACCGGTTGCGACCTTTGCAAAGGCCGGACGAATGTCGTTATAGGCAGAGGCAATAAAAACGCGACTGTCCTTTTCGTAGGAGAGGGCCCGGGAGAGCAGGAGGACCTTGAGGGCGTTCCTTTCGTGGGAAAGGCGGGACAGCTGTTCGAACTGTGCCTTGACGCCGCCTGTTTCGACCGCAGCGAGATCTACATCGCCAACGTGGTAAAATGCAGGCCTCCCGAGAACAGAAATCCTCTGGATGAAGAGTGTATGGCGTGTCTTCCTTTTCTTCGCGGACAGTTCGCATTGATAAGACCGAGGGTGGTCGTGTGTATGGGCCTCGTCGCGTCGAAAACGCTATTGAGACACACCGAGCCGATGAACAGACTTCGAGGCAAATGGGAAAATGTCAAAGGTACTCTTTTCCTTACGACTTACCATCCCGCGGCTCTTTTGCGAAACGAAACTCTGAAAATGCCGTTCTATGAAGATATTTTAAGCGTGAAAAAGGTGCTTGAGGAGATAAAAAACAATATATTGTGATAAACACTTCATACTTTCATAACATATTGTGCCCGCCCGGTATGGCGGGTATTTTTTTGCCACAAGATACAGATTTCCGAATCGAAAAATTCTTTGAAAATTTTTTCAAAAACCTGTTGACAACGTGAAATGT
>DBVT01000048.1:0-123 GCA_002308775.1 Mageeibacillus sp. UBA1257
CAGAAGACGGCCACGACGACGAACTGAAAGCAGCCGTCGAAAACGAAGGCTACAAAGTCAAAGGAATCAATTAAAAATATCTGTTTCTGAGGGCTTAGAGGATCTTTTTGATCTCTTCCGCTA
>DBVT01000048.1:224-4857 GCA_002308775.1 Mageeibacillus sp. UBA1257
TCGTTTTCCTCGTCGATAAGCCTTTTGAACAACCCCTCGAAATTTCTGAACATCATTCCGTAGATCCAGAAAATATAGGCCCCGGGGTTGTTTTTTCTTACCTTTCGGAGGAATTTTCTCGCGATCTCTATATATTCGTCCTGCTTTTCATGATACGCACCGTCATTCGTTCCGAGAGCGATCACGACCACATCCGATTTATTTTTCTCAAAATCCCACTTTTCTTCCCTGTCGTGATAGTAATCCGTAAAATCGTAATAGCTGTCCGCATTTGTTCCGAATCCGCCTTCTCTGTTCACGAGGCCGACTCCTCCCGTCGAAACATCATACATTTTGGCATCCAGAAGTCTGCATGCGACTCCCGGGTAAAACCAGTAAGAATCGGAGCTCGTGTCTATTTCGAGATCCGGCGGATCTGACTCGTACGACATCACAACAGATCCGGCTGTTATGGAATCGCCGATGAACTCTACAGCGAGCTTTTTCTCTTCTGGTTTTTCACCGATCTTACCGTCGAAAGTAATCGATTTTATTTTTATGCTGTTGAAGATCGACTGGGAGCTTTTTATCACCTTTATCGTGTGAAAACCCTTTTCGACATTCGCGACAGTGAGGCTCTGCGTCTCGTTGAAGATCCTTCCCGTTTTGTGCGGCTCGCCGTCAACGACGTAATACAATCCGAGCCAGTATGTTTTGTCATAGTAAAAAGGAGACGAACACTCTGCGCCTATGGAAATTTCTCCTTCGAATTCCCCTCTGAATTCAAATCCGGAACCTTCCCATCCGAGTATCGCCCCGTCTTCTCTCATGAGCACTCTTCCGTCAAAGAGCAGTTTGTCTTTAATTTCTGAGAAAGCATATGTTTTTTTCATTTTTCCCTGTTCACCTCTCCTAAATCGTCAATTTTTTCGCATATAAACGTCTTAAAATACTTTTTTGCGCCTTCTATCTCCTCTTTTGATCTCAGCGTCCACGCGACGGGAAAGCCTCCCAGAAACGCGCAAAATCTTCTGAAGAAATATTTTCCGTGTATGTGCTCATACGATATGAAATCGGGCCTTGCGAGGAAATTGTACATAAGCGCGCCAAGCAGTTTCTTCTTGAATTCGCCCTTTGGAAAAGTCGTCGAAAGCTGCCCTCTCATTATCTCCGGCCTGTTTTTACGGTACCAGAAAAGCACGAGCGGGTAAAATGACTGTATCCAGTACACGCCCTTGTATTCAGAGAGTATTTTATCTGCCGCTTCGCACAGTTTGACATACGAAGGATCCGCAGATTTGAATTCGATCAGAAGAGGCACTCTGCCTTTCACTGTATCGAGGCATTCTTTCAATGTGGGGATCCGCTCTTCCGAATCTGCCAGAGTGAGTTCCTTTATCTCCGCAAGAGTCATGTCTTCAGGCTTTTTGTCTATTCCGCACATGCGCAGAAGAGAGTCGTCGTGAAAAACGACGACTTCCCCGTCTTTGGTAAGATGGATGTCGTTTTCTATCGCGAGACCTTTTTGAGACGCAAGTTCGAAAGCGGCGAGAGAGTTTTCGGGTATCATTTTACCGTCCGAGCCCTTCGAAATGCCGTGAAGACCCCTGTGTGCGATATAGATGCCGCCCAGTTTTTCTCTGTCCGGATGCTTCCTCGCAGCAGGTGCGATCGCAAAAACGAACAACGATATAAGTAACAAAATGACTGCAGATATGATTATGAAAGGCATATTTTTACCGTGGTCTCCGTTAATTCAGAACTGTTTTTTATAGTTGTCATATGTCTGAGTCGAAATTCTCGATGACGCTCTTCTTCTTTTGAGGCTTTGAATCTCCGTGGCGAACGAACAGCATCGTGACGAACGAGAGCACGGAAAAGATCACCGCGTACGGAAAGAGCACTCTGTAATGCGTCGGAATATGAGTGATCAGAAGTCCGGACAGCAAAGGAGTGACGATCTGTGCCGCCATTGAAAATGTGTAATAGTAGCCCGTGTATTTTCCGACGTCGCCGCCTTTGCACATTTCAACGACCATCGGGAACGAATTTACGTTTATTGATGCCCAGCCGATACCGACTACGGCAAAGAGAACGTAAGCAATGGGGGTCTGTTTTGTGAGGAATATCGCGATCGCGTAGCAGACAGTCATCAAAGTGATGCCCAGAAGAACCATTTTCTTTCTTCCGAGGACGCTCGAGAGGAATCCCAGCGGCACGAACGCGGCGATCGCTGTTACAGTCGCGACGAGCAGATAGCTTGAAGATGTTCCGAGGTCAGCGCCCCATATCTCCACACAGTATCTTGAAAAAGCCGTCGTCACGGCGTTGTAAGCGGCATACCAGAGAAATACGGATAAAAGTATCAGGATCATACTTGTTCTTACGCCTTTTTCGAGCTTCACGCCCTTTCCTTTTTCTTCGTTCTCATCGGGCGCGTCAACGACATGCGGGATCTTGTTTTCCTTCGTCGTGAGCACAAGAACGATTATCGCTATCGCCATAAAGGCTGCGATAACTATAAATACGGGCAGGAACGACTGGTTTTCATCATAGACTTTGGAACCGTCAGCCTGCTTGTTCGATTTTAACATAAACATCATTACGCCCGTCGCAAAGATACCTCCGATATATCCGACGAGGTTGATTATCGCGTTGGCTTTGCTTCTCAGAGGCTTTTCGGTGACATCGGGCATATATGCGACTGCCGGCGATCTGTAGACTGCCATTACGACCAGAAGCACCACCAGGACTATGAAAAACATCGGGAATTTGCCGATCTCATTCGTTATTCCGAGTAAAACAAGCAGTATTACCGATCCGAGTCCTCCGAACAAAATGTAAGGAGTTCTCTTTCCGAGTTTCGTGTGCGTTTTGTCTGAGAGCGCGCCGAACAGAGGAAGCATAAAGACCGCCAATATGTTGTCGATGGACATTATCAGGTTGGCGACATCCGTTTTAAGCCCGTATCTGTATTCGAGAAGGTATGGGACGACCTGATCGTAAAACTGCCAGAATGCCAGGATCGCCATAAAGGCGAATCCGATCAGTATCGTGCGTTTGTAATTCAGTTTCATTTTCTCCTCCGATGAGTTGTTTTACAGCTCTTTTTCTTTGAAAAAATAATATATCAAGCTTTACCGAGTTTCTTTTTAGCGATCTTTATCTGCTCTTTCAGGGAAGACGGGCTCGTCCCGCCGAAGCTTTTTCTGCGCTCCAGACATTTTACAAGGTCGACTGCGTCGTATACGTCATTTTCAAACCTGTCGCTGATCTTTTTGTATTCGGAAAGCGGCAGTTCTTCGAGCACGGTGCCTTTTGAGATGCACTCGGCAACTATCTGCCCGGATATTTTGTAAGCGCTTCTGAAAGGCAGTCCTTTATTCACAAGATAATCTGCCAGATCTGTCGCGTTTATGAAGCCCTTCTGAGCGGCCGACTTCATATTTTCCGCGTTGACGCTCATGGTTTCGATCATTCCGGACATAACTTCAAGGCACATTTTTACCGTGTCGCACGAGTCGAATATCGCCTCTTTATCCTCCTGCATATCCTTGTTGTATGCCAGAGGGAGTCCCTTCATAGTCGTAAAAAGACTTGTCATATCGCCGAAAACGCGGCCCGTTTTACCCCTGACGAGCTCCGCCATGTCGGGGTTTTTCTTCTGTGGCATTATCGATGAACCTGTCGTATAGCTGTCTGAAAGATCTATGAATTTGAACTCCCAGCTCTGCCAGAGGACGATCTCCTCGGAAAGCCTGGAAAGGTGCGTCATGATTATCGAGATCGCCGATGAGAGTTCAAGGCAGAAATCCCTGTCTGACACGCCGTCAAGCGAATTTTCGCAAACGCTCCCGAATCCGAGCCTATCAGCCTCGTAAAATCTGTCCGTATCGTATGTAGTCCCGGCAAGAGCGCAGCTTCCGATCGGCGATACGTCTGTCCTCTTTTTAACATCCGCGAGCCTGTCCCTGTCCCGCAAAAACATCATGACATAAGCCATCATATACTGTCCGAACGATACGGGCTGCGCCCTCTGAAGATGCGTATAACCGGGCATTATCGTCAGGACATTATCTTCGGCTTTTGAGAGCAGCGCCTCGATCAGCCTGAGCAATTTTTTGTCTATATCATCGTTTTCATTTTTCAAATACATCCTCAGATCGAGTGCTACCTGGTCGTTGCGGCTCCTCGCGGTATGAAGTTTTTTGCCAACGTCTCCGAGTCTTTCCGTGAGCACCTGCTCGACGAACATATGGATGTCTTCACAGGAGGGATCGACAGCGAGCCTTCCCTCTTCAATGTCCTCCAATATTTCACCGAGACCTTCGCAGAGCGTTTTAGCTTCGTTTTCCGATATAATTCCCTGCTTTCCGAGCATTTCGGCGTGCGCTATGCTTCCCAAAATGTCCTCTTTGAACATCCTGCTGTCGAATCTGATGGACGAGTTGAAATCGTCCGCTATCTTCTCGGTATTTCCGTCTGTCCTGCCTGCCCACATTTTTGCCATGGTCTTGCTCCTTTTCACTAAAAGACTTTAATATTATACTACAAACGGCGCATCAATAAAACAACCGTATACCGAGATCACTTTTCATCCGGATAAAATACCAGCCCGCGAAACGTATTTTCCGTCTCGCGGGCATGATTTTTT
>DBVT01000048.1:4917-5756 GCA_002308775.1 Mageeibacillus sp. UBA1257
GCCTGAACTGTTGTGGGAAGTCCGAAGAGGTTGATGAATCCCGTCGCGTCAGCCTGGTTGTAATCGCTCTCGCCGAATGTCGCGATCTCCTCGCTATAGAGCGAATAATCGCTCGATGTGCCTGCTTTGATGATATTGCCCTTGTACAGTTTGAGTTTTACGCTTCCCGTCACATGCTCCTGGGTCTTGTCAACGAATGCCGAAAGAGCTTCGCGAAGCGGTGAGAACCAAAGTCCGTTATATACAAGTTCCGCAAAGGTCACAGAGAGTTTCTGCTTTTCGTGCATCGTGAGTTTGTCGAGGCAGAGGCTTTCGAGCGCTTCATGCGCCTTATAGAGGATCGTTCCTCCGGGTGTCTCGTAAACGCCGCGGCATTTCATTCCGACGAGCCTGTTCTCCACTATATCCGTGATACCTATGCCGTTTTCACCGCCGAGCTTATTGAGTTTTAAAATTATGTTTTTCGCGCTCATTTTAACACCGTCGAGAGCGACAGGGACGCCTTTTTCGAAGTCGATCTTTATATATGTGGGCTTGTCGGGAGCGTCTATCGGAGACACGCCCATCTCGAGGAATCCTTTCTTCTCGTACTGAGGCTCGTTGTCGGGATTCTCAAGATCAAGTCCTTCGTGAGAAAGATGCCAGAGATTTTTGTCCTTTGAATAGTTCGTCTCCCTGTTGATCCTCAGCGGAACGTTGTGCGCCTCGGCGTAATCTATTTCTTCTTCACGCGATTTGATGTCCCACTCTCTCCACGGAGCGATGATGGCCATATCAGGCGCAAAATGTTTTACCGCGAGCTCGAACCTGACCTGGTCGTTGCCTTTACCCGTACAACC
>DBVT01000068.1 GCA_002308775.1 Mageeibacillus sp. UBA1257
CTGGCACGGCGGAGTCAATATGGGACATTCCCGGGACGTAGAGCATCTTGACCGGTATTTCGGCTCTCTGAGAGACGGAGGGATACCGTTTGTCAGAACGATGATCGGATTTTTTTACTCGAATCAGATACCGAATTATCTGAAGGACAAGGAAAATTTTTACGAGGGATGCGACCTGTTTGTTCAAAAGGCAGAAGAATATCGCGTGGGTATAATATTCTCGCTCAACTGGAACTACTCCACGTTCTGCAGTTTTGTCGGCGAAACCAGAGACAAGATCGCTGATCCGTACAGCAAAGGGAATGCGCTTTTAAAGCAGTATGTAAAAGAAGTCGTTACGAGATACAAGGATTCTCCGGCTGTCTGGGGCTGGGAAATAGGAAATGAAGGAAACCTCGACTGCGACCTTTCGTCGAGTACAATAAAAGGTACGGATTTAAACGGTGAGATGCAGTTCACCTCCGATATGACAGGGTTGTATTACGGCTGGCTGTCAGACTATATAAGAGAACTCGATCCGTACAGGATGATCACGAACGGCGACGGAGGTTACAGGGGCGCATGGAAAGCTCTTAAACTGACAAGCGGCCGATCATGGTTCCCGGCCGATACGGAAGAGGATTATCAGGAATTGTACAGGCTGATGTCGCAGGGTTCAATAGATACCTTGAGCGTGCACTACCTCGGCGTCTCGCAAATGAAACGTTTTAACGAGAGAGCAAGGGAAATGGGACTTGCGTATTTCCTCGGAGAATTCCATTCGACGGAGGGATTTACAAAAGGATATGACGATCCGAATTTCGATGCGGCAAACGCGTCATGGCAGGGCATCAAGGACGCGATAATAGACGCTGACATTCAGATCGCGGCGAACTGGTGCTACGGAAGGTGCATCGAGCAGTTCGCAGACGGTACGAGCGTCGAACTCGGCTGGATAAATAATCCGCAGGGAGAGCCTCACTACCAGAATCTCTTCGCCTGGGACGGAGCAGTCGAAATGAATAAATACTATGTAGAAAACGGCAAATCAAAAGCCGCGGAATACTGGGAAAACGCCGAATGCCTCTTTTATAAAGGATAAAATTATTAATTACTGAGGAGGATAGTCAATGAATAAGTTTAAAAATATTACCTTAGGCAGATTGTTGTCTTTTCTTCTCGCGCTCGTGATGACTGTCTCTCTTGCGGTATCGTGCGCGAACGATACCATAAACGGAAAGACAGATGCCGAACCCGGCGAAAATACGGATAATGGTGAAGAAATGGATGAAACAGGTGAAAAATATGTGTATGAGGACGGTTTTACCGTTAAAAACCTCGTGGACAACGGATATAAGGTCACGACGGTGAACGTTGAGATCGAAGGCCTGGACAGGGAATACCATTATATAATCGGATCAGACCTTCATGTCATAGCGGAAAGCGATGAGGTGGCTGAAGACAAGAGGGAATATGTCAAGGGCAGGGTGAGATCTTTTACTTCGAAAAGCGGAGTGACGTCCGCGGATCAGTGGAAAACGCTTCCTGACCTTCTTAACAGGTGCGGCGCGGAAGCGATCTTCTTCAACGCGGATATGATCGATTACAATTCGAAGGCAAACGTCGACGCCTTCGGCGAAGGCCTTGCAAAGTTCACGACGCCTTACTACTATATGCGCGCCGACCACGATTCAAAGCCTACGTATCTGGCAAATCAGAACAATGTGTCAGCCTCCAAGCGCCAGCGTGATCTCTGCCCGAACGACGAGCTTTTCGTGCTCGAATACGACAAATTTATGATTATAGGAGTGAACAACCCTCTCACCAATACGACAAAGAAGAAACTTGAACAGATCAAAGAGCTTTTTGCAAAAGGCAAGCCTGTGATACTGATCAGCCATCCTCCGTTCGATTCGCTGATAGACGATTCGATGGCCAAAAAACTGTACGAGAGGGAAAAATCAAACTGTATGCTCGGCAAGAATACTACATATACGTATTTCGACAGCAATATGTACAAATATATCGAGACTGTTGTCGCGGATGACAGCCCTGTCGTAGAGATCCTTGCGGGACATCTTCATTTCGACTACGATATAATGGTCACAGAGAAGATCCACGAGCACGTTTTCGACCTGCTGGCAAATTTTAATATAGGCGTTCTCAATGTGATACCGAAAAAACAGGCTTTTTAACTTGACATTATCAAAATATTATTTTATTATAAAAGGCACCTTGAAAGAGGGCCTTTTTACGTAAAATATGAATAAAATCGCAATCGAAACACCCGGAGGTAATGCGAATGAAGATCATTGTAACGGAAAGCATAGCAGAAGAAGGCATACAGCAGCTGAGAGACCACGGATTTGAAGTAGACGCCAGGTTCGGTATCGGAAGAGAAGAACTGCTGAACATAATAGCTGATTACGATGCGATAATCGTGAGAAGCGTGACGAATGTGAACAAAGAACTTCTCGACAGGGCGCCGAAGATCAAAGTAGTCGGAAGAGCCGGAAACGGCGTTGACAATATAGACCTGCAGACATGTACCTCAAGGGGAATAATAGTAGTCAATACGCCCGAGAGCAACACCATGGCTGCGGCGGAACTTGCGATAGCTCACGCGTATGCTCTTTTCAGGAATCTGATCCAGGCAGTAGAAGCCGGCAGAAATCACGATTTCAGAAGAGGGAACTTCATAGGCAAGGAGCTCGAAGGTAAAACTGTCGGTATCATAGGCCTCGGAAGGATCGGATCGATAGTGGCTAAGAAACTCGCCGGTTCCAATATGAAAGTCATCGCTTACGATCCGTATATCACGGACGAGAGATTCGAAAATCTCGGAGTAAAGAGATGCAAGACGCTCGAAGAACTTCTCCCGCAGGCAGACCTTATCACGATACATACGCCTAAAACTGCCGAGACCATCGGCATAATAGGCGAAAGAGAGATCGCAATGTGCAAGGACGGCGTAAGGCTGGTGAATGCGGCAAGAGGCGGTCTGATCAATGAAAAGGCGCTTTATGACGCTCTCGTATCAGGAAAAGTCGCTGCGGCCGGCATAGATGTTCTGGAAAAAGAACCGAACTACAATAAAAAGCCTGAAGACCAGGATTACGACAATCCGCTGCTTCACCTTCCGAACTGCAACATCACGCCTCATCTCGGAGCATCTACTGAGGAAGCAAATTACAATGTCGGAACAGCTGTCACGAAGTTAGTAGGTCAGGCGCTCAACGGAATGGTAGTACCCGCAGTCAACATGCCTCCGATCAAAGCGGGCAATATGGAAGAGATAAAGCCTTATATCGATATCTGCGAGGACCTCGGAAAGATCTACTTCCAGACGGAGAAGACGCCTGTGGATATGATAGAAATAAAATACAGCGGAGATCTGGCAGAAAAGGAAACGGATATTTTAACATTGTCAGTTATCAAAGGCTTCCTGGAGCCCGTGGTAAGATCCACCGTAAACTACGTCAACGCAAAGAATATCCTTCAGAATATGGGCGTGTCGTTTGTTGAGAGCAAATACTCGAAACTCGAAAAATATACGAACCTCGTCACAGTCACTTTTAAAAACAATGACAAGGAACTCAGTGTATCAGGTACGGTATTCGCCAAGACGGAGATCAGGATCGTTGATTTCTTCGGATACAAGATGGATTTCGTGCCTACAGATTACGTCCTCGCGATACAGAACAACGATGTCCCCGGTATCATCGGAAAGATCGGTACGTGCCTCGGAAGACACGGTATCAACATAGACGCCATGCAGTGGAGCAGGGGAAAAACAGAAGGAAAAGCCGAGTCGTTCGTCAGTGTGAACCAGGCAGTTTCAAAGGAAGTCATCGAGGAACTCAGAGAACTTGAAGGAGTATTGAGAGTGTCCCAGATCTGCTTCTGATATTTTTAAAAGCAAAAAAGGCGCGGTATCTTTTTGAACCGTGCCTTTTATATTTTAATAAAGCCATATAAAAAACTGTTTTTTATAAAATCAGGGAAAAGAGGAGCGATAATGGAAGAATATATAGAAAAGACGTTGGAGAATCTGCGTAAAAACAATATGGAAGCATTTTACGCGAAGGATGCGGAAGAGGCGAAGGAGATGCTGCGCGGGTTTCTGGGCGAAGGAGACGAGATCACGGTCGGAGGATCGGTGACGCTCTACAAGACGGGCATACTCGAGATGCTGAAAACGGGACCTTATAAGTATTATGACAGATACGAGAAGGGTCTGAGCCAAGAAGAGACGGCGGAGATCTTCAGGAAGGCTTTTACATGCGACGATTACATCTCAAGTTCAAACGCGATAACGGAAAACGGAGAGCTTTACAACGTCGACGGGAACAGCAACAGAGTGGCGGCGATTTTGTACGGACCGAAGAGGGTCTTTATAGTAGCCGGAAAGAACAAGATCGTGAAAGACATAAACGAAGCTGTCCGCAGGGTAAAAACTCTCGCGGCGCCCAAAAACTGCGAAAGACTCAAAAAGCAGACGCCGTGCTCCGTAAACGGCGAATGCATATCTCTTTCAAAGGAAGAGCCCCTGATCTGCGAAGGCTGCAGAACGAGTGAAAGGATATGCTGCAACTACGTGATCTCCGCGATGCAAAGGCAGAAGGGAAGGATCACTGTGATAATAATCGACGAGGAGATCGGATATTGATATATTGATGCCATGTCGCGCGGCCGGGAAACACAAGAAAAAGTCCCGCGGACGACAAAAAAACGTTCAAATTGCGGCAAAACCGCAAAGTTAACAAAAAATTAACAATTACAAGCCGAAAAACAGGCAAAAACTTCGCAAATGACGTAAAAAAATGTTGCAATCGCCCCTGCGATGGCGTATAATTTTGCACGTTGTGACCTGACAGACGATGATGTCGGAGATTGCTGCAACAAAAAAATGCAGGTAACTCAGGCGGAGAATGTCCGATTCATGAAATTGGGCGGCAAGTCACTGCATGTTTTACATGCAAAGTCTGTTTTTTACTCAGTCACTCCGGATTGAAATCCGCCAGGAGACGGATATTTCGATTTGGATTTTTATTTGACAGAGTGGTGAAACACACGGTGTAGTGTAAGACTGTTGGTGAAGCTTGTACGTATCGTAAAAGAAAGAGAGGAATATGTATGGCAACCAAACAGAAAATGAGGATCAAATTGAAAGCGTATGATTACAGGCTTCTTGATCAGTCGGCGGCTAAGATCGTCGAAACGGCAAAGCGCACGGGAACTGAAGTTTCAGGACCTATCCCGCTTCCCACAGAAAGAGAAGTAACTACGATCCTTCGCGCTCCGCATAAATATAAGGATGCGAGAGAACAGTTCGAATTGAGAACTCATAAGCGCTTGATCGACATTTTGAATCCTACGTCCAAGACAGTAGATGCTCTGATGAAGCTCGATCTGCCCGCAGGCGTTGATATCGAAATCAAAGTCCAGCAGTAACAAGAAGACACTCTTTTAGCAAACGGTAGCTTAAAGCCGTTGCGGAGGGTCAAGTTCATCGGAAAGATGAACCAATAACCACAGGAGGTTTTATTAATGAAGAAGTTTATTTTAGGCAAAAAAGTCGGAATGACACAGATCTTCGACAAAGACGGTACGTGCATTCCGGTAACGGTAGTTCAGGCAGGACCCTGCACCGTTATCCAGAAGAAAACAGATGAAACAGACGATTACGAAGCTGTCAAACTGGGATTCGTGGACTGCAAACTCGAAAAGCTCACAAAACCTGAGCAGGGAACGTTCAAGAAGATCGGAACAGACGGATTCAAAGTCCTCAGAGAATTCAAACCGGAAGATATTTCAGGTTATGAGATCGGCCAGGTACTTTATGTCGGTTCCGTATTCGCTGACGGAGATTCCGTTGACGTAGTGGGAACTTCAAAAGGTAAAGGCTACGCAGGCAACATTAAACGCCACGGACAGATCATCGGACCCAAATCACACGGTTCGAAGTATCACAGAGGCGTAGGCTCCATGGGCCCCAACACAGACCCCGGTCGTGTCGTCAAAGGTAAGAAGATGCCCGGTCATATGGGTTCTGACAGAGTTACAGTTCAGAATCTTACGATCGTCAAGGTAGACAGCGAAAGAAACCTGCTCCTCATCAAAGGCGCGGTTCCCGGACCTAAAGGCGGCATCCTCGAGATCAAAGAGTCTGTCAAGGCGTAATTCGGAGGGAGGAACAGAAAATGTCAAAAGCAAAAGTTTATGATATGTCAGGAAAAGTAATCGAAGAGATCGAACTCGACGAAAACATTTTCGGAATTGAACCCAACGTCAACGCTATGCACTTTGCTGTAAAAAGCAGACTTGCAAATTTGAGACAGGGAACACATTCGACAAAAGTTAAGAGCGAAGTAAGCGGCGGCGGCAAGAAGCCTCTCAGACAGAAAGGCACCGGTAACGCAAGACAGGGTAGTACGAGATCTGCTCAGTGGATCCACGGCGGAATCGTTTTCGGACCCAAACCGAGAAACTACAGGCTCGAGATCCCCAAGAAACTCAAAAGACTCGCTCTCAAATCTTCACTTTCATCAAAAGCTCAGGACGAAGCTGTTATCGTTATCGACAAACTGGAACTTTCAGAAGCTAAGACGAAGAAAATGGCTGAGATCCTCAAAAACATCGGCGCTGAGTCAGCTCTCGTTGTAACAGCTGAAAAGGATGAAAATGTTGTAAGAGCAACAAATAACATAAAGGGCGCACTGGCTGCAACAGTCGGAACGATCAACACTTACGACATCCTCAAATATGAGAAATTCGTTGTGACAAGAGAAGCCCTCAGCAAGGTATCGGAGGTGTACGCATGAAAGAGTATGATGTAATCGTAAGACCGCACATCACTGAAAAAAGTACCGAAGAAGCTCAGCTCGGCAAATATACATTCGAAGTCAATGTAAAAGCCAACAAATCTGAGATCAAAGACGCGGTCGAGAAGCTTTTTAACGTAAAAGTCATTTCTGTTCATACGCTTCGTTATGACGGAAAAAAGAGGGTCCGTAACTCCGCGAGCGGCGCCAGCATCGGTTATACGCCCGCATGGAAGAAAGCGATCGTAACGATCGACACAGATCCCAAAGACAGAGAATATCTCACAACTGGCGGCAAGAAAGTCAAAACTGACAAAAAGTACAAGAACGCCATTGATGAATTCGGACTCGTTCAGTAATAGGAGGGTATCAAAATGGGAATAAAGAAATATAATCCGACAACACCATCCAGAAGAACGATGACGGTTTCTACTTTTGAGGAGATCACAGGCGACAGCGAGATCAGAACGCTTCAGTCTTCCCTCAAGAAGAACGCTGGCAGAAACTCTTACGGAAAGATAACTGTCCGTCATCGCGGCGGCGGCAACAAGAGACAGTACAGACTGGTCGATTTTAAGAGAGAGAAAGACGGCATCCCTGCAAAAGTGGTATCCGTCGAATACGATCCGAACCGCTCGGCCAACATTGCTCTCGTTTGCTACGCAGACGGCGAAAAACGCTATATAATCCATCCGGAAGGCCTCAAAGTAGGCGATACGATCGTCTCCGGCCCCGATGCCGATATCAAACCCGGCAACGCGCTTCCGCTGGCTAACATCCCGGTTGGTACAATTATCCACAACATCGAACTCAAAGCAGGAAAGGGCGCTCAGCTCGTCAGATCGGCAGGCTGCTACGCACAGCTCATGGCTAAAGAGGACGATTCTGTACAGATCAGACTTTCATCAGGCGAAGTCAGAGTCATTATGAGCAACTGCAAGGCTACGATAGGCCCCGTCGGAAACTCCGACCACGAAAACGTAAGCCTCGGCAAAGCGGGCCGCAAGAGATGGATGGGCGTAAGACCTCATGTCCGCGGCGTTGTAATGAACCCGAACGATCACCCGCACGGCGGCGGTGAAGGCAAATCGCCTATCGGTATGCCGAGCCCTGTTACTCCTTGGGGCAAACCTACTCTCGGTTATAAGACGAGGAAGAAGAACAAAGCTTCCGACAAGATGATCGTGAGAAGAAGAAACGGAAAGTAATTGCGAAAGAGAGGAATAAAAAATGAGCAGATCTGTTAAAAAAGGACCGTTCGTTGAAGAGAGACTTTTGTCAAGGATCAACGCAATGAATGAGAAGAACGAAAAAAATGTTATTAAAACATGGTCCAGAGCTTCTACGATTTTTCCTCAGATGGTTGGTCACACGATCGCTGTACATGACGGAAGAAAACATGTTCCGGTTTACATCACAGAAGAGATGGTAGGCCACAAGCTTGGCGAGTTTGCACCCACGAGAACGTTCAGGGGACATGTAAACAAGGAAAAGACGACCGGCGCTAAATAAACCGGGGAGGAGGAATTACTTTGGAAAGAAAAAGAATGGAAAAAGATGAACTTCTTGCTAAAAAAGACGAACTGATCGCTGCTTACAATGCAAGCGCTCCGAAAAGCAAGAAATCGGTAATACTTTTTAAGAGAGAGCGTAAGATTCTCGGAATCGGAAGAGATCAGGGTAAAGCGATCCTCAGATTCGCAAGAATAGCTCCCGGAAAAGTAAGGATCGTCCTCAATCTGATAAAAGGCAAAGATATCGAAGAGGCGTATGCTATCCTTAAGTTCACACCCAAGGCCGCATCCGAGATCCTTTATAAACTCCTCAAATCAGCTGAGGCAAATGCCGTAAACAATTTTGATCTTGACGCTGAAAAGCTCTATGTGGCAGATTGTTTCGTCAATCCCGGCCCGACGCTCAAGAGAATGCAGCCCGTCTCCAGAGGACGCGGAAACCGCATCGCAAAGCGCACAAGTCACATTACGGTAATAGTAAAAGAAAGAAAAGAGGAGGCATAATATGGGACAGAAAGTTAATCCGCACGGTTTGCGCGTAGGCGTCATCAAAGACTGGGACGCAAAATGGTATGCCGGAAAGAAAGATTTCGGTGACAATCTTGTCGAAGACGTGAAAGTCAGAAGATTTGTCAAAGAGAAGTTCCAGCTTGCCGGAATCTCAAGAGTACGCACACAGAGAACAGCGAACAAGCTGATCGTTGATATCGACGCAGGCAAACCCGGAATGCTTATCGGCAAAAACGGCGTCATCAAAGATGAACTCGTCGGCGATATCAAAAAAATGACGGGCAAAGATGTTATAGTCAACATCTATGAAGTCAAATCACCCGATCTTGACGCTCAGCTTTGCGCAGAAAACATCGCTTCTCAGCTCGAAAAGAGAACATCCTTCAGAAGAGCTATGAAGCAGGTAATGAGCAGAACGATGCGCGCAGGCGCTCTCGGAATCAAGACATCCTGCGGCGGACGTCTCGGCGGCGCTGAAATAGCACGTTCGGAGCATTATCACGAAGGTACGATCCCGCTGCAGACACTCAGAGCTGACATCGATTACGGATTTGCAGAGGCAAACACCACATACGGCAAGATCGGCGTCAAAGTCTGGATCTACAAAGGTGAGATACTTCCCGAAATAAAAACTGTCAAGAATGACAAAAATGAAGGGAGCGATGATTAATCATGTTAATGCCTAAGAGAGTAAAACGCAGAAAAGTGCAGAGAGGCAGAATGAAGGGCAGAGCTCAAAGCGGCAACTTCGTTTCCAACGGCGAATTCGGTCTGCAGGCAACAGAATGCGGATGGATCACATCCAACCAGATCGAGGCGGCCCGTGTCGCTCTTACACGTTCTATCAAAAGAGGCGGACAGGTTTGGATCAAGATATTCCCTGACAAGCCCGTAACAAAGAAACCGGCTGAAACTCGAATGGGTTCAGGTAAAGGTTCTCCCGAATATTGGGTAGCGGTAGTTAAACCGGACAGAGTGCTTTTCGAGATCGCGGGTATCCCCGAAGCAGATGCAAGAGAAGCTCTGAGACTGGCAATGAACAAGCTCCCGATCAAGTGCAAGATAATTGCGCGCGAAGCAGAGAAGACGGAGGTTGAAGCAGATGAAGGCTAATGAGTACAAAGAAAAAATCAAAAAAATGACTCTCGAAGAACTGCGTGCAGAAGAAGAGTCCCTTAGGGGTCAGCTTTTTAAGCTTCGCTTCCAGCAGGCAACTTCCGTAGTCGACAACCCTGTTCAGGTCAGATATATCAAACGTGATATCGCGCGTGTAAAAACTGTTATCAGGGAAAAAGAACTTGCTGCGGCAGCAGAGAACAAGTAATACCCGAGGAAGGAGTTGTTAACTTTGTCAGAGAGAAATTTAAGAAAAACAAGAGTGGGACATGTTATAAGCGATAAAATGGACAAGACTATCGTAGTCGCCATCGAAACGAGTGTTAAACATCCCCTTTACAAAAAGGTTATCAAAACTACTTACAAGCTCAAAGCACACGACGAAAACAACGAAGCGCATGTCGGAGATACTGTAGAGGTCATGGAAACACGTCCGATCAGCAGAGACAAACGCTGGAGACTTGTCAGGATCGTTGAAAAAGCTCAGTAACAGCACAGGAGGTAAAAGGTTATGATTCAAGTTCAAACAATGCTTAAAGTGGCCGATAATACCGGAGCAAAAGAGCTCATGTGCATCAAAGTTATTGGCGGCAGTAAGAGAAGATACGCGAACATCGGTGACGTCATCGTTTGTTCTGTTAAATCGATCACTCCCGGCGGAATGGTCAAAAAAGGCGAAGTCGTAAAATGCGTTATCGTACGCACAAAGCGCGGTGTCAGAAGAGCTGACGGTACACATATCAGATTTGATGAAAACGCAGCAGTTATCATCAAAGAGGACAACAACCCCAGAGGCACCCGTATATTTGGACCTGTCGCCAGAGAGCTCAGAGATAAAGACTATATGAAGATAGTCTCCCTCGCTCCCGAAGTACTGTAAGGAGGTAAATGAAATGAGTTTGAATATCAAAAAAGGCGATAAAGTTACTGTTCTTACAGGAAAGAGCAAAGGCGAAAGCGGAAAAGTCATCTCCGTTTTAACAGCTGACAAGAGAGTTGTTGTCGAAGGCGTCAATCTCGTTACGGAGCACAACAAACCCCGTAAGAGCACAGAACAGGGCGGAATCATCACGAAGGAAGCTCCTCTGGACGTATCGAACGTAATGCTTATTTGCCCTAAATGCAACAAACCTTGCAGAACAGGCGTAAAGACGAATTTTGTCGACGGCAAGAAGGTAAAAGTCCGTATATGCAAAAAGTGCGGCGCAGAGATCGCGACGCCCGACTCGACGAAGTGATCAAAGGAGGCTTTTAAATGATTAGACTTAGAGAGAAATACGAAAAGGAAATCGTTCCGGCAATGCAGGAAAAATTCCAGTATAAGAGCCCCATGGAGATCCCGAAGCTCGAAAAAATCGTCATCAATATGGGTCTCGGCGAAGTAAAAGAGAACCCGAAGGCGATCGATTCCGCTATGGGCGACCTTATGAAGATCACCGGTCAGAAACCGGTAATCACAAAGGCAAAGAAGTCCATCGCTGCCTTCAAACTGAGACAGGGCATGAACATCGGATGCAAAGTTACTCTTCGTAACATCAAGATGTATGCGTTTGCTGACAAACTTATGAACATCGCTCTTCCGAGAATCAGAGACTTCCACGGTGTACCGGCCAATTCATTTGACGGACGCGGAAACTATGCTCTGGGACTGAAAGAACAGCTTATCTTCCCCGAGATCGAATACGATAAAGTCGACAAGGTCAGAGGAAT
>DBVT01000117.1:0-1548 GCA_002308775.1 Mageeibacillus sp. UBA1257
TTTTTATGATATTAACAACGTTCGATATGCAAAACAACATACGTATAAAAATACGCACGCTTCCTCGCGCGCGTATATAATATTGAATCATATTATTATGTCGGAGTTTTTCGGACCGGCTCTTTACTGATCTTCCCTCTCGTAAAGTTCGAGGTATCTTTCGCACATCTTTTCCTGTGATAACTTGGTTTTTGATTTTACCTCGCAGTTTTCTTTGAATGTGCGCGCGTCCTTCTCTATGATCCTCACGGCATCGGCAAACGAGTTCGGATCGTCCGGCGTCGCGACAAGTCCGGTCACGGGATCCCCTTCTACCTGCTCCGGGCAGCCGCAAACGTCCGCATACACCACGGGGGTTCCGCAAGCCATCGATTCGAGTCCGATCGTCGGGAAGGTGTCTTCGACTGATGTGCTGACAAGGCAAACTGCGTTCTTATACATTTCCGCGAGCTTTCCGAAATTTTCCGTCCTGTCAAAAAGTAAAATATTTCCCGCCTCTTTCGCCGCTTCCTGCGTCTTTTTGTCCGTTTTTCCTATCATGACAGCGCTAAAACCGTCCTTTTTGAGGATTTTTGCGGTCTCGATGAACATCTGAGGTCTTTTGCGCTCGTCCCAGACAGACGAAACTCCTAAAATATATTTTTCCGGAAGCGCGACCCGTTTGTCAGCCTCGGTCTCTTCATCCTGCGCTCCGTGGAAAACGTTCAAATCTATTCCGTTCGGTATGCAGTCGCACTCGTAATCGCGCAGGAATGATTTTTTTACCAGCCCTTTGAGCCACTCGCACGGCGTAACAAGAGTCAAATTGGTCAGACCGGTAAAAACATTTTTCTTTATTTCATATTCTTTTTTCGTCGTATCAGGGTAGCTTTTCGGATAAACGTTCCTGTATTGACATTTTCCGCAGCCCGTTTTCCATTTTTCACACTTTGCGGCCGTAAAATGCGCGCATCCTCCCGTAAAGGTCCAACAGTCGTGCAGCGTCCAATAGATTTTTGCGCGGGTATTTCGCAAATAGTCGAAAAGTATCTCAATATTTATATAGTATCCGTGGATATTGTGCAGTTGGATCACATCGGGATCAAAGTTTTTTAAGTTCTGAACGAGTCTTTTTGTCGCTTTTTTGGATCCGTGACCGTTTCTTCCGAGAAATCTGGCCTTGAACGCATGCGCCAAAACGTCAAATTTTCCTTCGATTTTTATTTTTTTGACCGGATCTTCGGTTGTTTCCCTGTTTTGGGTATCCTCGTTTGATTTTACCGTTTCTTCTGATCCGTCATTTTTGGTCTGTTCTGCCTCTCCTCTGCCGTAAAAAATAACGCACTCGTGACCGCGTTCGGCAGCTGCTTCAGCGGTCGATGACATTATTTTCCCCGTACTGCCGCCGGGCGTGACATTGATAAAGGCGATCCTCATACTATTCCGCTCCGATCCCGCTTAGAATTTGTGCCAGACCGTTTCGTTAACGGTATCTGTGAGGCTCTGAATGATCTTCACAACGCGAACAGAGACGTCTTTTGCCATATATGCGTCCGAAAGAGTGCCCTT
>DBVT01000117.1:1647-20290 GCA_002308775.1 Mageeibacillus sp. UBA1257
AAAATCTTCTATCGCGCTCTCCTCGGACAAAGTTCCGCTGTCAGAAAGCACAAGAAGACTGTCTTTTTGCAGTTTGTTATAGTCTGTATAGCCCAAAGGCTCAATGTTTTTTACGAGTTTGTCGAAAACAAAGCCTCTTTCCTCGATTTTCTTCCTCGTTCTCGGATGAGTTGAGAAAATTACAGGTACCTTGTATTTTTTTGCGACGTCATTTATCGCTCCCATCAGGGTAAAAAATCTCTCTTCGTCGTCAACGTTTTCCTCTCTGTGAGCCGAAACTACGACATATTTGCCCTTTTTCAGTCCAAGTCTTGTTAAAACGTCGCTTTTTTCGATTTTTTCCTTATACATTTCCATAACTTCGGCAAGAGGCGAACCTGTCACGAACAAAGTCTTCGGATCCGCGCCTTCAGAAATTAAATAGCGTCTGGAATGCTCCGTATAAGGCATGTTTATGTCTGAGATCCTGTCCACGATCGTTCTGTTGACCATTTCAGGCACGTTCCAGTCCCAGCAGCGGTTACCTGCTTCCATGTGGAAAATCGGTATTTTAAGCCTTTTTGCGGAGATCGCGCTCAAAGCGGAGTTTGTGTCGCCGAGTATGAGCAGAGCATCCGGTTTTTGTTCCTTCATGAGCTTATATGACGAAGAAATGATATTGCCCATCGTTTCACCTAAGTCTTTTCCGACACAATTCAGGTAAAAATCAGGCTCTCTGAGATCAAGATCCTCAAAAAATATCTTGTTCAGCGTGTAATCATAATTTTGTCCCGTGTGAACGAGGAGATGATCAAAATATTTGTCCGCGCGCTTTATTACAGCTGCAAGTCTTATTATTTCCGGTCTCGTACCGAGGATCGTCATCAATTTTAACTTCTTCATCGCTCTCTTTCTTCCCTTTCTGTCATTTCCTTCTGCATCTCTTCTATGAGGTAATCCATAAGTTTTTCCTTGGAATATACGTCTTTGCAATAATTTTCGGCGTTTTTACCGAGTATTTTGCGCTCTTCCGGCGTCATCTCGTACATTTTGAGCACATTTTCGGCAAGTCCCCCGGCGTCTCCGGCACGGCTCACAAGTCCGGCACCGGATTCTGCCACTGCATTTGCTCCTTCACCGTTGATCGAAGCTATCACAGGCTTTCCGCACGCCAGATAAGACTGAAGCTTCGCCGGAAGTGTTATATTCGCAAGCGGCATGTCTTTTAAGATCAGCAGCGCAGCATCTGCATCCGCCAAAATGTCGGCAACTTCTTCAGACGGGATCCTGTTTTTGAAGATCACGGCATTTTCGAGGCCTTTTTCCCTGACTTTGTCCTCAAACTCTTTTCTTCCCCGTCCCTCGCCTACGATCGTCCACCGGATGTCCTTGTGTTCCTTCAGCATTTCAGCGGCTTCCGCGACCACTTCAAAACCCTGAGCTTTTCCGACATTTCCCGTAAACATCACATTAAATATACCATCTTCTCTGTTTTTTTCAACAGGAACGTAATAATCTTCAGGATATTGCGGCCAGAATACGATTTTTTCGCTGTTACAGCCTCTTTTTACGAGCAGTTCCTTGAAAGATCTCGATGAAACTAATATTTTGGAGCATCCCTTGTAAATTTTTTCAAGTTTTTTGTTCAAATAGGATAAAACAAACTTGCTTTTTACATGTCCGGCTTCAGCCACACTGTCCGGCCAAAGATCCAATATGTACATATTCATCGGTATTTTCTGCTTTTTGGACACTAAAAGTCCCGGAAACGCCATCAGCGCAGGTGAAAGCTGGTAAACAAACACCTGATCAAATTCTTTCTCCCTGGCAAGTTTTCTTGCAAGTCTTTTTCCGGAATGCACGAAGGAATAATAATTCATCACAAGTTTTATGTTGCTTCCGGAGCCTCTTGGAATAATTTTTGCCCTGTATACATCTATTCCGTCCAGATTCTCATGTGCTTTCTTGCCTTTTTCGTATCCGTCAAAGATTTTGCCCCTCGGATAGTTCGGCGTTCCGGTTAAAACGGTCACATCATGGCCCCTTTGCACCAATTCTTTACAAATATCGTTTATCCTGAACGCTTCAGGGTAAAAATACTGGCAAACCACCAATATTTTCAGTTTTTCCGTGTGTTCTGCCTTGCTGTCTGTGACGTTTTTGCCTTTTATTGCTGCAGATATTGTTCCAAAGAATATTTTGATATCAAACAAAAGGCTTCGCTTTTCGGCATATTCACCGTCAAGTTGCGCCTTTCTTTCTATAGATATGTCATCCCGACCGTTTATTTGAGCCCATCCGGTCAATCCGGGCATTATATCGTTCGCGCCGAATTTGTCTCTTTCAGCAATCAGATCGTCCTGATTCCAAAGCGCCGGACGCGGCCCGACAAAGCTCATGTCGCCTTTCAATATATTAATAAGCTGCGGGATCTCATCGATGCTTGTTTTACGCATAAAAGCACCAGATCTTGTGATAAAACTTTGCGCGCTCCCAAGAAGATGTGTTGGAGTATCTTTTGGAGCGTCTGTTCTCATGGTTCTGAATTTATATATTGTAAAAAGCTTTTTGCCTTTTCCGACTCTCTTTTGTTTAAAGAAAACAGGTCCCTTTGATTCACATTTTATAATGATTGCGAAAACCACGCTTGGCAGAAAAAGAACGATAATGGCAAGTAATGACACAATGATGTCAAGAACCCGTTTTATCGCTCCGTAAAACACTTTTTTCTTTTTCTTTTCGCCGTTTTCCATTTTTTATCCTTTGTGGCGTCTCTTTTTCGAGACACTAAGTTTAATTATCTCTATTTACGTATGTCTCAGGTTTCCATTTTATCAACCCAATTTTGATCTCTTCAGGGCTGCAACTTCTTCTTTTGAAAGCGGAACATCCGGGGTTCCATCTGAAATTCTCTTCACATATATATTAACGCCGTCATTATAATGAAGGCCTGTAATAATAAGGCCATCTCCTGATTCATTGCTGAATCCAACAGAATAGCTCATTTTTGCTCCGGCATCCTTGGACGCGTTATATCTTACGACACCAACTCTGTCAAAATTATATTTTTGTTTCTCTTCCAAAGCTCTGACCGCTTCTTTATTTGACCTCATCTCTTTAACGATTTCATCGTTTTGTGTCAGAACTTTTAAAAGAAGTTCTTCTGCATTTTCACCTTTTAGTTTGTTTTCCAAAATCGTTTGTTTTCTTTTCATTTCCGAAATCTTCGAAAACAGTACGATCAGAAACACAATCAGCGCAATAACGACCAGGATCAACATAAAAACTATTACGTAAAAAACCTTATCCATATCTGTCTCCTTTTTGTTTCACGTGAAACGCTGTAGTTCTTTGAGGGATTTTCGTTATCACCTCACACGTGCTTGCATGATTCGCTTTTGGTATAGTCTCGATTGTTTCACGTGAAACATCGTGTAGGCAATCATTTCAGCAAGGCCGCGCAATGTTTCACGTGAAACAATTTCTGTCATTTGTTTTTCAGCAAATCGATAAGTCTTTCTCTTTCGTCTGCCGAGTAATACTCTATGACGATCTTTCCTTTGCCATTTTTGTCTGCCAGTTTGACTTTTGTTCCTAATGCAGACTTAAGTTCGTTCTGAATGGCTTTAATATCGCTTTTTGAGGTAATTTCAGCAAGTTCATCAAACAAATCCTTGCTTTTTGTCTCATTTTCTTCGTTTTTCTTTCTGTTGGTTTCGATCTTTTTGACGCACTCCTCAACTTGTCTGGCGCTCAGATCCTGCTCAACAACCTTTTGCGCAAGAAGAATTCTTTCATTAGAATCTTCCAAAGCAAGTATGGGTCTTGCCTGACCTTGAGTGATCGCGCCGCTGATAAGAAGCTCTCTGATTTCAGGCTCAAAATTAAGCAAACGAAGCATATTGGCAATAGTTGCCCTATTTTTACCAACTTTCATTGCGATCTGATCCTGCGTCAAATCGTATTCCTTCATGAGTTTCTCATAAGCTTCCGCTTCTTCGATCGGGTTAAGATCCGTTCTCTGAACGTTTTCAATGAGTGCGATTTCCATCACTTCACGCGTTGTGGAATCTCTTTCAATGATCGGAACCTTCTTAAGGCCGGCTTTTCTTGCTGCACGCCATCTGCGTTCACCGGCAATTATTTTATATACGTTTCCTTCACGTTTTACGATCAAAGGATCGATAATACCGTAATCTTTGATAGATTCTGCCAGTTGATCAAGTTTTTCTTCGTCGAAATGGCGACGAGGCTGCTGATCACCAGGCTCAACTTCGTTAATATTGACTTCTTTTACCGCTGAAGTATCGGAAACCTGTGTTTCACCGCCAAGTAATGCGTCTAAACCGCGTCCAAGGCCGCCTTTCTGTTTTAATGCCATGTAAAAACCTCCCTTGTTTTATTAAGCCAGGCAGATAAATTCATCCGCAAGCTTTAGGTATGCTTCAGCACCCTTGGATTTTGCGTCATAAAGAACGATCGGCAATCCATAGCTGGGTGCTTCGCTTAATTTCACGTTTCTCGGAATAATTGTTCCATATACCTTATTCTTAAAGTATTTTCTGACTTCTTCGACAACCTCAATCGAAAGGTTCGTCCTCGCGTCAAACATCGTTAAAACGACGCCTTCAACCGTAAGATGCCTGTTTAAATGCTTTTGAACGAGTTTTACAGTCTCCATAAGCTGAGAAAGTCCTTCCAATGCGTAATATTCACACTGAATCGGTACTAAAACCGTATCTGCGGCAGATAATGCGTTTAACGTAAGTAATCCGAGAGAAGGCGGACAATCTATAAAAATGTAGTCATATTCGTCTTCAACTTCTTCCAAAGCGACTTCCAGTCTGTGTTCGCGCGACATCAGGCTGACAAGTTCGATCTCAGCGCCTGCCAATTTTACACTTGCCGGTAAAAGGAATAAATTTTCCTGGCAAGTAGGAATAATTACATCTTTTGGGGATGCTTCGTTTATTATCACGTCATAAGTTGACATTTCGAGGTCTCTTTTGTTGATTCCCATACCCGTTGTGGTGTTTCCTTGAGGGTCCAGATCAACTAAAAGCACCTTTTTCCCTCTGTATGCTACACATGAGCTGAGGTTTATCGCTGTGGTAGTCTTACCGACGCCACCTTTTTGGTTTGCAACAGCAACTGTTTTCGGCATAATCATTACCTTCCATTTATTAATGAATAGTGGATTTTGTTTCTCCATGTGTATTTTACCATAAACAGCACATTCATAACAATATTTTTTGCGTATTGCCGAAAATATAATTGAATTTTCGCAGTAAAAATGTTATAATAAGCCGTAAGAATGAAGAACTTAATACATTCTTACACTGAAAAATTTGTTTCACGTGAAAAGGAAGGATGATTCGTATGGAAAGAATGGTTGGAACAGTTTCGCGAGGTGTAAGAGCGCCAATAATCAGGAGCGGCGACGATTTGGTGTCGATCGTTACTGATTCTGTACTCAAAGCGTCAAAAAACGAGAATTTTGAGATCAGAAATCACGATATAATCGCTGTAACAGAAGCCGTTGTCGCACGTGCGCAGAATAACTATGCTACAGTTCAGGATATCGCTGAGGACGTTAAAGCAAAACTCGGCGGCGGTACTATAGGCGTAATTTTCCCGATTCTTTCCCGTAACAGATTTGCGATCTGCCTGCGCGGTATTGCAATGGGAGCAAAGAAAGTTGTATTGATGCTTTCGTACCCGTCTGACGAAGTCGGAAATCATCTTATAAGCCTTGATGCCATAGATGAAGCAGGAGTTAATCCGTATTCAGACGTTCTTGATCTTGCAAAATACAGAAAACTGTTCGGCTATACAAAACATCCGTTCACCGGAGTTGACTACGTTGAATATTACGAGAGCCTTATCAAAGGCTGCGGCACTGAGTGCGAGATCGTTTTCGCAAACGACGCAAGAGCTATTTTACCTTACACAAAGAGAGTTTTGACATGCGACATCCATTCCAGAGAAAGAACAAAGAGGATCCTCAAAGCAGCAGGCGCTGAGATCGTTCTCGGACTTGACGACATTTTAAACGCTCCTGTAAACGGAAGCGGATACAACGCAGATTACGGTCTCCTCGGAACGAACAAAGCGACCGAAGTCAAGGTAAAACTTTTCCCACGCGACTGTGACAAGTTCGTTGATGCTGTTCAGAAGAAGATCCTTGACGCAACAGGGAAGGTCGTTGAGGTCATGGTTTACGGTGATGGCGCATTCAAAGATCCTGTAGGAAAAATTTGGGAGCTCGCCGATCCGGTCGTTTCTCCCGCTCATACACCCGGTCTGCACGGAACACCTAACGAAATCAAATTGAAATATGTCGCTGACAACGATTTTGCTGATCTCTCCGGAGAAGCCCTTCGCGACGCGATCAAAGAATACATCAAGAAAAAGGACTCCAACCTCGTCGGTAAAATGGTTTCCGAAGGCACAACGCCACGTCGTTTGACAGACCTGATCGGTTCGCTCTGCGACCTCACATCAGGATCCGGAGACAAAGGAACTCCTATCGTTTACATTCAGGGTTATTTCGATAACTATACGAACGAATAATAGGGAAGAGAAGTCGCGAATAAACAAGCGGCTAAAACAAGCGCATCAGCGCCTGACGATCAAAAACAAAAGAAGTATTGCACAGGACCTTTAACCGTCTCAATTGCAATACTTCTTTTTACTGTCTGTCCGTTATTGAAATACTTTTCGGAACAGTCGCGCATAAACATGCAGACTAACTGAATAAATATTAGCGCGACCCATAATATTCCGAATATTTATTTCATTTCCTTATATATCCAGATTCTGAACGAACTTCGCGTTCGCATGGATATATTCGCGACGCGGTTCGACGCTTTCACCCATGAGCTCTGAGAACGTTTTGCTCGCTGATTCGGCGTTTTCGATAGTCACTCTGAGGAATGTTCTCGTTTCCGGATTCATAGTCGTCGCCCAAAGCTCCTCGGGGTTCATTTCACCAAGTCCTTTGAATCTCGCGATAGAGACGAGTTTGTCGTTTCTGTTCCAGCCTGTTTCAGCAAATTTTACATCGAGCTCCTTGTCGTCGAAAGCGTATACAGACTCCTTGCCCTTGCTGATCTTGTAGAGCGGAGGCTGCGCGAGATACAGGTAGCCGTTCTCGATGAGCGGCCTCATGTAACGGAAGAAGAACGTCATGAGCAGCATGCGGATGTGCGAACCGTCGACATCGGCATCGGCCATGATAACGATCTTGTGGTATCTCAGTTTGTTCACATCGAACTCGTCATTTCCGACACCCGCGCCGAGCGCCTGGATGACAGGAAGAAGCTTGTCGTTTGAGAAAACCTTGTCTGCGCGCGATTTTTCGACATTCAGCATTTTACCCCAGAGAGGTAAAATTGCCTGGATCTCACGGTTTCTGCCGACTTTTGCGGATCCGCCTGCAGAATCTCCCTCGACGATGTATATTTCGCAAAGTGAAGGATCCTTTTCCGAACAGTCAGCGAGTTTGCCCGGAAGGGAAGTGCTCTCGAGGGCGCCTTTTCTTCTCGTCTGCTCACGGGCCTTGTTCGCCTGCTCGCGAGCCCTGGCCGCGATCGCGCATTTTTCAATGATAACGCGAGCGTCTTCCGGATTTTCCTCGAAATGTTCCGTCAGCTTGTCAATAATAATGCTCTCAACGAGCGGTTTGATCTCGCTGTTTCCGAGTTTTTCCTTCGTCTGACCTTCAAACTGAGGATTGTGTAATTTTACACTGATAACAGCCGTAAGACCTTCTCTAACGTCCTCGCCTGTAAAATTCTTGTCGTTTTCCTTCAGGAAATTATATTTTCTGGCGTACGCGTTGATGACTTTCGTTATCGCGTTTTTAAAACCGACAAGATGCGTGCCGCCTTCTCTTGTATTGATGTTGTTCGCGTATGAGTAAACCTTCTCGTCGTAGCCGCTTTGATACTGCATTGCGACTTCCGCGAATCCGGCTTCCTTTTCGCCGCAGAAATAAATCGGTTTTGCCGGGCTGAAGACCCTCTTTTTAAGCGGCTTGCCATCGTCGTCATATCCCTCTTCCGCAGAGTCAAAGCTGTTGTTCAGATATTCGACATATGAAACGATGCCGCCCTCATAATAGAGCTCTTCCTCAGACTCAAGCTCACCTCTGTTGTCCCTCAAAATGATCCTGACGCCCTTGTTCAGGAAAGCCATTTCCCTGAGTCTGTGCAAAAGCGTGCCGTAATCGAAGACAGTCTCCTCAAAAATCTCCGGATCCGGCTTAAAATGAGTGGTCGTACCTGTCTCTTCAGTGTCGCCCTTTATGAGCAGGGGAGTGACCGTTTTACCGCGTTCATAGCGCTGGTAGTGGATCTTTCCGTCCCTTTTGACCTCAACTTCGAGGAAAGTCGAAAGAGCATTGACAACAGATGCGCCTACGCCGTGAAGTCCGCCCGATACTGCGTAACCGTTTCCTCCGAATTTTCCGCCTGCGTGTAAAATAGTATGCACGACTTCGACCGTCGGTATTCCTGCTGTTTTATGAATTCCGCAAGGGATGCCCGCGCCGTTATCTTCGACTGTGATGGAATTGTCGCTGTTTATCGTCACGATGATCCTGCTGCAGCGTCCCGCCATCGCCTCGTCGATACTGTTGTCGACGATCTCATATACCAAATGGTGAAGTCCCTGGGCTCCCGTACTGCCGATGTACATACCGGGACGCACTCTGACTGCTTCAAGGCCTTCCAAAACCTCGATATCGTTTTCACTATATGCGTTTTTGTCCTTCAGTTCGAGTTCGTTGTCGATCTCGTCCATTTTACTTTTCCTCCCTGCTAAAAATGATCTCACAGCTTTTCAGTTCTGAAGGGTCAAATTTGTCTTTCGTAAGTTGTTCGATCCTCTTCCTGAGCGTCGCCACGTTGACAGACGAAACATAAAGAGAATCGATTCCGCCTTCTTCAGTTAAAATAAACGATTTAGGCATCACTTCGGAGTTTATCAGTATCTCGCCGTTCTTCTCGGCATTCGTGATAAAGTCCTTTGTCGTCTGCATCGTCGTCGTGGTCTCCAGATCGAAAATTCCGATCACGGACTCCAGTAAAACGCTTTCATTTTCACCGATATGCAGAAACATAATTTACCCTCTCGCAAATGCACATTTTCGCACATTTACTATATAATTATATCATATAATATACTTTAATTCAAGTGCACAAAAAAATGACCCCCTGTAAAGGAGGTTTTCGGAGCATTTTCAAATCATTTTCAAGCCGCTTTTATTTTGTCACGCTTTTCGCAAACAGCGACCCGTTTTTAATATTAAAATACGCGCATTCGACATCGGAAATATGTACCTTTTTTCTGTCCGTACACGTTATGAAGGTCTGAACATTTTTAGAGGAGGAGAGAAGTATGCGCTGCCTCGTCTGATCAAGCTCCGAGAGCACGTCGTCAAGCAGTAAAATAGGCGTTCTGCCGGTGTCCTTTTTCATGATCTCAAGCTCTCCCATTTTAACAGCCAAAACGGCAGTGCGCTTCTGTCCCTGGGATCCGAATTTTTTGAGATCCATACCGTTTATCTTTATGATTATATCGTCTCGATGCGGCCCTGTGAGACATGCCTCTCTCTCGATCTCTTTTTTGATCGTTCCGTTCAGTTTCGTTTCAAACGGCTTAAAAATCTCCTCCGCAGATGTATATCCGGCATTTTCATCGAGAAAACTGTCATAATTCAAAGCAAGATCCTCTTTTTCTGCTGAGAATTCCGCATGCTTCGCACCCGCTTCCTCCTGAAGCTTTTTCAGAAAACAGAGGCGCTCAAAGATCACGCGCGATCCTGCGGCAGCCAACTGATGGTTCCAAAGATCGAAATTCACCTGATCGTCACGGGAAATATTTCCGTCGTTTGCGTATTTTACCTTTTTGATCAGTGACATCTTCTGCGCGAGGATCTTGTTGTACTGCGTCAGATCGTAAAAATACGACGGTTTCTGTTGCGAAAGCCCTATATCCAGAAAGCGTCTGCGAAGGGAAGGCCCCTCCGTCACAAACTGCAGATCCTCAGGTGAAAAAAGAACGGCGAGACACGACCCCATAAGTTCGCCTATCTTTTTAAGATAAATGCCGTTCACTTTGATGCTTTTTTTGTTCTTCTTGTCGCAAGTGTATTTGATTTTGTCGGTGATGTCTCCCTTTAGCGACAGTTCTACGGAAAAAGCTTCGGCGTCGCGACGGACCATTTCCATCGTGTGAGAGGTTCTGAACGAGCCGCCTATCGCACACAGAAAAAGAGCTTCGATTATATTCGTTTTACCCTGGGCGTTAAGGCCGAAAATGACGTTCACACCGTCGGAAAACTCGAATTTCTGCTCTTTATAGTTTCTGAAATCATTTAAAATGAGCGATTCGGCTGTCATTTTATAAAATTACTCTCCCGCGACTGTATACTTGTCCCCGTCAAGCGATACGATATCTCCGGGTCTTATTTTCTTGCCGCGCGCAAGTTCGACATTTCCGTTTACACAAACCTGACCGTCCTTTATCAGCTCGCTTGCTTCGCCTCCCGTCATGCATGCGCCGCACCACTTCAAAAACTGGTCAAGCTTTATATATTCCGTTTTAATAACTACTCTTTTTTCCATAGGATCATCTGTTGTTGACTTTGACAGGCATGATCAGACAGGTGAAATCGTCCTCCACACCGTCGTTTCTGATGATAGCCGGTCCTCTGTCTATCGTAAAACTGAATATAATATTTTCCGCTTCGACAGCTCTCAAACAGTCGATCATATTTTTCGGCGTAAAAGCGATCGTGAGCGGTGAACCTGACACCTGAGCGTTTACTTTTTCAGCCGTCTGACCGAAATCAGATGTCGATGAAATGAATATTCCTTCTTCGTCTATGTTAAAAATGAGAGAAGATCTCTTATCGTCGAGAATGATAAGCGACGCTCTTTCAACGGCAGATAAAAGTTCCGCAGTCGAAACGGCAGCTTTTGTATTGAAATCCTTCGGAATCGTATTCTTATAATCTATGAAATTTTCTCTTATCAGCTTTGAAATGATCTTTACTCTTTCGTTGCAGAACATAATGCTCGTATCGTTGCAGAGAATATTGATCGTTTCATCGCTGCGGGAGATTATTCTGCTCAGTTCGTTCAGAGTTCTCGGAGGGATCAATGCTCCTATGCTTTCGTTGCCCTGATGCTCGATGTATTTGAAAGCGAGTCTGTATCCGTCTACAGCTACCATATTGAGCATTCCCGGTATTTTTTCGAGGTAAACGCCTTTTAAATTAGGTCTGGCATCTCCGATCGCCGCAGCGAAAGAAGTCTGTTTGATCATATCGATCAGAGTAGAGCTTTTTACTTCTATTGAATTCGTGCTGTCTATCGGATTTACTTTAGGAAAACTTTCAGCCGGTATCAGTCTCAGCATACTTTTAGAAGATCCGCTCTTTATTATTATCATTTTACCTGTATCGTCTGTTTCGAGCGATACGAACGTATCGGGAAGCTTTCTCACGATGTCTCCGAATGTCTTTGATGAAACAACAAGGCTGCCGATCTCTTCGATTATCGCAGGTACTTCACATGTGATCCCGAGTTCCGTGTCGTTGCCTGATAGGACCATCTCTTCAGTGACGTCTATATATATTCCTTCAAGTACAGGATTTGTCGATTTTGAAGCGACAGCTCTTTGAACTATGTTGATTCCTTCTATCAGATTGTCTCTGTTGCATGTGAGTTTCATTTTTCAAAACCTCCCTGGCGAATATCTTTTTTATTTTTTATATGCTTAGCAGTAAAAATCATCTTCCTATTCTCTCACGCTTGTGTAAAAGTGGAAAACCGCCATTTCTACTATATATATTATACTATATTTTAGTCTTGTGGACAACTTGCGGAAAAGCCTTTTCTTTTATTCACACGCTGTCAACAGCAATTCACAACACCAAATTCGAAAAAATTTTTACCAACCGCATTTCACAACTTATGCACAGGCTTTCCACAGCTTATTTACAAAATGCTGTGGAAAAGCAAAAAAATCAACGTAAAATGTTATTTCTTATCTCTTCGAGGGCGTTCTTTAGTTCCGGCTTATTTTCGAGCTGCTCAGTGATCTTATTGAATGCGTGCATAACTGAAGTATGATCTCTGCCGCCGAAAGCTTCGCCGATCTCCGGATAGGACATTGATGTGATGGACCTGCAGAGGAACATCGCAACGTGTCTCGGAAATGTGAATTTCGCGTTTCTCTTCGTGGAAGTGATGTCCTCGATGCTGACGTCGAAGAATTTCGAAACTGCGTCCAGAATGATACTGACCGTAACAGAGGGCTTTTCTTTAGTCATGGAAATGTGCTTTACTGCCTGTTCTGCAATGGCTATGGACATTTCGCGACCTTGTTTTACGTTCATAGCGAGGTGGTTGATCACGCCTTCGAGCTCTCTGATGTTTTCGCCTGTATAGTGAGCGATATAATCGAGAATGTCATTTTCGACCGTGAAGTCCTGATCTGACGCTTTTTTGTTCAAAATTGCGACCTTTGTCTCGTAGTCAGGCGCCTGAACGTCGGCAATAAGTCCCCATGCGAGTCTTGTTCTCAATCTGTCTTCGATGACAGTAAGTTCTGTAAGAGGTCTGTCGCACGTTACGACGATCTGTTTTCCTTCTTCGTGCAGGTCGTTGAACGTATTGAAGAATTCCTCCTGCGTTCTTTCCGCGCGGGAGATGAACTGTATGTCGTCTATCAGTAAAACGTCTATCTTCCTGTATTTGTTTCTGAAATCGTCAGTCGTCCTGTGCTGTATCGCGGCGATATATTCGTTCGTAAATGTCTCCGTAGTGACATAGAGGACCTTCTTATCCTTGAAATTTTCAGCGATATAGTTTCCTATAGCGACCATAAGGTGCGTTTTACCAAGTCCGGAGTTACCGTAAATGAAAAGCGGATTGTATGAAGCGCCCGGAGAAGAAGCGACCGCAACGGCAGCGGCGTATGCCATCTGGTTGCACGAACCCGTGATGAATGAATCAAAAGTATATTTCGGATTGAGATGTGACTTGAAATAATCAGGCGGTACGGGTGATTTTTCTTCTTTGTCCTTCTTTAATTTTTCATATTCTGACACGGAAAGGACTTTCACGTTGTAGCTGTTGCCCGTAACTTCGATCAGAGCGTTCGCGATATTTGAAAAATACTTGGAAAGGATCGGATTAACTATAAAAGAAATATCATCCGCGACGGTCAGGTATGCGGTATCTTCAGTAAGATCGACGAGTTTGAGATGCCTGATCGAAGCGTTGTAGAGAGTCGTTTCTATTTCTTTCGAGAGGATGTCCAGGCACTGAGCCCAGATCTCATTGTTGCTGCTGTTTGCCATATAAAGAACCCCTTAACAATTATCAACAGTGCCCGATGACCTGATAGAGTAAACAAAAAAGCAACAAGCCGTCAGCGTTTCCGGCATCATTGCCTCATTCAGGTCCTTCATCTTCTGTAAAAAGCGAAAATCGCCCGGTAATTTCGTAAAAAACGGCTCGATTTCCTGCATATTAATAATATATCAAATCGAATTACCGCTTTGCAATAGCATTTTTTGCCGAAAAATTTGCTCAAAAGAGACTAAAAAAATTTTTTTTCGCAACATATTGAAAAGTTTTCCACAGGTTGTTCACAACATCTTGTGAATAAGTGCCTAAAAAATTTTTTTTAACCCGACGAAAAAAATTTTTTTAACAAATCCTTTGTTGACAGACGAAAAACTTTTCCGTATAATAACACCGTTTTATCTATCATTTGGTTAAAACGGAGGTAATTAACATGTTAATGACATATCAGCCAAAGAGAAGACAGAGAAGCAAAGTCCACGGCTTCAGACAGAGAATGAAGACAGCCAACGGCAGGAAAGTTCTTCGCAGAAGAAGACTTAAAGGAAGAAAGGTTCTTTCAGCTTAAAGACTGCACAAAACAGTCTTTATTTTTTCTGTAAGGAAATTTGACAGTCGTCGCGGCAGATACGATTTTGCCAAAAGGATCGAAAATGGTTCACACGGTTTCGATAAAAGAAGAAAGGTCCTTTCGCAGAGCGTACAAAAAAGGAGTTTACTCAGCAGGTAAGAGGTTTTCCGTTTTTGCTGTTCCTAACAGAAACAGGGAATGCAACCGGCTGGGTATTGTCGTATCTAAAAAGGCCGGAAACAGCGTGCAGAGAAATCGGATCAGAAGGCTTGTACGCGAAAACTACAGGCTTTCCGAGATGCAGCTGAAGACGGGCTATGACATCGTGATATCGGCAAGAGAAGCAAAAAGAAAGGCCACGACTGTTAAAAACAAGATCAAAGCTGTCAGTATTCCCGATTTCAACGAAGTCAAAAAAGAACTTTCGTATCATTTTCATTCGCTTGACCTTTATTTGAACGAGGACGCGGACGAGGAGAGGGATGAGTAGGAAAATGAAAAAAGCGTTCATCTCATCTATCAAATTTTACCAGAAATATATTTCGCCCAATAAACCGCCGTGCTGCAAATACATACCTTCATGTTCCCAGTACGCTGTCGAGGCGATCGAGAAATACGGAGCTGTGAAAGGCGGCGCGATGGCTACCTGGCGGATCATGAGATGCAACCCCTTCAGCAAAGGCGGCTACGATCCGGTAAAATAACTAGAGACATACAAGCGCTTATATGCTATACTTTTTACGTGCGCGTGTGCGCAAAGAGCATAAAAAGCGTAAAAATGCGCATAAAGCGCGGAAAATAAGGAGAACAAATACATAATGTGGGATTTTCTCGCTAAACCCTTCGGGATCATAATGGAATTCATCTACAGGACGCTCGCGTTCGAGAACTACGGACTCGCGATCATTCTTTTTACCGTCTTTGTCAGGCTGCTGATACTGCCGCTCACGATAAAACAGCAGAAATCCTCTCTTAAAATGCAGGCCCTGCAGCCGGAACTCAACGCGCTGAAAGAGAGATACGGAGACGACAGACAGAAACTGTACGAAGAGCAGAACAAGATATATCAGAAATACGGCGTAAGCTCACTGGCCGGATGTTTTCCGACGCTGATACAGTTCCCGATAATCCTCGTCATCTACAGGATCATCAGAAGGCCTCTTTCGTTCCTTTCCGGAATGACGGCTGAAGCGATCACAAAGATAGGTATCATAGCGGGACTCACGGAAAAAACGGCTATCGACAGCCAGATCAATATAATAGCTTTTTTCCGCCAGACTCCGGAAAAAATAGCCGAGGCTGCGCAGGAGATAGGCTCGACGACAGCAGAGCTTGAAAGCAATCTCATAAACATGAGATTTTTGAAGATCTTCGATTTGAGCCTTACTCCAAAAGTCAATTTCTGGGTGGACTGGAAGGTTTATCTTCCCCTTCTGCTCATACCTCTTTTAGTTGTCGCGACATCATACCTCCAGCAGTGGCTCCTCACTCCCCGTAAAAAGAAGGGCGAGAAAGATCCTTCTGCGGGCGCCATGAATATCATGACAAAATTATTACCTCTGATGACAATGGTCTTCTGTTTCATTTTACCTGCGGGACTCGGATTGTATTTCCTGGTCGGCAACGTGCTTTCGATAGGACAGACGGCGTTGATCAATAAACTCTACAAGAAAAAGAAGGAAGGTGCCTGAAATGGCAAAAAAAATCGAAGTTGTAGCAAAAACCGTTGACGAAGCCATCGAGGAAGCGTTGCAGAAACTCGGTATCGATCTGGAAGACGCTGATGTCGAAATAGTTGAAGAAGGAAACAAAGGAGTTCTCGGAATTTTCGGCGCGAAGGGCGCAAAAGTTATAGTCACAGAGAATATTCCCGATTCCAGGAAGCTCAGAAGCTATCTCCTTTCGATATTTAAGGCTCTCGATATAACTCCCAGGCTCGATATCAGAGACGACGGAGAGACGATCAGCGCAGATATAACGGGAGACAATGTCGGATGCCTCATCGGACATCACGGAGACACGCTGCAGGCAGTCAACTACATTGCGAATCTCATCATCAATAAGGACAAAGAGACGTTCAAGAGGGTAAAAATAGATGTCGAAAACTACCGCAAGGCAAGGGAAGACTATCTGACAGCTCTCGCGAAGAGAACTGCTGACAGAGTTGCAAGATATAAGAGATCGATTTCGCTGGACGCAATGCCTGCAAGCGAGAGAAGGATCATTCACTTCGCCCTTCAGAACCACAAAGTGGTCACGACGATCAGCAGAGGCGACGAGCCTAACCGCTATGTTGTCGTTTTAACGAAGACGGAAGCCGCGCAGATCGAAGCGAAAGAAGCTGCGAAAGCTGCGAAAGAAGCCGAATTCAGGGCAAAAGAGCAGGAAGCGGAAGAAGAGTAATACTTTGATATATACAGATGACACCATTGCCGCAATATCAACGCCGTCCGGCAGCGGCGGCATAGGCATCGTTAGAATAAGCGGGTCTGACGCGTTTGACGCGGCGGACAAGCTTTTTTTTACGCCCAACAATAAAAAAACTGCCGTATCATCGATGAAAACGCACACGATAAAGCACGGCTGGATCAGAGATCCGAAAACAGGCGAGACAGTCGACGAATGCCTTTTGAGTAAAATGGACGCTCCTGCCACTTATACGAGAGAGAATGTGGTTGAAATAAACTGCCACGGCGGTATCGCGGTGATGAAAAAGATACTGGAGGCAGTATATTCGACGGGAGTAAGACCGGCGGAGCCCGGAGAGTTCACAAAAAGAGCTTTCCTGAGCGGCAGGATCGATCTTTCAGAGGCGGAAGCGGTGATGGACGTCATTAACGCTGATACGGAGCTTGCGAGAAGAGCGGCTCAGAACCAGCTCTCAGGCGTTTTATCAGACAAGATCGAAGAGATCAGGAAGAAGATCACAGGATTCCTCGCGGAGACAGAGGTCTCGATAGATTATCCGGAATACGATGCTGATGAAGAAGTGAAAGAATTCACTTTTGAAGGAGTTATTGAGGCAGAAAAAGAGCTCTCTGATCTTTTGAATACCGCAAGCCACGGAAGGATAATAAGAGAAGGGCTTCGCGTTGTAATAGCGGGAAAGCCGAACGCGGGGAAATCTTCGCTTTTAAACGCTTTAGCCGGCCACGACAGGGCTATAGTTACGGACGTTCCGGGAACAACAAGGGATACGATCGAAGAAGCGGTCGATTTTGACGGATTTCCCGTGATCTTAACAGATACGGCAGGCATTCGCGAAACAGAAGATTTGGTCGAAAAAATAGGCGTTTCGAGATCCAGGGACGCGATCGCGGAGAGCGACCTTATACTTCTCGTGACGGACGCATCATCGGAGGATATCCCCGATGCGGAGGAGTTCGAATCGTTCCCGAAAGATAAAACGATGATCGTGATAAACAAAACGGACCTGTCCGACCGGGGCAGAATAAACGCGCTGAAGGAGCATTTTAAAGGATATAGGTGCATCGAGACATCGCTGCTCAAAAAAGACGGTTCGCAGCCCGTTTTTGAGGCCGTAAAGGACTTTTCGGGCGTTTTCAAGCACAAAGACGGGGTTATTTTGACAAATACAAGGCATATAGATCTCGCTCAAAAGGCGCTTTCGTATATGCGGAATGTTAAAAAGAGCATCGAGGAAAAGAGGCCTCTGGACTGCATTTCGTTCGATCTGTGGCAGTGTGCGAACACTTTGGGAGAGATCACCGGTCAGAACGCGGGAGAGGACGTAATAAACGAGATATTCTCGAGATTCTGCCTCGGAAAATGAGGAAGGCGAAAAGATGAGATTTGAAGCGGGAAATTTTGATATAGCTGTTGTCGGCGCAGGGCACGCAGGCTGCGAGGCAGCTCTTGCCGCGGCGAAGCTCGGCCTTAAAACGGTCGTATTTGCCGTAACTTTGGAAGGCGTCGCCAATATGGCCTGCAATCCGAGCATAGGGGGAACAGCTAAAGGCCAGCTCGTCAGAGAAATAGACGCGCTCGGCGGCGCAATGGGATATATCGCAGACAAAACGGCAATACAGTTTAAAATTTTAAACAGCGCAAAAGGCCCCGCAGTTTATTCCCCGAGGGCTCAGATCGACAGGAAGATGTACCACATCGAAATGAAGCATGAGCTTGAACTTTGCGAAAATCTTGAGCTCAAGCAGGCAGAAATAGTCGAAATTTTAACTGAAAAAGACGAAAAGGGCAAACAATATGTCACGGGAGTCGTGACTCATCTCGGAGCGATCTACAGATGCAAATGCGCGGTTTTGTGCACCGGAACGTATTTAAAAGGCAGAATAATCATCGGAGACGTCAGCTATTCGGGCGGACCGGACGGACAGTTCCCGGCGAACAAGCTCACCGACAGTCTTGTTTCTTTAGGCTTTGACATCCTCCGTCTTAAAACGGGAACACCTGCAAGAGTCAATAAAAGGAATATCAATTTCGACGTGATGGATCCGCAGTACGGAGACGAAAAGATCGTGCCTTTTTCCTTTTTAACAGAGAAGCCGGAATATGAGCAGACGCTCTGCTATCTGACGCATACGACGCCGGAAACAAAGAAAATAATCATGGACAATCTGGAAAGGTCTCCGATATACAACGGAGATATATCGGGCGTCGGACCGAGATATTGCCCTTCTATAGAGACAAAAATCATGAAATTCGCCGATAAAGACGTTCATCAGGTGTTCAT
>DBVT01000117.1:20420-20587 GCA_002308775.1 Mageeibacillus sp. UBA1257
GCGATCGAATATGACGCGATCGACGCAACGGCGCTCAAACTGTCCCTGGAAGCGAGAAGCGTAGACGGCTTGTTCTTTGCAGGTCAGATAAACGGATCGTCCGGCTACGAAGAGGCTGCCGCTCAGGGAATAGTCGCGGGGATCAACGCGGCTCAGAAGATAAAAGG
>DBVT01000117.1:20661-21542 GCA_002308775.1 Mageeibacillus sp. UBA1257
AAAGAACCGTACAGAATGATGACCTCAAGAGCGGAATACAGGCTGCTCCTCCGTCAGGACAACGCGGACCTGAGACTTTCCGAAAAAGCATATGAGGTCGGAATGATCGACAAGGCAAGATACGACCACGTGAAGGAAAAAGAACGCCTGATCGAAGCGGAAGAGGAGAGGCTCAAAGTAACGTCAGCATCCCCGAAAGAGAGCGTGAATGAATATCTCGAATCGAAAAACAGCACGCCTCTTAAAACGGGCTGCATGCTCTGCGAACTTTTAAGAAGGCCGGAGCTTTGCTATGACGACATAACGGAAATCGAAAAGAGGAGCCGCGAGGGCAGAAAAGAAGACTCGAAAGAGACATCTCAGATCCCCGAACTCAGCGACGAGATCAAGGAGCAGGTCGAGATCTCGGTAAAATACGAGGGATATATCCGCCAGCAGCGTCAGACTGTCGCCCAGTTCAAAAAACTTGAGCGTAAAAAGCTCCCTCCCGATCTCAACTATTCAGAGATCGGCAATATAAGCAAAGAGGGAAGAGAAAAACTGGACAAAATAAAGCCGGAATCTCTCGGACAGGCCAGCCGTATAACGGGCGTATCTCCCGCGGATATCGGAGTCCTTGCGATATATTTGAAAGCGAAAGGTTTGGACAGATGAAATATTTTAACGGAGAAATATTTCTGAAAAATATCGCGAATATATGTTCGGATGTGAGCTTTTCGAAGGAGCAGATGGAAAAGCTCGACGAATATGCGCGCCTTCTTGTTGAAAAAAACGAGGTCATGAATCTGACTGCCATCACGGATCCGGAAGGGATAGCGGTGAAGCATTTCGCAGACTGTTTTACGCTCGCTCCGTATATAGTAAAAACAAATCCGAAGACG
>DBVT01000117.1:21584-24412 GCA_002308775.1 Mageeibacillus sp. UBA1257
GAGATAAAATTTTACCTGGCGGATTCGCTTGAAAAGAGGATAAAATTTCTTCGCGAAGTTGCGGATTCGCTTGAATTATCGAATGTGGATTTTGCGCACGGAAGGGCTGAGGATCTGGCCAGGCAGGCAAATTGCCGCGAGTCGTTCGATCTCGTGACTGCAAGAGCGGTCGCGCCGATGAGAGTGCTTCTTGAATATTGTCTTCCTTTTGTGAAGATCGGAGGATCGTTTGCCGCGATGAAGGCAGGCGCAGAAGACGATGACTGGCAAAAAGCGCTTAAAATACTCGGAGGAAGGACAAAAACGGAAGAGGATTTTACGCTGGATGACGGCAAGGAAAAGCTTTCCAGAAGGATATATATTTTCGAAAAAGTCGCGGGGACGCCGAAAAATTATCCGAGAAAAGCGGGAACGCCTTCTAAACGGCCTCTGTGAGGCGAAAAAAGGGTCCCCGAAGACATTTTAACAACAAGAAACAGTAAACATATGTCAAAACAAAAAGACACCGTGGAAAGGAGTTACACGATGTCTTTTTGCTCGTCTGTATATATTAAAAGAAAGGAGTGAGACTTCAGATCACGCGTTTGCGTCGATGTATCTGCAAGCCGCGAGGGCCGCTGTCGCACCGTCTGCGCACGCAGTTGATATCTGTCTTACATTCTTTGTCCTGCAGTCTCCCGCCACGAATATCGCGGGGTCTTTTGTGAGACATTTCTCGTCGCTTACTATCGTTCCGTATTTGTCAGTTTCGACAACGTCCTTTACGGGACCGCTTTCCGGTATCAGACCGATCGCGATGAAGACGCCGTCGAAAGATCTTACCTCTTCTTCATCGGTCGCGATGTTTTTTACTTTAACATCTACCGTGTGTGCGTTCTGCGAAAATCCGGAAACGGTGACTCCGAAGAAGGCTTCCGTGTTGCCCTTTGATCTGTACAGTTCGACGAGCTTTTGCTCTCCGGTAAAATCTTCCAGATTCTGAAGGATCGTGACCTTACTGCACTGATCGGCAAGCAAAAGAGCTTCCTGCAGCGCGGAATTTCCGCCTCCTACGACCGCCACGTGTTTTCCCGCGTAAAATGCTCCGTCACAAACAGCGCAGAATGAGATCCCTTTTCCGAGGAGAGCATCCTCACCCGGAACACCGAGGAGACGGTGCCTTGCGCCTGTCGCAACTACGACAGCCTTGCCGATATGTTCGCCGAAATCTGTTTTTACGAGCTTGCCGCCCTCTGTATCAGTTACGGAAAGGACCTCTTCGATCTCCATATTTCCGCCCTGATCGAGCACGTGCTCAACGAATTTGTCAGCGAGTTCAAGTCCGCTGATTTTCGTAAAACCGGGGTAGTTTTCGATGCAGGGAGAGAAATTCATCTGACCGCCTGCGTTGCCCTTTTCTATAACGAGTACGGATTTGTTCGCTCTGAGCGCATATATCGCGGCCGTGAGTCCGGCGGGACCGCCGCCTATAACGATAACATCATACTTGTCTGCCATGATCAACCAACCGAATCGATGAATTTTCTGATCTCTGAAACGTTCGTGAACATCTTCGTTCCTTCCGCGTCTGTTACAACGAGCGTAGGAGCCTGGCGAACGCCGAGAGCTTCAACCTTTTCCTTGTCGTCATCAGCGTAGAGAACCGAATAATCGATGCCCGCTGTGTCGAGGAATTTCTTTGCGAGCCTGCAGTTCGGGCAAGTCTTCGATGCGACTAAAACGAATGTGGCATCAAGTGTTTTTACCGCGACAGCTGCTTCGGGAGCGGCCTGCTCAGCAGCGGGAACTTCCTTGGGGGCCTTCGCTTTTACAGCCTTGGGAGCCTCGGGAGCGGATGCTGCGGGAGCTCCGATGATGTCAGCGTCGATCTTGTAAAGTTTCCTGTCTTTGAATTCCTGAGTCTTGCCGTCGTTCCAGTTCTGAACAGGTCTGTAGTAACCTGTGATCCTGCTGTATACTTCCGCGGGTTCACCGCAAACAGGGCATGTGAAATGCTCACCGACGATATAACCGTGCGTTTTACAAACTGAATATGTAGGTGAAAGAGTGTAATAAGGGAGCTTGTTGTTTTCCGCGATCTTTCTCACGAGGTTTGCGGCAGCCTTCCATGAAGGGAGCTTCTCTCCGAGGAACGCATGGAAAACAGTTCCCGACGTGTAGAGCGTCTGGAGTTCGTCCTGGATCTCAAGCGCAGAGAATATATCCTCTGTATAACCGACAGGCAGGTGAGAACTGTTCGTATAATACGGCGTAGCGCCAGGATTTGATTCCGATGCCGTGATTATATCCGGGTAACGCTTCTTATCGTGCTTTGCGAGTCTGTAAGCCGTTGATTCAGCGGGCGTAGCTTCAAGGTTGTAAAGGTCTCCGTACTCCTCCTGATAGTCTGAAAGCCTTTCTCTCATATGGTTCAGAACGTCTTTTGCGAACGCCTGTGTCTTCGGATGAGTGAGGTCCGCACGCAACCATTTCGCATTCAGACCCGCTTCGTTCATTCCTACGAGACCGATCGTGGAGAAGTGGTTGTTGAACGTTCCGAGGTAACGCTTTGTATACGGATAAAGTCCTTCGTCAAGGAGCTTCGTTATGACAGATCTTTTTACCTTGAGCGAACGTGCGGCGATGTCCATGAGTTTATCGAGACGACGGTAAAAATCAGATTCATCATTCGCGAGATATGCGATCCTGGGCAGGTTGATCGTTACAACGCCGATGGAGCCTGTCGATTCGCCGCTTCCGAAGAAGCCTCCCGACTTTTTACGAAGCTCACGAAGGTCGAGTCTCAGACGGCAGCACATCGAACGTACGTCTGAAGGCTGCATGTCGCT
>DBVT01000052.1:0-6492 GCA_002308775.1 Mageeibacillus sp. UBA1257
TCCGCGGAAATAAGAAGGCGTAGCGACATGCCGGTGCCGAAGACGAGCCATCTTCGGACTGAAAACGTTTTCGATTGACAGCGTTTTAGTTTGAAGTATAATATTAACTGTGAGTCTACTGTGAAAAACGGAGGTAAGAAATGAAAAAATTATTGATCCCGATGGCACTTGTCATCACGGTCTTAGCGGCAGCTTTGTTGATTGCGGGATGTACCGCAGGCGGTCCAAAACCCGAACCTACAAGCACGCCTGAACCTACGTATTGTGTGGATCCTCCCGCTGCGGGATCACCTGAATATGACGTTGAACGCTGGCTGGCGAATGAGATAGTTTTTACCAGCGATAAGGAATACGACGATCCTGTATTTACCGTAACCATGGACGCGGTCTTTACACATATGTATACCGGACAGACTTTGACCGTGCCCTGCTTCTGGAACGGAGGCACAGAGTGGATCTTAAGATATGCGCTGACTGAAGCAGGCCCCTGGAAGTTTATGACAGTTTGTTCGGACGGAGAGAATTCGGGACTTACGGGCAAAGAAGGTCTTGTAAGATGCACTGAATATACCGGAAATCTGGATATATACAAGCACGGTTTTGTAAAAGTAGTTGAAGGAGAACACCGATTCGTATACGCTGACGGAACGCCTTTTTTCTATCTCGGAGACACACACTGGACCCTTCCTCTGGAAGATATAGACAGCTACGGCGGTGACATTTACGGCGCCATAGATGAGGCCACAGCCAAAGAATACGGTATCACATCCATGTTCAGATATATAATAGACTACAGAGTTTCTCAGGGATTCACAGTCATCCAGTCTCAGCAGCTGGGAACATGGAACGGAGCTTCCGGAAACACATGGATGGGTGACACTGGGGGAACCATATTCAATCGCGGAGTAAATCAGAAGATGCTTGAAAAATTCAAGCATCTCGACAGATATTTTAAGATCATAGCAGACGCGGGACTTGTACATGCCCATTCTCAGTTTACTTACCCCGACGGATTGAGATACGTCTATCCGAAGAGAATGACAGATGAGAAGATAGATATGCTTTGCAGATATTGGGTCGCAAGATATTCTGCTTATCCGGTAATGTGGGCTACCGTACAAGAGGGCGATAACGATCACTACGAAATATACAAAGCGGAGAAAAACCCCTGGAAGGTCGTATTCTCGGCGACGCAAAAACATGACCCCTACGATCATCCCGCTTCATGCCATCAGGAAAATGTTGAGCACACACGAGTGGAGAATTCTGCTTTCAAGGATCTTGAAGGTTATAATTTCTTCGCGGCTCAGGCGCCTATTTATGTCCATAAGGATATGGACCCGAGAGTCTACATAGTAAAAGAATACTGGAATAACGAAAAAGGTCTTCCTGTAGTAGACTATGAAGGAAGATATGACCACTTCTGGTGCGGAACCACCGTTTCCAGAGGGCAGGGCTGGTATTCATACTTAAACGGAATGTTCGGATACGGTTACGGAATACAGCCTATATGGTCCATATTTTGGTCGGGAAACGAAGATACTTCGGCTACTTCGGACGAAGTAGAGACCTACAGAAAAGATTATAACTGGCTGGAAGGACTTATGGACGAAGGCGGTAAAAATATGTCCTATATGAGAAAGTTCTTCGAAGAATACGAATGGTGGAAGATGGTTCCTTGCTTCGACGGAAATGATTATTACACACCGAAGGGCTCGGACTATACTGCGGTGAACTATTCTGTTTCCACGATAAACGGAAATGAAGTATACATCGGATACTTCTTCAGCAACTCATATTCGGGCAAACTGGGAGTACTCAAAGGTATGAATAACGCAAAATACACTGTCCGCTGGTTCGATCCCCGCACAGGAGAGTACGGTGAGACCACCACTGTTAAGATGAAAGACGGCACCTACGAGATACCCGCGAAGCCGGACACAAACGACTGGGTAATAGTCGTCAAACTTGCGAAATAAGGTAAGACATATGTAAAAAGGCCATAGTCATTTATGGCCTTTTTAATTTATATTCCTTTCAGGCGGATGAATGACAGTTGTCACTCCAAATATATCTCCTGCATTTTAACTATGTCGCTGTCGGAGAGACCTATGCCTTTTTTGAGGAAACCGAGCTCGTCTCCGTAGAGCTTTTTGATCTCGTCGTAAGCGGCGAGGATGTACTCCCTCTGGGCAGTGATCAGCTGAACGGCAGTTTGAGCCTTCTTTTTGCTGAATTTGAATATCATAATTGCAAGATAGATCAGGAAATTTTTCACTCTGAAAAGCTTGTTGTAGCGCATATAGTCTTCAATAATGCTTTTTTCGTCACAGCCGAGGGACATCAGAATTGCGGCGGTGCAGATGCCCGTGCGGTCCTTTCCTTGAGTGCAGTGCCACAAAAACGCTCCTTCGTGGTCCGTGAGAAGTATGGTAAAAATCTCATGGAGCCCGTGCAGAGAAAGCTCCGAAGAAACCAAAGTTCTGTAAACCTCGCAAAGGTGAGTGATCGCACCGCCTTCTTCGATGACTTTTCGAAGCATATGGCCGCGTGTGCGTCTGTTGACGACAGGATTCTGCTCGTCCGTCAGAAGAGGAATGTGTATATATTTTACGCCTGTGATCATTTTGTCCGGATTGTCTGTAACTTCTTCGTTTGCGCGAAGGTCGATGATCTCATTGACGTTGTACAATAGCTTCAGCCACAGAGCCTGTCCCGCTTTCAGAGAGCCGTGGTGACCGCTGCGAAGAAGCCTTCCGAAGACGACCTTTTTGCCGTTTGCGCATTCGATGCCTCCGAGATCTCTGAAAGATTTGATTTTTTTCAAACGACGCATACAAAAACCTCCCAAAAGATATGCAGGCGTTATTTTACCAAAAAGGAGGCAAAAAGGAAAGAGCCGAAGCGCTTATTATTGACATAAAGAGCGTTTGGGTGATATTATTTAACTATGACCGGCATGCAAAAAAGACTTTTTGCCGATCGCAATCGGAGGACAAAAAATGAAAAGAAAGATCCTGCTTTCAATGTCAGTGCTGTTTTTGCTGTTGTTCGCAGTGTTCACATTCGGGCTTTTGTATATCGATGTGACGGACGTACCGGACGGTATGGGTAAAATAGGTTTCTCATCGTTCAATCTTGCAGTAAGAGACGCGATCGGAACAAGCAGGGCGATGTATATAGTTTCCGAAATATTCGGATATCTTTCGCTTGCTTTCGCGTTTTTGGCGGCTTTTTTGGGGCTTTTTTACCTGATAAAGAACAAAAGCTTTAAAAAAGTTCCCGTGGAGATCTATCTCACAGGAGCATTGTATGTCATTTTGATCGTGCTTTATCTCCTTTTCGACAAGGTCGTTATCAATTACAGACCGGTGCTCGATAACGGAGAATGGGAGTCGTCATTTCCTTCGTCTCACACGCTTCTCGCGCTTTGCGTATGCGCTTCGGCGATAGTTTTGACAAAGAGACTGATAAATAAGAAAAACGTCAGGATCGGATTGTATATAACAGAGATCGTTATTGCCGCCGTGACAGTGATCGCGAGAACTCTTTCGGGCTGGCACTGGATAACGGATATAATCGGATGTATTTTCCTCAGCGGTTTTCTGATCTGCATATATCTTTGGGCGATCGAACGCATAAGAGACGCGATAGAGGAAAAACAATATAAACGGCAGGAAAATTGAAAGGAAGGTAAATGTGGACATTTCACGTTATTACGCAAAAGAAAATGAAAAGCCGCTCGATGTTATTCCGGAAGACGGAGGTTTTGTCGGCGCGTTCAGAACGATCGGATTTATAGGCGACAGCCTTTCTTCGGGCGAGTTCGAAGCGAAAAATCAAAACGGAGATACAGTGTATCTCGATATGTTTGAATATTCCTGGGGACAGTATATGGCGAGAAAAGCGGGTTTTAAGGCGTTGAATTTCTCTCGCGGAGGGATGTCGGCGAGCGAATACTGCGAGAGTTTCGGAGATTCGATAGACGCGTGGAATCCCGATAAAAAGTGCCAGGCATACGTGATCGCCCTCGGAGTCAATGACATCCTCAATATGGGTCAGGAAGTCGGCTCGGCAAAAAATGACATCTGCGATGACGACTGCGAGAAAAATGCAAAGACATTTACGGGATATTTTGCCAAGATAATCCAGAGAATGAAGAAGATCCAGCCTGATGCGTTTTTCTTCCTTATGACGATGCCGAAGGAGTCGAGTGACGATGAGAGAAGAAAGGATCTGAAGGTTGCTCACAGAAAAGTGCTTTTCGATCTCGCAAAGCATTTTGAAAACACATATGTGCTCGATTTTTACGAATATGCGCCATGCTACGACAAAAAATTCAAGGAGACGTTCTTTTTAAGGGGTCATATGAACCCGATGGGATACAAGTTGACTGCCGATATGACTTGCGCGTATATAGACTATATCATCAGGCACGATCCGGAAAAATTCTCCAAAGCGGGACTTATCGGGACAGATTTTTACAAGTATTGAGAATATGAGATTCGACATGGGGAAAAGCTGGGAAGAGGCGCTTGAAGGTGAGTTCTCGAAAGATTACTTCAGGAAACTCGAGGCTTTTGTGAGCGCTGAATATTCCAAAGGGGCAGTCTATCCGACTGAGGAGAGAATCTTTTCGGCTTTTCGAACCGTTCCGCCGGAGAAGGTAAAAATCGTCATTCTCGGGCAGGATCCTTATCACGAAGAGGGACAGGCGAACGGGAACGCTTTCGCAGTGAACAAAGGGGTCAGGAAGCCCGCGTCTTTGAGAAATATCTTCAAAGAGATCGGGAACGAATACGGGAAGGAACCGATCGACGAGACCCTTATAAGCTGGGCGGATCAGGGAGTGCTTCTTCTGAACACTGTGCTTACAGTGAGGAAAGGGGAGGCAGGAAGCCATTCAAAAAAGGGATGGGAGATCTTTACAGACAGAGTTATCGGTGAGATATCTGATAAAAGAGAAGGCGTCGTGTTCATGCTCTGGGGCGCTAACGCATGGAAAAAGGAAGCGCTGATAGACGGCAAAAAACATTTGATACTGAAAAGCGCGCATCCGAGCCCGCTGTCTGCTTACAGAGGATTTTTCGGGAACGGACATTTTAAGAAGGCAAACGAATATCTGAAAGAAAAAGGCATCGAAACTGTAAATTGGTGCTGAAAAAGGAGAAAAGTATGAAATATTCTTACAAAACAAACGGAACTTGCTCGACAAGGATAGATTTTGAAATGAACGGAGATACGGTATCCGATATAAAGTTCACGAACGGATGCAACGGAAATCTCAAGGCGATATCGAAGCTCCTCGAGGGACAGAGCGCTGATTATATTATCGAGAAGCTTTCCGGCAACACGTGCGGATGGAGACAGACATCATGCGCGGACCAGCTGGCGACGGCCGTCCGAGAAGCAAAAGAAGGCAAGCTGAAGGGAGAAGAGTAAGATGTTGCTCCCGAAGAGCCTTGAAGACTGTCCCTGCGGGAAGAAACACGAGCAGATATATACAGAGGTGTTCTGCGATGCCGGGGCGGTGAAAAAGCTCCCTCAGGCGGTGATGATGTGCGCCGCGAATAAGGCTTTTGTAGTGGCTGACAAAAATACGTACAAGGCTGCCGGTGAGGCAGTTACGGCGATACTGGACAGCGCGGAGATACCTTATACTTTTTTTGAGTTTGAAGAGAGCGAACTGAAACCTGACGAGAGATGCGTCGGGTCTGTTTTTATGCGATTTGACGAGACCTGTGACGTGATCATCGGAATAGGCAGCGGAGTGATAAACGACACATGTAAAATACTCAGCAAAAGAACAGAAAGAAAATATATCATAGTCGCGACAGCTCCGTCGATGGACGGATATATTTCAGCAACTTCTTCCATGGAAACGGGAGGCCTCAAGGTGTCGCTTCCGACCAGGTGCGCCGATATAATCATAGGAGATCTCGATATATTGAAAAACGCTCCCGAGAGGATGCTCGTATCTGGTCTGGGCGATATGCTCGCGAAATATGTCAGCATTTGCGAATGGAGGATATCGAATCTCGTTACGGGGGAGTATTACTGTGACCGCGTAGGAGGGCTTGTAAGAGAAGCTCTCGCGAAATGCATAAGGAACAGGTCGGGACTCTTAAAACGCGATACTGAGGCTGTGAGAGCCGTATTTGAAGGCCTTTTACTCGCGGGGGCAGCTATGAACTACGCAGGCGCGTCAAGACCCGCGTCCGGAGTCGAACATTACTTTTCTCACGTATGGGATATGCGTGCTTTGGCATTCGGCGAGCCCTGCGATCTCCACGGCATCCAGTGCGCTGTGGGAACATTTTACGCAGTTAAAATGTACAACAAACTGGCGCTTTCAACACCGAATCTGAAGAAGGCAGAGAAGGCGGCGGAAGGATTCGACTATGAAGACTGGGCTTCGAAACTCCGAAAGTTTATCGGTCCCGCTGCCGAAGAGATGATCAGACTGGAACAGAAAGAGAAAAAATACGATCC
>DBVT01000052.1:6499-6673 GCA_002308775.1 Mageeibacillus sp. UBA1257
CGAAAAAAAAGAGCGCGTATCATATGTGAGAACTGGCCCGAAATAGTAACAATAATTCGTGAAGAGATCCCCTCGGACGAAGAATACGAGGATATCCTAAGCTCCATAGGCGCTCCGAAAAGATCGGAGGACATCTGCCTATCGAAAGACATTCTGAAAATGACATTCCTCGCA
>DBVT01000024.1:0-992 GCA_002308775.1 Mageeibacillus sp. UBA1257
GTGTTTGCGGATCATATGGTCCTGCAGGCGAATATGGCAGGCAGAATATGGGGAAACTACTGGGGAAAAGAGGAGACCTCATGGGTCGCTCTTGAAATAAAGGACGACAACAGCGGAAAAGCGCAGACGTATTACGCGGAAACGGATATAAAGGGTGATTTCGAACTGTGGTTTTCACCGTACGACTACGGCGGGCCCTACACTCTGACGCTTTATGACAAAGAAGGGCACAGTTTGCAATATACGGATGTTCTTTTCGGCGAAGTATATGTGCTCGGAGGCCAGTCGAATATGGGCTGGACAGTCGGTCAGTGCTATGGTAAAACGACCTCCGAACTGTATTACCGGGATATCATAGACAACTGCACAAATTACGATGTGAGATCGATGCTGGTGTGGCCTGTAAGTTCTGCAAAGCCCGTCGACGATCTCTCTTCCGCCAGACTGTGGCAGTGCGCGTCGCCCGAGGAAATACTCGGATGGAGCGCAACGGGATATTTCTTCGCCAGAAGGCTGAACGAGCTCTATAATGTGCCTGTAGGCGTCATCAGCGCCTGTATGGGAGCCACTCCGATCTCCGCATGGAGAACAACGGGCGAATGGTATATGGGCGTTGTAAACCCCGTAAAAAGGCTCGTAGTGCGCGGTGTGTGCTGGTACCAGGGCGAAGGAGACTATCTGAAATACGGAGAGAGACTGGAAGAGCTTATAGCCGAATGGAGATCTGAATTCCAGAATCCGAATCTGTACTGGGCGGCAGTCGAACTTCCGAGAAACGCGTCTGACGAACAGTGGGCGCTCTGCCGCGACGAAGTCAGCGGGCTGAACGGCAAAGTCGAAAAATACACTTCATGCACGACTCTGGACACAGGCCTTTTCCCTGAATGGGCAGCCGAAGGAGACAATCTGAATACGCAGGGCGAGCACCCTTACGAAAAACTCAAAGTAGGCGAGAGACTCGCTGACGCCGCGGCTCAGGATTTTTACGGGGC
>DBVT01000024.1:1118-2567 GCA_002308775.1 Mageeibacillus sp. UBA1257
CCGAAACTTATTGATAAAAACACTGTTGAAATAGACATTTCAGGCATCGAGGGCGCCACAGCCGTCTGGTACGGTATCAAAAACTACCGGGGAGAAGGCATCACGAGATGCGCCGATTCGGTGTGCATATACAATACGAAAAACGGTGAAACAGCATACACTTCCCAGCAGTTCAAAGTCGAACTTGCGGATATAAAATAAGGGAGAGTTTTATGAAGTTCGTAGTTGTTCCCGATTCATTTAAAGGCACTCTCTCCTCAGCCGAGATCTGTGAAACAGTAAAAAGCAGCATAGAAAAAGAGATGCCTGAAGCGTCTGTCACGACTGTTCCGATCGCTGACGGCGGCGAAGGTTCCGCTGATGCATTTTTGTCTATCTCCGGCGGCGAAAAGGTTTACGTGAAAGTTCCCGGACCGCTTTTTGACGAGACGAAGGCATTTTACGCTTTGTCTTCCGACGGTAAAACGGCTGTCATCGAGATGGCCGCGTGCGCCGGTCTTCCGCTTGTCGAAAACAGAAAAAAGCCTCTCGAAACGACGACTTACGGAGTCGGACAGCTCATTAATGATGCCGCGAGAAAAGGCGCAAAGAGGATAATACTTTGCCTCGGAGGATCTGCGACAAATGAAGCAGGCTGCGGAGCCGCGTGCGCGTGCGGAGTTGAGTTTTTTAACAAAAAAGGCGAAAAATTCGTGCCCGTCGGACGCACTCTTTCAGAGATCGAAAGGATCGACAGATCAAATCTCTTTAATTATCTGAAAGGGATCGAATTCATCACCATGTGCGACGTGAAAAATACGATGTTCGGGCCCGGCGGTGCTTCGCAGGTCTTCGGACCTCAGAAAGGCGCGTCAAAGGACGATATAGCTCTGCTCGAAAAAGGCATTATCCACCTCTGCAAAAAGGTAAAAAGCGATCTCGGAACGGATATCTCGTACATCGAAGGCTCAGGCGCCGCGGGCGGTATGGGAGGAGGCACTGTCGCGTTCTTCGGCTCTGTTTTAAAGCCGGGAATAGACACGCTCCTCGATTTTGCCGATTTCGATTCGATCATCAAGGACGCGGATTATATCATCACCGGAGAGGGAAGGATAGACGGTCAGAGCATCAGAGGAAAAGTCATCAGCGGAGTCGCTGCAAGAGCAAAAAAACAGAACGTTCCGGTCATCGTTCTCGCGGGCGGCGCGCTTGACAAAGAAATAGAGAGAATGTACGATCTGGGAGTTACGGGCGTTTTTACGATCAACAGGCTTGCCGAGGATTTTAAGAAGAGCGCCCCGAAAAGTGCCGAAAACCTCGCTTTTACAGTTAAAAATATCATCAAACTCATCAAAACAAAGGAAAGAATATGAGAAAAAAACTTTTGGCAATATTATTTGCGTCATTTTTCGCTCTCGCGCTTTTTGCAGGCTGCGCGGGTAAGAACGTAATTTCGGAAAGTCCGACGCC
>DBVT01000024.1:2621-2758 GCA_002308775.1 Mageeibacillus sp. UBA1257
CCGACTGACGCACCGACGGATACGCCGACTGACGCGCCTACGTCTGAACCGACTGCGGTGCATACGGAAGTTCCCACAGAAACTCCTGCAGCGACGCCTACGGAAGCTCCGACAGCTTTGCCGACAGACACGCCGAC
>DBVT01000024.1:2875-4494 GCA_002308775.1 Mageeibacillus sp. UBA1257
GCTGCGCCTGAATATGCCTATGAAGGCATCATAAAAACGAATTACGAGAACTACGGCCTTCAGGTCGATGAAAACGGCGTGATAATGCTGAACGGGGAAGAATTTTACGCGTTCGGTGTTAACTGGCACGGAGGATTTTCAAGGTCGCTCAGGCTGAACGGCGGAATGGCGGAGATCAGAAATCTGGAGGCATATTTCAAAAATCTCCACGATACGGGCATACCGTGCGTAAGGATGATGATGGGAATATTTTTCGCTTACCAGGTTCCGGAATATGTTGATACTCCGGCGCGCTTCTATAAAGCGATGGACAGGATAGTCAAGTTCGCGGAAAAATACGAAGTGGGAATTATCGCGTCGCTGATGTGGTCAAACGGCGCATTTTATGAGTATAGCGGGGAAGATATGTCAGTTCTGGGCGATCCTGACGCGAAAGGCACAAAGCTTGCGATCAGATACGTTACGGATATTGTAGGAAGGTACAAATATTCTCCCGCGATCTGGGCATGGGAGATCGGAAACGAGGGAAATCTCGGAGTAGACCTGGGACAGGAACACGGAGTACCGCATTCGACGGCTCAACTCACTGCTTATTATACACAGATCGGAGCGGCAATAAGAGCGCAGGACGAATACAGAATGATCTGCGGCGGAGATTCGGCGCCGAGAGGTTCTTCATGGGCGCTCAGGCACTATCACAGCTGGTATCCGTTAGACGATTATGAAAAAACTCTCGAAACGCTGACACTGTATTCACCCGGAGAGCTCGATACGATCAGCCTTCACATCTACGGAACGGGTGACGCTGACAGAATGGCCGATATGGTAAAAGCCGCCAAGGCCCTCAAAAAAGGTCTTTACGTAGGTGAATTCGGCCCTGCAACATACAGCGCAACGGACGATCCGCCTGAGGAGGTCGATGTTTGGGAGCATGTCGTATCCACAATGCAGTCCCTCGGATGTCAGATCTGTCTTGACTGGTGCTGGGGCCGCGTCTGCGAAATAGAGGATGCCACAAGCATCGAAGTCGGTCTCTACAATGACATCCACCAGAACGAATGGATGCTTGAACGCATAATGGAGATCAACGCCGAATACGTTCGCATGGGTAAAAACAGATCGGCCGATTATTGGGCGACCGCGCAGGACGCACTTTATACGGGTTGATCCAAACTGAAACAAAAAAACTGCCTGAAAACGGTTAAAATGTTTTCAGGCAGTTTTTTTTATGATTATTTACGCGGTCATTTTACATATTCGACACTGAGATCTGTTCCGTCGCATTTTACGATGACGGGGGCTGATCTGGTGAGATAATAATTGATATTGCTCTGGTCGAGAAGGGCGATCGTCGTTTTGTCTTCGGGCTCTTTGTCAGAACTTGTGATGACAGCGTATTCGGGATCGACGATCTGGCAGAGGGAAGTGAGAGCCTTGTACCATCTGCCGTGATAGGGCATCTTGAGAAAATCGTATTTTTCGGTGTGATAAGTGAGGAATTCCGAGATCCTCGCTTTTTCAGCGTCACCGGTGAAAAGAAAGCTCTTTGAACCGTATTTTACGGAAATAATGAGAGAAGAGTTGTTGCTCTGGTCCTCGTCGTAATAGTCCTTCATGGG
>DBVT01000024.1:4571-4941 GCA_002308775.1 Mageeibacillus sp. UBA1257
TGACGTATTTCGGGCGAATTATCTCTCCGATCTCGCACTTTTTGATGATCTTTTCGGCTCCGCCTATATGATCTTTGTCGAAATGCGTGATGATGATATAGTCGATCTTCTTGTCTGCGTTTTTCTTAATGTAGTCATATACGATCGAATCCGTGTTGTCCTCGCCCGTATCGATCAAGACCGTGCCGTTCTCCGTATAGATCAGAAACGCGTCTGCCGCACCAATGGAATAACAGTAGATCTGAAGTTTTCCTTCTACATCGACCGCGGGCGTAGGCGTGACCTTCGGTTCGACAGGCCTTGTGCTGCAAGACGTTAAAACGCATACAACTATGACAATTGCCGCGAGAGATACGAACAGTCTGACGAT
>DBVT01000024.1:5035-7432 GCA_002308775.1 Mageeibacillus sp. UBA1257
CGGCGACAGGGAAGATCTGCATCCTTTTTTCTCGTTTTCACTGTAATCGTCGCTGACGGTGAGCGTCGATGTTGCTTCAACCGTATTGTCGGCTGCAGCTCCGTTCACGATATATCTCTCTTTGAGTTTTCTGTTTGCCTCTGCTATCACGTCGAAAGTGAATTTATGTCTGTCCAGAGAAACGTTCCACGTGTCGTCGTCTCCGAAGCCCTGCCTGTTCGATTCAAAAGTCCACCAGTGTCCGAGCTGAACGCCTTCGTCGATAACGTGATCGAGGTATGTTTTTTGGTATTCCGCGATCTCCGGTTTTCTGATGCTCATATCAGTCACAGGCGTCGTTCCGCTGAACTCTCCCGCGTAAAAACCTTTCCCGAGTTTTCTGGCCATTTCTATTCCGTCGCTGTAATCGAGATAAATGACCTTATTCGCATCGGTATCGTCCGCGGCCTTGATTCCGGATTCTCCGGCTCCTACGCCGTAAGTATGAGAGCTGATGACGTCAACTCCGTAATTGATAAGCCACAAGGCCTTCATTTTCTGCTCGTAGGAATCAAGCGACCAGTCGTTGCCTTCACCTTTTATAGTAGCGAGGAAGAGGTGGTACTGAGAAGATCTGAGGCAGGCGTCGCCCGTCGCAACAAGATGCTTCGGATCTATCGATTTGATCTTTTTCGTGACGTCTTCGTAAAATTTTCCAAGCTGCAAAAGAGAATAACCGGGAGCGCGTCCCTGACCGATATCCGCTCCCAGATTGCCCTCGTTGTTGATCTCCCACATGAGCACGGATTTTCTGTCTTTATATCTCGCTATGAATTCTTCGAGATAATTATAAAGCACCTGCCTTGATTCGCTGTTATCAAAGGCGACCAGATCGGCTGTTGTTTCCGTTTTGGATATCCAGCCGATGCCCTCGACATATTCCTTCGCGATGAAGTGGTTGTTCAAAAGACCGAGATCCACATTTGCTCTGATACCGTATTTGTCGAAAAGATCGAAGATGCTGTCCATGATCAGGTAGTATTTTACTTTCTCATCCTCGTCGAAGAGAGCAGTGTCGTCTCCGCAGATGCAGAACAGTCTGATAGAGGTAAAACCGTTCTCGGCGAGAGCCTTGATCGCTCTTTCCGCGGCGGCGTATGTGTATTTTTCGTTCGGATATGAACTCGAATAGCCATAATAATCGTTGGAGATCTGATAAGCGATATCGAATTTATTGAAGCTGAGTTCGTAATACGGCTCGCCGTTCATATAGAATCTGCAATTCACGAGTCTCAGAATATCGTCAGTCGCGTATTCTTTGTTTGAAATGACGATCATATCTCCCGCCGCGTCGTAAAATACCTTCAGCCCGAACATGACATTGATCATATTGAGCGGAGCATATATCACCCTGTCGCTTTTGATCGGGGCGTTGTTGAAGGAGACCGTATTTCCGTTCGCTGTGCCCGTCGCGGAGTCTAAAGCAGCCTCTGCCGAAAAACCGGGAGCCGTCAAAGTGACCGTTCCGTCTTTTTCTTTGCACGATCCTCCGATTGCCTTCATGAAATCCTCAAGCGGGATATAGTACGTGTTGTTTTGCGCGATCACGTCATGAGAAGATCTCACTCTCGTGTCGTTGAAGAACACCCATGTTTTCGTCTGCTCCTCGTAATCGGGAAACTTCACTTCGGGCTCGTCCATCTTGTCCTGCGCGGAGAATGCCTGGCTGTATTTTTTCGGCGTAAAAATGCTGAGGTTATCGAGCATGAATGTGCTTTCGTCATCCTTGGCAACAGCGTTTACCCTCTGACCTTTGATGCAGTAGCATGGGCTCTTCATTTTATTTCCGCCGTACAGGTCGCCGTTGATGAAAAGGTCGTATGTTTCGGAAGCCCTCTTCATAACGATCAGGAAAGAGTACTTTGTCTTGTTTTCGAGGGTCAAAACTGACTTGTTTTCTCTGTTTTTTACAACGGGTTTTCCGTTTTCGGGGACGATCTTGAGTAAGAAGCCGCCAAGACCTTCTGTGCCGGTGTCTTTGTCCTGCGTGTTTATGCAGTATGTCAGAGTGTTCGTATAATTGTCTGTGACAGATGAAAATTCAAATCCGACGAGGAATTCCTCCGCGAAAACAGAGAGGCTCCACCATCTGAAATCGCAGGATTTTACTTCCAGAGAATGTCCGTCCGAAAGCACGTTCCAGTCTATCGATCTCACCTTTGAGTCCGGGCTGATATATGACGCGGAAGTGTTGGCAAGATTGGCGTTGAATCCGAAATTGTTTCCGGATGACTCATAGCTGTCGTAGAGATAATATGAGTAAGCTGTTTCGTCCTTTTCCGTAGTCACGGCGAATGATCTTACTTTGAATAACGACAGAGATCCGGCAAACGAACCGAATAATATCGCAGCGACAAG
>DBVT01000113.1 GCA_002308775.1 Mageeibacillus sp. UBA1257
TGATCGCTTTGAAGAGAGAGATCACGTCGCAGTCCACGTGAGAGCTTCCGAGTATTCCGCTTTCCGTATTGACCGCGTTCGGACCCATGAGAGCGATCTTTATTCCGTCCTTGAGAGGCAGAACGCCGTTGTTTTTCAGCAGAACAGTACCCTCGGCGCCAGTGTCGTAGCAGACCTTTTTAACGAATGCGTTGCCTTTTTTGAAGCCTTTTTTCCTGTCTTTTCCTTCGAGCATGTCGAATTCGGCGGCTTTTGTGAGGATATGTCTCACGGCTTCATCTACTCTTTCGAGCGTGACGGAACCCTCTTCAATTGCTTTTTTCGTGACTGCCGGACGTCCCATTTCACCGACAGGCATCGCGAGATCGAGTCCGTTCATCAATGTTTCCTTCGGATGTCCCTGTCCTGCTCCCCAGTCTGACATATTGAATCCGTCAAAGCCCCATTCATCTCGTAAAATGTCTAAGTTGAGATGTCTGCTCGTGTTCGTCCTGGTTCCGTTGAGACCGTTGTAAGAGTTCATCACTGTCGCGACTTTAGCTCTCTTTACTGCGGCTTCGAATGCGGGAAGATATATCTCTCTCAATGTTCTCTCATCCATCAGTGACATCGAAGCTGTTCTGTAATTCTCCATCGAGTTCGCGGCGTAGTGCTTTGCGCATGCCATTACCTTCTTGGACTGGATACCTTCGATCTCGGGGACCGCCATCTCAGCCGTGAGGTACGGATCCTCGCTGAAATATTCGCTGCTTCTTCCTGCGAGGGGCGTTCTGATTATATTTATTCCGGGGCCTAAGATGCAATCAACTCCGACTGCTCTCGAATCGTTTCCGAGCGCTTCGCCGTATCTCCTCGCGAGATCTCTGTCCCACGATGAGGCGAGTGCTATGCCTGAAGGGAATGCCGTAGCCCCTTGCGCTCCCAAAGGTCCGTCAGACAGTCTGAAATCAGGTATCCCAAGCCTTTCGACGCCCTGCATATGGCCGCCGTCTTTTCCTTCGAGCATCTCGATCTTCTCTTCGAGAGTCATTTTGCTCATCAGATCATCTACATATTTTTTTACATTTTTCATGGCCGATCTCCTCTTTGTCGTTTATATCGCGGTTTTGGATCACAATGTTCTCACTTTGAACCCCGAAAGCTCCGCCTTGCCCTCTTCGCAGAAGAAACCGATCTGACCGTCCAGATACTCGTAATTTCTCACGGAAAGAGCCACCCGGTCGTTCACGTACATTACGCATATCGTGCCGTAGCAGAAGATCTTCACCGTATATACGCCGTTTTTGCTCGGGTGAAGCGGTCTCGTCTCGTCGTAGAACTGGTCGTTGAAGAACTTGTTCGATCTGTCGAAATATATTCTCTGCTTTTCCGGTTCGATCCTCAGAGCGCACCATTTGTCATATTTGGGATAATTCGCTCTGTATATGATCCCGGCCGCTCCGGTCCCCTTTTCCATCTTTATTTTTCCTTCTATAACGCAGGCATCTCCGCTCTTTGAAAGAGGCACCGAAAGATACGAATGAGACGCGTCAATAAAAAATTTTCTGCCTCTCTGTTCGAAGTTTCCTTCTCCGACGGGATCTCCCGCTTTGACTTTCTTTCTCTTCGTGAAAGTGGCATCGATCTCGGGGATCATTTTTACTTTGAGGGTGCCGTCCTTGTCCCGAATGATCTCATGGGCTGTAAGATTGCCTCCCCAGCCGTATTTTATGTCGTCTTTGGGTTCTGCCTTCGCAGCCGTCCAGCCGACTATGAATCTTCTGTTTCCGTCGCTCACTGTCTTCGCCGCGTAAAATGCTCTTCCGTCAAACAGATCGTCAAATTTGGGCGTCTCCCACGGCCCTTCGGGGCTGTCTGAGATCCTGTAATGCGTTTCCCACCAGCGGGTGAATGTCGAAAATACGAGATACCATTTGTCTCCCCATTTGAACATTTCGGGGCATTCGTGAGCGTCGAATATTCCCGGAGCGTACAGCGGCTCTTCGACTTTCCATTTTAACAGGTCCTTGGAGGTCGCAAGAGCTATGCATCCCCAGCGTTTGTGGATCGGATTCTTAGTGGCGGACGTTATGAGCATCTTGTATATCTTTGCTGCCTCGTCGTAGACGACAAATCCGTCTCTCCATCCGTTCGGAGCGTATTTTGTGAGGTCGCACGGCAGTCTGAAATCCTTGTCCTTTTCCCAGTGTGTGAGATCTGTGCTCGTCGCGTGCAGCATAACTTCCCAGGGCAATCCCAGCTTTACATTATTATCATTGTGTCCGCAATAGAACATATGGAACACTCCGTCTTTTTCTATCACGCTTCCCGTAAAACAGTCCCAGTCAGGATCTTCCGGCTCTCCGTGAACGACTGCTCTTTCGTACTCTTTAAATGTCACGAAATCCTTTGTTGAGATGTGTCCCCAGTCCTTCCACGCGATGTGGAAAATGTGAAACTCTCCGTCATGGTAAAAAGGCATAAAATCGCCCGTTATACCGTCACAATAACTGTAAAAATAGTGAAACCTGTCTGCCATAACCGCGTCTCCTTTTTAATAATATGTTTTTCAGGCGACTATATTCCCAGCGTCGCCGTCATCGCCATCGCATACATTCTGATCAGAAAATCATTCGGATGATTGAAATTCGTTGATGAGATGTCCGTAAAATGTTTGCCTTTTCCGATCACCGCCCAGAAGAGCGAATTGAGCGGGCAAACCGCTATGTGAAGGTCTTTTCTTTCCTTCTGGAGTGCATAGTGCACCTTTTCGTAATCCGCGAGGTAAGTGTGCCCCAGTTCGGGGTTAGGCTCCATGGACGATACGAGGATGAATTCGCAGTCCGGGTTTTTACCGTGGATAGTATCGAGGATCTTTATGACCCTTTCCTTGTAATCCTCAGCGGGACAAGAGTTCTCGTTCATTCCGAAAGCGATCGCTGCAACGTCCGGTCTTGCCGGATTCACGAGCTCGTCTGCGTATTTCGCGCCCCATGTGGTGTGGCTTGAGCCTGCCGCTTTGTTGATCTTATTGATATTATCGTACGAATATGCCTCTCTGAGGCTCTGTACGGTCATTTCAGCCCAGCTCGGAGTAAAAGGCTTATAATGTTGCCTGTACTGTATCTCCTTGTTATTTGACACGTCAATGACCTTCTCGTCGGGGCCTGTCCCGTCCGCGCCTGTAGCGATACTGTCTCCGAAAATGACAAAATTGAGATCTTTTTTGTCCTTGAGCATTCTTGTCATTCTCGGAAGATGCTTCGTCTCGTCCTTCGGCGCAAACGCATCTCCCCACGTGTCCTTGTGCGTATATGTCACGTAGATTCTCGATGTCGAGATAGTGTTGAAAAGATTGAACTTTCTGGAATGGTCCGAAGGCATCTGAAGCCAGTCGTGCTCCTCTCCCTCTTTGTATTTCGGATGCATATACTCCCAGTCAGTATAGTGAAGCATCTGTTTATAGAGTATTTTTATCGTTCCGTCCTCTTCGACTTCGTAGTCTCTTCCTTTTACAAGCTTTATCGTCTCCGGCAGTGTAAAATTGCCCGTGCGCCTGTTGTAAATATAGTCTCTTCCTTCGTAGACTTTTTCGAAGTTCACATGTCTTCTCACTTCGAGTATTTTATCCGGCTTGTACATCAGTTTGAGGGGAGGAACTTTTCCGTTTATGTCGGTAACGAAACTCACGGGTTCCCAATAGACGATACTCCCTTCCCAGATCTTCGAAGTCCAGGCTTTCCTGTCGTATGATGAAGGTATTTCTGTCATGCTCATGTTATTCACTTCTTTCTGTTGTTTTTAATAAAAAAGAATGCAGATCTTTCAAAATGCATTCTTTTTTTATTACCAAGGCTTATCCGTCTTTACATTCCGAGTGTCGTGATCAGCGTCATCGCGTACAATCTGATAAGGAAATCGTTCGGATGGTTGAAGTTCGATGAAGATATATCCGTGAAGAGCTTTCCTCTGTTGATCACAGCCCAGAACACGGAGTTCACCGGGCATACGGCGATATGCAGATCTGTTCTCTCTGCCTGGATCTCGTAGTAAGCTTTTTCGAAATCGGAGAGATTCGTGTGACCGAGTTCGGGATTCGGTTCCATCGAAGACATCAAAATGAATTCGCAGTCCGGATTCTTTGCGTGGATCTCGTCGATTATGCTGTTTATGTATCCTTTGTGCTCTGCGGCAGATCTTCCGTTCTCATTCATTCCGAAAGCGATCACAACGACATCAGGCTTCTTAGGATTGACGAGTATATCCGCGTTGTTCTTGCCCCAGACGCTCTCGCTCGCTCCGGCTGCTCTGTTGATCTTAAATACATTATCGTAGCCGTAGCGCTGTCTGAGAGTCTGGACGGTCATTTCAGCCCAGCTGGGCGTATGAGGCGCGCTGTTTCCTTTATAGCTAATCTCGTTTCCGTTTGAAACATCTATAACGAGTTCATCGGGTCCCGTTCCGTCAGCACCTGTCGCGATACTGTCGCCGTAAATAACGAAATTGAGATCCTGCTTGTCAATGAGCATCTTCTTCATTCTCGGGAGTTTCGAAAGCTCTGACTTAGGTACGTAACTGTCTCCCCAGTCGTCCTGATGAACATATGTCACGTATATCCTGGATTTATAAAGAGTATTGTACAGGTTAAAATACCTCGAATGGTCATCGGGCATCTGCAGCCAGTCGTGCGCCTGGTTTTCTTTGTATTTCGGATGGAGCGACTCCCATGTCGTTACCTGAAGAAGCTGCTTGTAATATTTCAGTGTAATCTTTCCTGATTCGGAAACCGTGTAATCTCTGCCTTCTGTAAGCGTGATCGTTTTCCCGAGAGAGAAGGTGTTCGTCTGCCAGTCGTACTGGTAATCTCTGCCTTCCTCAATGCGCTCGAATCCGTCAGCCATTCTGACTTCGAGGATCTGCGTAGGCTTGTACATAAGCGTAAGCTCGGGCATCTCGCCGTTTATATCCGTTACGAATGTGACAGGCTCCCAATAGACCACGCTGCCTTCCCAGGCTTTCTGCGTCCATGCGCCGAGTTCATAATCAGTGGGTATTGTAAAAACTTCAGGAGCCTCAGTAGGCACCGCAGTCGGGGCAAGATCACCATTGCCGTCCGTGCCGTTCTTACATCCGGTCAGTGCGAGAGCAGCGATAACAAGCGCCGCCATTGCTAATAATACGATCAACCTCTTTAGATCATTCTTCTTCATACGATTACAGAACCTCCGTTTATCTATTATATTCAGTTACATTATCACTTATCTTTATTAAAAAGTCAAGAAAAAACGGCCACTTTTGAGTGACCGTTTTTGTGTTTCAAAGCTATCATGCGCGACTGTTTATCAGTCTTTCTTCTTTGCCTCGAGAATGTCAGCTATGGAAGTCGCGGACGATGTGTTTTCGATCTTGAATTCCTCTTCCTCGGAATTTTCGCCCTTTCTGTTCCTTCTCTGTCTTCTCTGCTTCTTCTCGCCGTCTTCGCCGTTCATTTCAGCAGCGATCTCGTCAGCTGTAGGCTCCGGATCATATGCCTTGACATCTTTAATGCTGAGGCTGATCTTGTGCTTCGGAATATCTACGTCAACGATCTTAGCCATGACTTTCTGTCCGATCTCGAGGACCTGATCTGCGCTTGTGATCCTCTTGTTGGAGATCTGTGAAATGTGAACGAGTCCGTCGATATCTTTAGCGAGATTTACGAATACACCGAAAGGAGCGAATCTTGCGACTTCGACTTCTTTGACGTCGCCGACCTGGTAGAGGTTCTCTGCGTCAAACCACGGATCATCCTCGGGCTTTCTGTAACCGAGAGAGATCTTGTTCTTTTCTCTGTCGAGACCGATGATCCTGACTTCGACTTCCTGTCCTTCTTTGAGAACGTCCTGCGGGCGTCTGATCCTCTTCCATGAGAGTTCTGTGATGTGGATGAGTCCGTCGATACCGCCGAGATCAACGAATGCTCCGAAAGGAGTGAAGCTCTTGACTACGCCCTTGCGGACCTGTCCTTCGTATGCGTCTGCCCAGAATGCGTCTGAACTTGCTTTTCTGGCTTCTTCGATGATAACTCTTCTCGATGCAACGATCCTCGTTCTGCCCTTCTGGCCTTTTTCATAGGATGTGATTATGACCTCGAGGTTTTTACCTACGTATGTGGAAGGATCTCTTATGAATCTGACGTCGAGCTGTGACTGAGGAATGAATATCCTGCTTGATCCGAGGTGTGCGATAACGCCGCCCTTAACAGCTTCCGTTACGGTTACTTCGATCGGAGTCTTATTATTAAAGGAGTCTTCGAGGGCCTGTGTCTCTTTCTTGTAATCAACGCGTCTCTTTGACAGAACGACTTCACAGTCTTTGTCGCTCACTTTGACAACAACAGCTTCGACTTCGTCGCCGATCTTGATATCGGGCTCTTCGTCTTTGCCGATGGATTTGAACTCGTCGATCGCGATAAATCCTTCGTACTTGAAGCCGAGATCGATATAGACGCCCTTTGAATCGATCTTTGTGATAGCGCCTTTGACGACTTCGCCGTTTGTCAACGTTTTCAGACTTTCTTCCAACATCGTCTCAAATGATTCTGCCTGCTCATCGGCAGCTTTGGTTGTTTCTTCGACTGCTTCCTTTGCTTCTTCTGCGGCTTCTTTTGCGCATTCAGCAACGTCCTCTTTGACTTCGCAAGCCGTTTCAACAGCCTTTTCGGCCTCTTCTGTTACCGCGGTTTCCACAGCTTCTTCCGCTTTCTCAACTTCAGCGACTGCTTCTTCTTTAACTGCTTCCGCTGCCTCAGAGACAACATTCTCAACTTCGTTGTTCTCTAATGGATTCTCCATACTCATTGTTACAATAACCTCCTCGATGACGCTTTCAGGAGTCGATGCTCCCGCCGTCACTCCAACTTTACTATAGTTTACTATCCGCGACATATCCAGTTCGGCTGCGCTTTCAACCATAAATACACTGTTACAATTCTGCGAACTTATCTCGAAAAGTTTGCGCGTGTTTGAGCTTTCACGCCCACCTACTACGATCATAAGTTCGACATCCTTGGAAATGATCTCTGTTTCCTGCTGCCTAGTTGACGTCGCAAAGCATATTGTATCAAAAATAAAACATTTGTCAAAGATTTTTTTTGCCAAATCTGTGATTTTTTCAAAAATTTTCACATTAAACGTCGTTTGAGCGACCAAACAGACTTTTTCTTCGCGCGTAAAAAATTTTTCGAACGCGTTTTCTGCCTCTTCCGCTGTCTTTACCACGACAGCCGTACCGTCACACATGCCGTTTATCCCTTTTACTTCGGGATGCGTTTTGTCGCCGCAGATGACTATTCTGCAGCCTTCAGAGTAATACTGTTTGACTTTGTCGTGGATCTTGGAAACGTTAGGGCATGTGGCGTCTATTATCTCGCAGCCTTTTTCTTCGAGTGTTTTGTATACGTCAGGCGCGACCCCGTGAGCCCTGATCAAAACGGCGGCGCCGTCCGGGATCTGATCGCATCCCTCCGCGGTGATAACGCCTTCCTTTTCGAGATCAGCGACTACCGTATCGTTGTGGATTATTTTACCCAGGGAGTATATCGGCTTTACGCCTTTGTATTTCGCGGCTGCCTCGTGAGCCTTCTTCACCGCGTTCGAGACGCCGAAGCAAAATCCGGCGTGCTCAACTCTTATAATTTCCATTTGCTTTCTCTCTGTCTACGATGTCATATATTCCGTCGAGTATTTTCTGGGCAATTTCCCTGTACTCGTCGTTTGAATACTCGCCCTTCGGGATCGTTATCGGATCGCCGTAGATGACTTTGACTCTTCTGAAAAGTCCCGCTTTTCCGACTACCGCGACAGGTATGATCGGACAGTCTGCTCTCTCCGCGAATTTCACGGCGCCGTGTCTTGCCTTGACTTCTCTTCCTTTTCCTCTCGCTCTCGTGCCCTGGATGAATATTCCGACTGCCTCTCCCTTTTCGAGCAGTTCGAATGTCTTCGCCGCGGCTCCCGTATCGTGACTGTTTCTTTTTACAGGATAGCCGCCCCAGTACCTGAAGAGCGCTCCGAGAGGCTTGAATCTGAATATCGATTCTTTTGCCATCCAGTAAATTTTTCTGTTCGCCCAGACCGTGACCATCGCGACGTCAAAAGCCGATTCGTGGTTCGCCGCGACAATGACAGGACCCTCGTGGATCATTTTTTCTTTATTTTCCACTTTGAGCCAGACAAAAAGCTTGCATATTATTTTACACAGACCTCTGCAAATTCTGTAAAATATCATTTCGTTTTCGAGCGCACTATATTGCGCAGAACCTCCATCGTTTCTTCTATTCCCATGTCAGAGCTGTCGACCAATGTCGCGTCGTCTGCCTTTTTAAGAGGTGCAAATGCCCTGCTGCTGTCGTTTTTGTCTCTGAATTTAATATCCTCGAGCACCTGCTCGTAAGTGACGTCTGTTCTGCCGGCTTCGATGTCTTCCTTATATCTTCTCTCTGCCCTCTTCACCGCCGGAGCAGTGAGGAATATTTT
>DBVT01000055.1:0-1740 GCA_002308775.1 Mageeibacillus sp. UBA1257
GAAGTCCTGGGCGGTTACACACCGGTACAGAGATATGCTCTTTACTGCGAGATAAAAGACATCCCGGCGTATTATTCAAGTACAAGCGAGTACAGACTCAACAGATACGCTCATCCGGAAGTCATGATGAAGTATTTCTCAGGTTCGCTTGCTGCTCCAGAATCCGAACAGTTGATAGAATTCCGAAAGAAATACGGTCTGGATGAAAACTACAGAGTCGATCCTTCCCCCCAGAAATTAAGTATTGTAACCGAAGTCCGCTCTTTATACGATATGCTCAGCTACGAGTTCTTCAAAATGCTCGAGAGCGATATAACCGTAAAGAAATGCAGAAACTGCGGCAAGTACTTTGTCGTCAGGGGCAACTACAACGCCGAATACTGCGACAGACCCGTCGAAGGTTCCGTTCGCACATGCCAGGCCGTCGGCGCCGAGAAGGCGTACAAAGAAAAGATCTCCACCGAGGATGCGTGGAGACTGTACAAGAAATATTACAAACGCTACTTTGCCCGTATCAGGGCGGGAACGATAAAAGAAAAAGACTTCCGCCGCTGGAACGCGGAAGCTGCGTACAAACGCGACGACTGTCTTGCCGGAACAATGTCCTCGGAAGAATATGAATCCTGGCTTGAAGGCAGTTTCAAAAACCGCGTTAAGAAAAACAATAAATAAGCTGGGATCTGAAAAAAGAATACGTCATCCCATCGGCATCGGAACAAAAATCCGGTGCCTTTTCTTTTGACAATAGAGATTGTTAGAAAATGGACGTAATCACATAGTCCTAATATATATTGTCCAAATGTATTGACGAACGGGCGTTCGGATGATATAATATCGACCGCACGATACGGAGTGGCCACCTATTGTCAAAAACAAATTGAAAGGATACGTACACAATTGGAAAACATGAACAGCAACTCTAAAACCATCCATCCGGAAGAAAGGAAAAACAATGTCTGAGGAAAAGAAAACCGGCGAAGAAGAACTCAATGAGTTTCTTCAAAAAATGAGAGAAGGGGCAATTGGAATAAAACACCTGAACGCCATTGAGAGCGATGAACTCTTCGACAAACAGATCGCAAAAAGAAAGTATGTCGTGTCCGACATCATGCCGGAGGGACTGCTTCTTCTGTTCGGAGAACCGAAGACCGGAAAGTCTTTTCTCGTTCTCGATCTCTGCTGCAGTATCGCGAGAGGAGAACCATTCCTCGGTTACCCGACGGATAAAGGTGAAGTGCTCTATTTCTGCTACGAAGACGACGAGGAACGACTGCAGAGACGTCTGCACAATCTGTGCAACGAAGGATTCCCGGGAGTGTTTTTTTCAGGAGACGTCTTCAAACTTGACGACGGTCTTCTCGGAGTGATTTCAGATTTTAAAAGAGATCATCCTGATTTGAAACTTGTCGTGCTTGACACGTTGACGTATATCCGTTCGGACAGCGGCAGCGGCAACATCTACAAAAAGGATTACGATGAACTGATGCCTCTTCAGAAGTTCGCCCTTGAGAATCACGTTTCCATTCTGCTTGTTCATCACAGGAACAAAAAAGACGAAGGCGGTTACAATTCAATTTCCGGTTCGAACGGTATCGCCGGAGTCTGCGACGACATATACGAACTGATAAGACCGGACCGGGGAAAGCCCGACGCAAAACTTGTCATAAGCGGAAGAGACGTGTGTCCCGTCACAATAAAAATGATGCAGGATGGGAACGGTATCTGGCATACTGCTGAAGA
>DBVT01000055.1:1780-4471 GCA_002308775.1 Mageeibacillus sp. UBA1257
GTTTCGTGGAACGCGATTGTATCAGGTAAATACGAGTACGCTCCCACCGAACTGTCGCAGCTCATAAAAGAGTATTTTGATCACGACGTATACCCTGCGCAGATCACAAAAAAACTGACTGTGAATCACGAAGACTTAAGATCGCTCGGGATGTCTTTTGTCAGCAAACGCACACGCGAAACACGTCTTCTGATTTTCAAAAATGAAGACAATTACAAATGTCCTAATCTGTCTTTCGGCGAGTCCGGTCTCTGTGTTTCTGAAATCATTTTTGACGACGATCCGCATTCGTGTGACGGCAGTGACGGTGTGACGGTAGAAAACGATATGGGACAATTATCTGAGACTACTGTCACGCTCTGTGATTCGGAGAGTGAAATAAGTAAAGCGGAACAGTCTGAAACTGAATCGATTGGAAGTGAAAACGAGTGTCCGGATAACACATCGGAAAGTGTGTGTGACGGTACGGATGATAAAAAATCCCCGTGTAATTTTTACTGTCACACTGTCACACCGTCACAGAGCGAGCCGGATATTATCCAAACAAATATTTCCGGCGATGATTCTAATGACGAATATGACGATGAAGACGAGTTCACACACGATCCTGAAGCGGACAAAAGGCTCAACGATTTTATAGTTGCGCTATCCGAATCGATGGTAAAAAGATACGCTGCTATGGGCATTACAGTTCCGCCGTTTAATACGAACAAAAAGGCGGATGACGCTGCTCTGGATAACGGTGACAATATTTCTTTTTCAGATGACGTTTCGTCGGATGATTTCGGCGAAAACGCTGTGTGCAGTAAAATCGTTAAGTCGGATGTGACCGATGAGAGAAACAGTCACGAAGTAATCGCACAGAACGCGTTTTAAGGCGCTTTGTCCTCCGGCGGGCAATTATGTCTCCGGATTGATTAGAAGCGATTGTACGCAATTTTTGGCCTCGATTTCTGGGGTTTTGATTGACGAAAAAAAGCAGCCGAAGCTTCCACGACGAGCCGATGTGTTGTTTCAGCTGTTACGACCATCAGAGTCGCCTAAAGGGACCGACCGATAATGAAGCGGGTTAAAGGACCGGTTGCGGTCCGGTTCACATCAGCCCGCAACAGCGGACTGAACGGAGAAAATACGGGCAATTTCAGCTCGTACGGACCGTTTTCGACGCATTTCCGGGGTTTTTCTGCAGTTACCCGGATGATTGCGGTTTTCAAATAATAATTGCGGATTGATTGCGCTTTTTTGCGCAGAAAGGACAGGTATAAATGCCTAAGAAAAGCTACAATTTCTATCTTTCTCCTGAAGCAGACTGTATGATCGACTCAAGTCTCGTCGCTTCCGACTCGCGTTCAAGATCGGATTTTGTCGAAAAGGCGGTCCGGTACTACGCCGCGTCTCTTGGCGCGGAGATGCATAAGGAACTGCTTTCGCAGGAACTGATCAGAGTGCTGCAGGACAACATCAAAAACGTTGAGAATCATATCTCATCGACCATATTCAAAATGGCCGGTGAACAGGCGGTGCTGAGTCTTTTGTTTGCGGATATGCTGGTTGAAAATCTCGACCGTAAAGAACTTCAGAGATATCGTAACGAAGCGTACGATTTGATACGCAAACGACACGGGAGTATCATGTTCGAAGACGCGCTTGCAAACTGTGAAGGAGGTGACGAATAATGCCGCGGGTCATAGTCAAATGCCGGTACTATAAAGGCGGTTCAGGCAAGGGTCTCGGCGGCTATATGAACTACATCGCCACCCGCGAAGGCGTTGAAAAACTGCCGAGAGACCAGCGGTTGAAGCCGGAAACTGAAGCGCAACAGGAGCTCATCATGAAGCTAACGGTCGACGACCCGGGCATCAAAAAGACAAAGGAGTACGGTTTCTACCTGGACGAAAAAACTGTCGGCGCGGCTTCAGAATTCATTTCGTTCGCTCTCGAACGGTCGCCTGAACTCATCGGCAGCGAAGGTTATCTAAAATATATGGCAACAAGACCGCGCGTGGATAAGAGAGGAAAAGAGCACGGGCTGTTCACCTCCGGGGGCGTCGATCTAGATCTTGACGAAGAGATACGAAAGCTGGAGCAGTACGACGGCAATGTGTACTCGCTTATCATATCCATAAAACGGGAGGACGCTCAGCGTCTCGGATACAATTCCGCCGGGCGCTGGCAGAGTATGATTGGAGCTAATATAGGAAGTATCGCCAAGGAACATCATATTCCGCTCACCGCTATGCGCTGGTACGGGGCATTTCATAACGAGTCTCACCACCCTCACATCCATATGCTTCTGTATTCTACCGATCCAAAAAGCCAGGGGTATCTCACGAAAAAAGGCATAGACAACCTCCGTCATCTGTTCGGTACGGAGATCTTCAGGAACGAGATCTATGAGACCTACGACCTGCAGACTGAGATACGGAACCGGATCACAAGGGAGATGCGGGAGCGATTCAGACGGCTGGTGGAGGAACTTCGCGGCGGGAGCAGTATCAGCGAAGAGCTTCTTGAAAAGATTTCCGAGATTGCTTTACGGCTTAACGGCATATCTGGAAGGAAACAGTACGGCTACCTGCCTAAAGGAATAAAGGCACTGGTTGACGAAGCGGTGGATATAGTCGCCGCTGACGAGCGCGTATCCGAGTTGTACGATCTGTGGTATCAGGCGAAGTGTTCGGTGTTTGAGAC
>DBVT01000036.1:0-2555 GCA_002308775.1 Mageeibacillus sp. UBA1257
CACGGATATTTTCATCTATCCGGGGTACGAATTTAAAATCGTAGACAGTCTGATCACGAATTTCCATCTGCCGAAATCCACGCTGCTGATGCTGATCTCCGCTTTTTACGACCGGGAGAAGATCCTGGATGCTTATGAGGAGGCAGTGAAGCAGCAATACCGGTTTTTCAGTTATGGAGACTGTATGCTGATCCTATAACAAGCGAAAGAGAGAAACGATATGTCATCCCTGACTTTTGAGTTAATCAAAAAAAGCAGCCGGAGCAAAGCCCGCAGGGGGCGGATCACGACCCGGCACAGTGTGATCGAAACCCCGGTCTTCATGCCGGTGGGGACCCAGGCCACGGTCAAAGCAATGAAACCGGAAGAAGTCCGGGACATGGGAGCGGATATCATCCTGGGAAACACCTACCATCTCTTCCTGCGGCCCGGACATGAACTGATCCGGGAAGCCGGCGGACTGCACAAGTTCATGAACTGGGACAGGGCGATCCTGACGGACAGCGGCGGTTTTCAGATTTTTTCACTTGCGAAGCTGCGCAAGATAACGGAGGAGGGAGTGTATTTCAGCTCTCATCTTGACGGATCGAAGCACTTCCTGTCGCCGGAGCTTGCGATAGAGACGGAGAACAATCTGGGAGCGGATATTATAATGTCTTTCGACGAGTGTGCACCTTATCCTTCTACGTATGAGTACACGAAGAAGTCGATGTATATGACGACGAGATGGGCGGAAAGATGTCAGAAAGCGCACAAGAACACGGAGAAGCAGGCGCTGTTCGGAATAGTGCAGGGAGGCATGTTCGAGGATCTTCGTAAAATATCGGCCAGAGACCTCGTCTCGATGGATTTTCCCGGATACAGCATAGGAGGACTAAGCGTGGGAGAACCCGCGGAATTGATGTACGACATGCTGGACAAGACAGTGCCCGAACTGCCTGAAAATAAGCCCAGGTATCTCATGGGAGTGGGAAGCCCGGATTATCTGATAGAAGGCTCGATAAGGGGCATCGATATGTTCGACTGCGTGCTGCCTACGAGACTCGGAAGGAACGGCACAGTGCTCACATCTCACGGAAGAGTTATAGTCAGGGATGCAAAATACGCGAGAGATTTCACACCGATAGATCCGGAGTGCAACTGTCCGGCTTGTAAAAACTACACGAGGGCGTACATCAGGCATTTGATCAAGACGGATGAAATGTTCGGACTCAGGCTGTGCACGTTGCACAATTTGCATTTCCTGATAAACTTGATGAAATCGATAAGAGGTGCTATAATAAACGACAGCCTGCTTGATTTCAGGGACGAGTTCTTTGAAAAGTTCGGCTATAGAAAAAAAGATCAATAATAAATGATTTGGAGGATCAATCAATGAAAAACAGAAAGCTTATCGCGTTTATAATATCGGCTTTCGTAATGGTGCTCGCGCTTTCGTTCGCGTTTGCCGCAAATACGGTGAATGTGCCTTTATTTGCTGAGGAAGCGACTGCGTCAGATACAACGACGACAGGATCAGACACGACAACGACCGGAGCAACGGACACGACAACGACGGGAAGCGACACAGATACACCGACGGCGACTCCCGAGCCTACAGGCTTCCGGAAATTTATGGCCAACAGGACAGTGCAGATCATAGTCATGGTAGTCGTTTACGGCGGTCTGTTCGCGCTCCTTTATTTCGTCCTGATCAGACCTCAGCAGAAGAAACGCAAGCAGGAAGAGCAGATGAGATCTTCGCTTATGCTCGGAGACACGGTCACGACGATCGGCGGAATCGTAGGCAGAGTCGTAAAGATCCAGGACGACGATATAACGATAGAGACATCGCTCGACCGTTCGCTCATCACTTTTAAAAACTGGGCGATCAGGGATATCAAACATTTCGAGTCGGATGACGAGAAAGACGAAGGCAAGAAGGATTCCGATAAATAAGAAAACAAAATTTTCCAAACAAAACGGAGAGGGCTTTCACTTGTGAGAGTCCTCTTTTTTTGTTAAAATACCTTCTGTAAAATTATTTTTCTAACGATGCAAAGTGAAGCTTTCCGCAAAAAAACAAAGCTTGCTACATCGAGAGAGATAATAATTTACCTCAACAGCAGCGCGTCATAAATCGATTAAAAAAGGTGATCACAATGACAAATAACGAATCGAATATAAATGAGCAGACAAATACGCACGCAGAGGCCTCTCAGAGCCTCTCAGAGCGGTTTCGAAGGGAAAGACTGATTATTTCTCCTGAAAAAATGGAACGCCTCAGAAAGACGCACGTGGCCTTATTCGGCCTTGGCGGCGTAGGTTCCTACGTATTCGAAGCGCTCGTTCGCGCCGGCATCGGCCATTTTACCATTACGGACGGGGACACGGTCAATCTGACTAACATAAACCGTCAGCTCATAGCCCTCTCATCCACCGTCGGCGAGCTTAAAACGGACGCCGCATCCCGCCGCGCCCTCGATATCAACCCGGACGTCATCATCACGAAAAACCCATTCTTCTACGGCAGGGACAACGAGGACTCGATCGATTTCTCAAAGTTCGACTATGTG
>DBVT01000036.1:2620-2811 GCA_002308775.1 Mageeibacillus sp. UBA1257
ATCAGCTGCATGGGCACAGGCAACAAGGTCCATCCCGAGCTTCTCCGGATCGCCGACATCTCCAAAACCTCCGTCTGCCCCCTCGCGCGCGTCATGCGCTACGAACTGCGCCGCCGCGGCATCAACCATCTTCCCGTAGTCTTCTCAACTGAGCAGCCTCTCTCCAGCACCGACCCTTCCACGATCGGCAG
>DBVT01000036.1:2854-3535 GCA_002308775.1 Mageeibacillus sp. UBA1257
ATAATCAGGGATTTAGCAGGGATAGAGTAGGGAAAAAATGGATTGAATAAAGGGACGAAACTTGATATTTGATATAATTAGCGCGAGAAAGTGACAAGATTACAAGACAAAGGGGTAATAGTAATGTCAAAAGGAATAATTTATTTAATGTCTACAGTAGTTCAGGGAATAGTCAAAATTGGCAGAACAGGAGCAGATAATTATGAAAAGCGCATGTACACTCTTGAACATAATGGGTATTGTAATATTACGGGATTAAAGAGAGAATTTGCAATACTAGTTGACGACTACGATAAGAAGGAAGAACTTCTTCATTCGATTTTTTCCAGGAGTAGAATTTCTGACACTGAGTTATTTGCACTTGATGTAAACATTGCAATTCAATTACTATCAGCGTTAGACGGAACAGTGGTTTTTCCGAAAAGCGAGAAAAAAGAAGAAATATTTATTGAAGCATCAGAAAAAAGCGACGCAAAACAGATACCCAAAGGCAACTATTATTTCAAAAGAAAGAAGAAATCAGATAACAAATTGGTCACTGCTCAAGCAACCTTCGAAAATGGAAAATGGACTCTTTTAAAGGGAAGTGTTTTGGGCATAGTTGAAGATGCCGGCGTTTCTCAAAAAGCAAAAGATACTAGAAAAAATCTTTCAATTGACGATAGTGGAACACTTCTTGAG
>DBVT01000002.1:0-405 GCA_002308775.1 Mageeibacillus sp. UBA1257
GTGTCCTTTTCAAAGCTTTTGTCGATCTTCGTTATATACGCCCTGTCGCAGTAAGGAAGCATCTGGCGGTATACGCTCGCTCCTCCTATCACGAACACGTCGTCGCTCGCGTATTTCGCGGCTTCCTGTACGGCCTCGTCTATCGAATGCACGACCGTCGCACCCTCCGGCGCATACGCCGGATCAGGATGAAGTACGATATTCACTCTGTTTTTGAGGACTCTGCCTCCCGGAAATGTCGCGAGAGTGTTCGATCCGAGTATAACGATCTTTCCCGATGTGAGCTCCGCGAATTTCCGCAGATCGCCGCGGATCCTGACGAGAAGATCCCCCTTGTTTCCTATTCCCCATTCCTTATCGACAGCAACTATCAAATTCATTTTTCAAAACCTCCGATAAAAAAGT
>DBVT01000002.1:452-1939 GCA_002308775.1 Mageeibacillus sp. UBA1257
GATAATTCGTGACCGTGAAGCTCTCAGGCGTGAACTTGTAGAAATCCGTGATCGATTTGTCGAGTTCGACTGTCGGAGCGGGGAAAACCTCCCTCTCGATCAGTTCCTTGACTATCGGAATATGCCTGTCGTAAATGTGCGCGTCCGCGATAACATGAACGAGTTCTCCCGCCTTGAGACCGGAAACCTGCGCGAACATATACACGAGCGCGGCATACTGAGCGACGTTCCAGGCGTTCGCGGCGAGCATATCCTGCGAGCGCTGGTTGAGTATCGCATTGAGCGTCCCGTTCGAAACATTAAAAGTCATACTGTATGCGCACGGATAAAGGGCCATTTCATGAAGATCCTGGAAATTGTACAGATTGGTCATGATCCTCCTGCTGGCGGGATTGTTTTTAAGATCGTAAAGGACTCTGTCGACCATGTCGAATTCACCCTCGGGATAAATATGCTTGACTCCCATCTGATAGCCGTACGCTTTGCCGATGGAGCCGTTTTCATCCGCCCAGCTGTCCCATATGTGACTGCCGAGATCTTTGATATTGTTNNTTGTTCGATTTTTTTTGCCATATCCAGAGTATCTCGTCCACCGCGAGCTTCAGCGATACCGGTCGGAGCGTAAGAAGCGGAAATTCTTTTGAAAGGTCATATCTGTTGACGACGCCGAATTTTTTGACTGTATAAGCAGGCGTGCCGTCCTCCCATTTCGGGCGCACTTTTTCATCCTTGCAGACGTCTCCGTTTTCCAGTATTTCCCTACATGTTCTGATAAAAGCTATGTCAGCAGAGCTCATGATATCCTCCCGTTCCGACGATCTTCTGTCGTGTTTTTATACTTATATGATATCAAAAAGCTCTTCCGATTTCAAGTGCGGGACAGGTAAAATAAGACGGGCACCCGTTTCTCTTTTGACCTTCTTCTTGCACCGGCTTCCCTTTCGTCGTATAATATACGCGTTCCCCGCTTTTTTGCGAGGGAGCATATTTTTTAGAGGTGGAACAAAATGAAACTTCTGGTTTTGATTTTGAATAAGGCAGACCTTACGGAGAATGTTCTCGAGGCCTTTGCCGACAACGGCATCAAAGGCGCGACTGTGATAGACAGCACGGGTATGGCGAGAGTCATAGGCGAATATCACGACGGCGTTTTTCTCGGCTCATTGCGAAATTTTCTCGATCCCGAAAGGGAACACAATAAAACGATTTTTACCGTCATCGAAGATGATCAGACGGAAATAGTCAAGAAAATCATTGAAGATGAAATAGGCGACCTGTCAAAGCCTGATACAGGAATACTTTTTACCGTGCCCGTCGATTTTGTAGAGGGGATCGCCCGCACCGATGAACGAAAGAAGGATTGACAGGAAATGCCTCATTTGAACACTCTGCTTTATCTGGCGATAATGCTTTTCGCCGGGCTTGCTTTCGGCCGACTTGCCAAGCTTTGTAAAATGCCGAATGTCACAGGGTATCTTGTCGCCGGA
>DBVT01000002.1:1973-30982 GCA_002308775.1 Mageeibacillus sp. UBA1257
ATTTCGGAGATGGCTCTCGCTTTTATCGCTTTTTCCGTCGGCGGGAACTTCAAGATAAGTTACCTGAAAAGGATCGGTATCGCTCCTATTTTGATCGCGATCTTCGAGGCGTTCGGAGGGATGTTTTTTGTGACCGGCGCTTTGCTTGCGTTCGGGACAGATCCGTCATTTGCCATCTTACTCGGTGCGATCGCTTCCGCGACTGCTCCCGCTGCAACTCTGATGGTCATCAAACAGTACAACGCAAAAGGGCCTGTGACAGACACTCTGATCTGTGTCGTTGCGCTCGATGATGCCGTCGCACTTATCGCTTTCGGTTTTGCAGTCGCGATCTCAAAGGGACTTACAAATCCCGGGGCCTCGATCGCGATGTCGATCTTGAATCCTTTCATTGAACTCGTAGAATCTCTGGCGATCGGAGCGGCTCTCGGAGCTCTGTTCGCGATACCCCTCCGCTGGTTCAAAAAAGACGGAAACAGGCTTGCTTTGACGATCGGTTTTGTTTTCGTCACTTCCGGCATTTGCACGCTTCTCGGCGTCTCAGAGCTGCTTGCGTGTATGGCTCTGGGGATGGTGCTGGTAAATATCACAAAGGCGAGCGATTCCGTTTTGAAACTCGCGGACAGCATCACTCCCCCTCTGTTTATGCTCTTTTTCGTTGTCTCAGGCGCTGATTTAAAACTGTCTGTCGTACCGACCGTCGGTCTTGTCGGCATCATATATATCCTCGCCCGTGTCGCAGGAAAGATCTTCGGTTCGTGGCTCGGAGCAAAAGTTTCCAAAGCTCCAAAACCCGTTCAGAAATACCTCGGACCTATGCTGATCCCACAGGCCGGCGTAGCGATCGGTCTTTCACTCCTCGCGGGAACTCTTGTCCCCGATTACGCTCAGCAGATCAGAGCCGTCGTGCTCTGCGCCACACTGATCTACGAGATATGCGGTCCGATAATAGTAAAAATTTTCCTGAACAAATCAGGAGAAATATCTCTCCCGAAAAAGGCAAAAAAGGGGAAAACTGTTGCCGCGAATCAGCAGACTGCCACTGCTGAAGCTTCCGTTCCTGCCGCAGTTGCGCCAAAGGAGATCCCCGGTGTAAAACAGGAAGGAATAATTGACGCTGCCCCTTCGGATAATAATTCGGAGAGCAGCGGTTCTGACAAATGAATGAAGCGAATGGGTTTTTATGTGATCAGTTTGTGTGCGATCATGATCTGATCTTACCGTACAGACGCTTTGCGATCAGACTGGCGAGCGCGACCTTGATCGCGTCAAACGGAATATACGGAACGACGCATGTGAGGAGCGCGTAGCCGATCGTTTTATCCCCCCGGAAATATATGCAGAACCACGCCGTTCCGAAGGCGTAACATACGAGTATTCCCGCTGCCATTGACAGGATCATCGGCAGCGTTTTTAGTTTCGTTTTTTCGCAGACTATTCCCACTAAAAGTGCGGTAAAAATAAATCCGACGATGTATCCTCCCGTGACCCCTCCGAGCACGGAAAGACCCCCTCTGAAGCCCGAAAATACAGGCACTCCGACGGCTCCCAAAGCGATATATATGAGCACCGAAAGAGTGCCCCTTTTCCATCCCAGAAGCGCTGCCGCAAGGATGACTGCGAAAGTCTGAAGAGTGACCGCGATGCCGCTCGCGAAGGGAAAAGAAATCCATGTACACACTGCGATGAGCGCCGCGAATAATGAGACATAAGCTACGTCTATTGCGATATTTTTGGCTGTTTTCTTGTGTTTTTCGTTCATTTTGTCCTTTTTTACGTAAACGCCGCCCGTTGCGACGGTTGTTCAGAACGGGCGGACAAATATCTTTTTACTTTAATAAAAACCGTTTTTGCAGGATCATTCTCCCGCGTTTTCATACGTGCTCTCGGCGTAGACAGGCTCATTTGCCTGATCTTCCGGAGTGTCTTCAGGAGGCTCTTCAGCCGGAGGCTTTGTGTGCTTTCCGACTGTGACTGACATAACTATCGTAACGCCTATCGCGAGCAGTGTCGGAACGAGTCCCAAAACAAAATATGCCATCAGTGCGCCGCCGTCAAAAACGCTTCCCGCTGCGGCATTATTAAGCAGCAGGATAAGCTTGGAGTAATACGACGTGACGTCCGCTGCAACGAGCATCACGAGGCCTGCGATCAGCGATACTATCATGCCGGGATTTTTGAAAGCGTCTCTGTTTGCGTTCGGAGCTTCCGGCTTTTGAATGACGAGCAGGTCGCTCTTTCTGCGAGTCAGCAACACTATAAGTCCGAAGACGAATACCACGCCGAAGATCGCAAACTGAATTATTGTCAGCGTTGTGTCATCCACTCCGAACAGCGACAAGATCGACGGTATCGACGCCGTAAAATTGATCATGAAATGCAGGATCATCGTGTAAATGATGCGTCCTGTTTTAATGTAGCATGTCGCGAATACTATGCCGAGAAATGTCGCCAGGAAGAACTGTCCGCTGTTTCCGTGTAAAATGCCGAAGAACAGCGCCGATACGAATACCGCGACAGTCTCTCCGTGCGGTCTGAGGCCGTCTATCACGATCTTTCTGCATGCGAGTTCCTCTATTATCGGAGCGCCGATTATGCTGTAAACAAGTTCAAATATGAGCGCGAATCCCGTTGCTTCCTCAAGTATGCTCGTCGGATTTTCACCGATAAATGTCGGGAAGTTTCCGATCATTACGCCTATGACCCAAACAAAGAAGCTTATTCCCGCAAATATTACAAAACCGCCGAACGACAGATTCTTCTTCTCGGGCGCGGGAGCTTTGCCTCTGATCAGCTTCATTATGAGCATCCCGACGATCAGACCGAGCGCAGATCCGATGAGCGACGCGACGATAAATAAATTGACATATTCATCCGGTATAGCCGCGGCAAATCCGCCCTGTATGATTTCCTCTGCGAGCTCCTCAGGAGTTATTTTTAAAACTTCCGGGATAATTGCCGAAAAAACGGCAATTATCGCGGCAAACGATCCGATGGCCTGAGCAATGAACATTAGCGCCAGGAATCCGAAACCGCCTTTCATGTAGGCTTTTCTCATTGTTTGATCTTTGTCCCCGATCGCGGACGCACTGTTCGGTATCGGTTTGTTTTCGATCACCGCCGACTGAACTGCCGGCTCGGGCTGAGTATATTGTGTTACGGCAGGTCCGGTCACCGCTTTGGCTCCGCAGTTCGAACAGAATTGCGCTCCCTCGCGGATCTGATTGCCGCATCTGTAGCAATAGGACATCTTCCTATCCCTCCTTTTCGGTAAAATTATACCATATGCCCGCAAAAAGGACAAACCGGTTTTTGAAGCGCATTTTACCCTTTAAAATTGGCCGTTTTTATGGTATCATATAGCTGTTTTAAATAGATTTTCTGTCTGAGAGGATGTGTTTTTTCGATGGAACCGTGGCAGATCGCCCTGATAATTGTGTGCTCCGTGCTTGCTGCGCTTGTGCTTTTTGTGCTGATCCCGCTGCTTTTCGTTTCCCGTAAAACGCTCAAGATCGCCAAAAGGATCTATGCCGATAAGCTGGTTCGTTCAACGCCCGAAAAATGGGCCAGAGAATGCTCGGCTCCCGAGAACGAAGAACACCTTCGCATGTGGAACATCGGTCTTAAATGGAGAGAAAATGTCTCCTGCGCTGTAAGAGAAGTCTCGATCGAAAGCGACGGCCTCAAACTTTACGCCGAATATTTCGACTTCGGTTATGACCGCTGCGTGATCATCGTCCCCGGAAGATGCGAGACACTCATGTACACGTATTTCTTCGCAGACGGATATAAAAATATTCGCACGAACTTCCTCCTTGCCGATCCGCGAGCTCACGGTAAAAGCGAAGGAAAATTCTCCTGCTGCGGCATAAGAGAAGCCGATGACGTACTCGCCTGGGCAAAATACGCCAAAGAAACGCTCGGAAACAACTCCGTCATCCTCCACGGCATCTGCATCGGCGCATCCGCCTGCTTTATGGCAAAGGAAAAAGACACACGCGGATATATCTCGAAAATCATCTCGGAAGGCTGCTTCACCACATTTTACGAGTCTTTCCGGCAGCACATTATATATGAAAAGAAACCGGTCCAGCCCCTCCTCTCCCAGCTTAGAAGGATGATGAAAAAGAGCCTCGGGATCGACATAAAAAAGCAGTCTCCTTTGAAGGCTGTTAAGTCCGTCAACGTGCCCGTTCTGTTCATCGCCGGTCGCCGGGATCTCTTCTCCGTACCGAAAAAAACGGAGGAACTTTTCTCCGCCTGCGCGAGTAAAAAGAAGTCCCTCGTCTGGTTCGACAAAGGCGCCCATTCTCACCTCCGCATAAACAACATGGATGAATACGACGCTTCTGTCGCGGAATTCGTGGATGCGTAAAAAGGCTTCGCAATTTTTTATTTTTTGGATCGGCCAAACGCCGATCCTTTTTCTTTTGCGTTTCATCGTCCGGGATCATTGGCAAAGACCAGACCCTTCCCGAAACGATTCGAAGCCTGCGCTTCCGTTTGACAAATCCCCTTTTTTGATGATAATATACTATATTGTGTGTATTTGCGCACGCAATGACAGAAAGGTACGAAGGAAAAGATGAGGGATACATTCGAACGACTCAAAAAAGTATATCTTGAAAACGCCGGAGATGACGCGCCTGTGGAGAATTTTACCGAAGACGCTGAGCTTGTCAGAGATCTCGGGTGCGATTCGGTGACGCTTTTGTATATGGCGATGTCGCTCGAGGAGGAATTCGGCATATCTTTTTCGAATACGGACCTGCAGTCTTTTAAAACGGTCGGAGGCACGGTTGAGATCATCGAAAGGCTGATGGCTGAAAAAAACAGAAAAGAGGATTGATATTATGGCAGATTTTGTTATTATACCCGATTCGGCAAGCGATATGACTGCGCCGCTGAGGGAAAGGTTCGGCATACCGGAGTGCAGAATGGGCACTGTCACATACCCGAACGGAGAGTCGAAAGAGGTCGATCTCGACTGGGAGACGATGACCCCGGATGAGTTTTACGGGTTGATGAAGAACAAGTCGGTCGAGTTCAAATCGTCAACGCCGATCATGGCAAAAGAAGTCGAGATCTACAAAAAATATCTCGCAAAAGGATTGGATATAATAAGCGTTTCGCTCTCGTCAGCGCTCAGCGGCACATATTCCGCGTCTGTTCTGGCTGCGAAAACGGCTCTCGAAGAATACCCCGAAAGAAAAATAATCTGCGTTGATTCTCTCAGATATTCCACTTCCCTGACGCTTTTGATCGCCCTCGCTTCAGAACAGAAAAAACAGGGTAAAACGATCGAAGAAGTCGCCGACTGGATGAACGCCAACAAAAACCGAATACACCAGATGGGTCCCATGGACGATCTGTATTTCCTCGCTCACAAGGGAAGGATAAGCAACTTCAAGGCGTTCTTCGGCACGATGGCGGGCGTCAACCCGATGGCTGATTTTAACAAGCAGGGTCTCAGCGAAGTGCTTGTAAAATGCAAAGGCAAAGCGATGGCGTTCGACGTTTCGATCGAATATATTAAAAAGACGATCGAAGATCCGCACGATCAGATAATATTCGTCGCGCATTCGGCAAGAAAAGCTTTTGCCGAAAAATACGCTGAACTTATCCAAAAAGAGATCGGTCCAAAGGAGATCATTTTAACGGAAGTCGGTATGAGCTGCGGTATAAACATCGGACCGGGACTGTGCGCGGCATTTTACTACGGCAGCGAGATCTCTGACAACCTCGAAACAGAGAAAGAATACATGAGACAGATTATCGAGAACTATAAGAAAAAGTAATTTTTGAAGGGAGAAATTTATGAAGGATTTCGTCATTTTTACTGACTCGACATCGGATCTTGAAAGGTCGCTGCGGGAGAAATACGATCTGCGCTATCTGCCCATGAATTTCGTCGTTGACGGAGTTGAACACAAGGCTCTGCTCGACTGGGAAGAAATATCCGCAAAAGAATTTTACGATCTGATGAGGAACGGCAAAAGAATAAAAACCACTCAGATCGGCCCCGAATACACTGAAAAAGCGTTCGAAGAGATCGTAAAAGAGGGAAAAGGCGTGCTTTATGTCGCCTGTTCATCAGCTCTTTCCGGCTCCTTCAATTTTGCGAAAACCGTCGCAAAAAAGCTGACGGAAAAATATCCCGACGCTGAAATCTACTGCTTCGACTCTCTCGCCAGCACCTTCTCCGAAGGTTCTCTCGCGATGAAAGCATCAGAAATGAGAGCAAACGGTCGTTCCCTTTCGGAAACGGTCGAAGAACTTGAAAAGATCAAACTTACATACAACTACTGCGCAACTGTCGGCACTCTCGAATATCTGCGCCGTTCGGGCCGTATCAAAGCATCAAAAGCTTTCTTCGGAAATATTTTCGGAGTCAAGCCCATCATCATCTCTGACGCCATCGGTCAGAACTACGCATACAAGAAGGTAAAAGGCTCCAAAGCCGCTAAACAGGCCATCGCACAGGACGTCGCCGCCGGAGTCATCGATCCCGAAGATCAAACGCTCTACATTTCACATGCGGATTCCCTTGAAGACGCCGAAGAGCTTCGCGACGAGATCCTCAAGCTCGTAAAATTCAAAGATGTCTACATCAACTACATCGGACCGATCGTCGGAGCGTCAGTAGGTCCCGGAACGATAATCGCCTGTTATGTCGGGAAGGAAATGACAATAGTAGGCAAGGAGTAATATCTTAATGGCAAATAACGAAACAACAGTCGTTGACAGCATTTTACTGGGAAAAATGCTGAAAAACGGCAGCCTTAACATAAAGAAAAACATGTCGATGATCAACGCGCTGAACGTATTCCCCGTTCCGGACGGAGACACCGGCACGAATATGTTTTACACTGTAAAAAGCGGACTTTCCGTAAAAGCCGAGGACTTCGAAAAGACGGGCGAATATCTGCGCGTTTTCTGCGACAAGGTCCTTTTCTCAGCGAGGGGAAATTCCGGAATTATATTTTCGCAATACCTGTTCGGCTTCGCGAAAGGCGCGAGAGAAACTGTCTCGTTTGATGTGGAATCTTTCAAAAAAGCGCTTGAAGAAGGAGTCAAAGCGGCTTACGAGTCAGTCATAGATCCGACTGAAGGCACTATGCTGACCGTTATAAGAGAAGCGGCGGAGTTTGCATCAGTCAGAGAGTACGCGACTTTTGAGGATTTCTTCGAGGCGTATATCGCCAAAATGAAGAAGACGCTTGAGATGACGCCCGATCTGCTTCCTTGCCTGCGTGAAGCGGGAGTCGTGGACAGCGGAGGCGCGGGTATCGTGTTTTTCGCGGAAGGAATGTACGGAGCTCTTACGGGAAATATGATCGACGATGAAGACGTTGCGGTCCAGACGGAAGAAAAACAGATCTTCACGGACGACGAGGACCTTCTGAAATACGGCTACTGCACAGATTTCCTGATAAAATTGAACAAAAACATGCGCGAAGACGGCAAATTCAGCCTGGGAGCCGTCACAGACTGGCTGCAGCAAAACGGTGAATCCGTGGTCGCTTTCAGGAACGACGACTGCGTAAAGATCCACGTTCACACGAAAAAACCGGGAGATATTTTAAATTACGCACAGCAGTTCGGCGAATTTCTCGCGCTTAAAATAGAAAACATGTCTGTCCAGAGCAGCTCCGCTCCGTTGGCGCCCATAACAAAGAAAAAGGCTGTCGCGGTGGTCGCGGTGGCAAACGGCAACGGACTGATCGACTATATGAAATCATCAGGCGCCGATGTGATAATAAACGGCGGACAGACTAACAATCCGTCGGTGGAATCTTTTATAGACGCGTATGAATGTCTGAACGCCGAAACCATCATCTGCCTGCCGGACAACGGAAACTCGATAATGGCGGCAAACCAGTCGGCGGAAGCGTACAAGGACGCGAATGTCGTCGTGATACCTTCAAAAACAGTTGCCGAGGGGATCGCAGCTCTTTCAATTATGAATCCTGCTGATTCAGCGGAAAATATTATTTCCGATATGAAATACGCGTGCAATAATGTATCCACTCTGTTCGTCACAAAGGCAACGAGAGACTGTATGATAAACGGTTTTACGATAAGCAAGAACGACTATATCGGCCTCTGCGGTGATGATATCCTGGCTGTCGAAAGCGATCCCGGATCAGTCGCTTTCGAAACAGTAAAACGAATCAACGAAAACGACGACAAACAGGTCGTGACTATATATTACGGCAGTAATATAGACGAGTCTTCAGCCGAAGAACTGTCGGAAAAAATAACAGAAGAATATCCTTTCATCGAAACGGGCGTCGTTTGCGGAGGCCAGGACGTTTACGATTATATGATATCTGTCGAATGAGCGGGGTGTAAAAAGTGACTGACAAAATGCCGGAAAAATACATTCTGCCTGACGTTACCGTGCCCGAACCATTTTCAGAGGAAGAGTACGAAGAGGGAATGAAGACCACGGAGGCTTTCCTCTCCGGCGTTTCATCGCGCGAATATTTTAAATCCTTTGACGGCGGAGAGATCTCATATATGCGCTACAAGGCGGCCGATCCGAAGGCCAACATTGTGATCTCGATCGGTTTTACGGAGTTCGCCGAAAAGTACACGGAACTCGCCTATTACCTGGTAAAATCGAATTTCAACGTCTTTACGATCGAACACAGGGGCCACGGATACTCCCAAAGGGGCTTTTCAGCGCCTCAGACGACCCATATAGACTCTTTCGACACTTACGTGAATGATTTTACATTCTTTTTGCGAAACGTCGTATTCGGCCTCTCAGGGGCTCTGAAAACGTATCTGGTCTGTCACTCGATGGGCTGCACGATCGCTGCTCTTGCGCTTGCGGAAAATGATTTTTCGAGTAATATTTCAGGCGCGGTTTTTGCTTCCCCGATGGTGTCCCTCGCTCCAAAAGGCGTCACTGAATGCATTCTTCTTTCAGTCGTAAAAAGATCGATCAGGCGCGACGGCCGCGAGGCGGTTTTCAAATACGCTCCGACTTTCAGCCCGGATGCTGATTTTAAGAAATCGGGAGACACAAGTTTCGCGAGATTCAGAAGAAACCTTTCCCTTCGCGCGGACAACGAAAAATATCAGGGTTCAAGTTATACGAATTCCTGGCTGTACGAATCGATAAAAGCCTCAAAATCACTCATTTCAAAGGCGTCTTCGATAAACATCCCCTGCCTTGTCCTGACGGGTGAAAACGACACCGCGATAAAACGTCCTTTCCAGGAAAACTTCGCTTCAGCTATCCCCTCCTGCGATTATTACTGCGTGAGCGGCGCGAAGCATTCTCTTTTTACCTCCGAGCATGATAAACTGCGCGAAGTCCTGACAGTCATCTACGGTTTCATCGAAAGCCACTGACTTAAATAATTATATATAATCGCGAATATTTTTGTGTTTTTTCTTTCTGAGATATATTCAAGACTTATCTTTTCTCTGAAAAGTTCCCTTGTATCGGGAGTCTCTTTTATGTTATACTTTAAAAGTTATATATTTCCGTGGAGGAATTATGAAAATAACGGTGCTCATTCCGGCATATATGCCTGATAAAACGTTAATAGATCTTGCGAAGGAACTCAGCGGCAAAGGTTTTTCCATACTCGTTGTGGATGACGGCAGCGGGGCTGATTTTGACGGTATTTTCCGCGAGACAAAGGAATTTGCGGAACTTGTCAGGCTTGAAAAAAACGGAGGAAAGGGCGCCGCGCTCAAGACGGGTTTTTCCAAACTTCCGGAACTGTTCCCCGATTCAGAGGCTGTCATCACCGCGGATGCAGACGGACAGCACAGCGTGAACGATATTTGCAGAGTGGCACAGGAACTCGAAAAAGGCGCGTCATGTGTCATTACAGAGCGAAATCTGGGTAAAAACATCCCTGCGCGTTCCAAATTCGGCAACGACCTTTCGAGATTCGTCTACACCGCTACGACGGGGCGCTACCTGTACGACACACAGTCAGGGCTTCGCGGATTCGCGATCGAGCACTGCGACTGGTTGTCTAAAGTCGGCGGCAACAAATACGACTATGAAATGAGCGTCCTTTTGCACATCGACAAAATGAACCTCCCGATAACGACAATGCCGATCGATACTATATACATAAACAAAAACGAGTCGTCTCATTTTAATCCGGTTAAAGACACCCTCAGGATCTACGGACGTTTTATGAGGACTCTGCTCTTCTCCCTGATCGCGAATATTCTGAACCATATTGCCGTCATTGTTTCCCTTGTCGTTTTCGGCGAGAAATATATCATGCCCGTCATTCTGATCTCCGGCGTGTTTTTCACGGCGCTTTCGATAACTTTGAATAAATGCATCGCGTTCAAAAAAATGAGCGCTTCCATTATATTAAAAATGGCTGCGCTTTCACTTCTTCGTATATGTATTTCAGCGGGTCTTTGCGCTCTGGGAAAACTCATCGGGCTCCCCTACATCGCGTCCTATATCATTTCACTGATCCTGCATCCGCCTATCCAGTTCCTTATCCCTTACTGGCTCTCGCGAGCGAAAAACTGATTTTTACCCAGTATTTGTAAAATGCATGAGCAAACGGTGTCTGAGCTTGCGGCTCCGTGGCCTTTTACGATGACCTTTTTCGTGCCGAGGAAGATCGCGCCGCCTTTTGAATTGAACTCGTGCGTGCGGATTATTTCCTCTTTTATTTTCGCCAGAACTTCTTTAGTGTGTTCGTCAGTCTCGCACGAAGTCAGCTTTTCGATTCGTCCGAGAATATTATTTCCCGTCATCTCCGTATTTTTGAGTAAAATATTTCCCGCAAATCCGTCGCTCACTATGACGTCGGCCTCTCCCGTGTACAATGCGTCAGGCTCCACATTTCCGACAAAATTGATGTTCTCCTTTGACAGCAGTTCAAACGCGTCCTTAGTAAGCAGGTTGCCCTTGTGGTTTTCCCTTCCGACCGAAAGCAGCGCGACCGCGGGATCTTTTACATTGTATACTTCCCTCATATGATTGCTCGCGAGCTTTGCGAATGTTACGAGCTCGTCAGGTTTGCAGTCCATATTCGAACCGCAGTCCGCAAGGCAGATGAACTTTCCGTCGCTCGTCGGAAGGAGTGACGCAAGAGAAGGTTTTTTGAGTCCTTCTTTCAGTCCCAGGATGAATATCGATCCGACCAAAAGGGCTCCCGTACTGCCGCAGGAGACCATTCCGCAAAGATCCTCTCTCGTCTTCAATGCTCTGAGAGCCTCTGCCATGGAAGTTCCTTCGCCGCCCTTTACGATCGTTACAGGGCTGTCATCGTTCGTTATTTTTCTCGGGGCGTGTAAAAATTCCAGCCTTTCCGAATCGATACTGTATTTGTTTCCGAGACTTTCAAACAGCTGTTTTGCCTCCGCTTCGTCTCCGGAAACGATTATTGTTATGTCCTTTTCACACATAAGAGCTTTTGCGACGCCCTCCGCTGCTTCGCTCGCGCCTTTATCCGCTCCGTACAGATCGACGATTATTTTTTTCATTTTTCTTTGCTTTCCTTTCCGGATATGTTATCGAAAACGTCCTTGCATTCGACCATTTTCTGCCTGATATTTTCCGTAAAAATGTTTAGATCGGCATTTGACGGTCTCTTTCCCAGAGACACATCTTTAGGGTAAATCGGACCTCCGATCACGACTGTTTTTCTGTGTTTTTTACCTTCCTTCGGACTTATATACATCGGTATCACCGGAACATCAGCCTTAAAAGCCATCAGTGAGGCGCCTGATTTTATCGAGTCCACGTCATCCGAATGCACGATCGTGCCCTGGGGAAATATTCCCAGCATGTACCCTTCTTTTAAAATGGCGATGCACTTTTTCACACTCTCGAGATCGAATATCCCGCGGTCTACGGGAATGCAGCCCATACCCTTCAAAAAAATCCTTCTGCCTCGAACGTTCATGACCTCTTTTGAAACCATAAAATGGACTCTTCTCGTCGGAAAAGACGCTCCGACCGTATGCGGATCTGCAAGTCCGGTGTGGTTCGCGACGATTATCGCGGGGCCTTTGATTTTGCGGTATTCATCCGTTTTTACGACTTTGACGCCCGGAATGACCCTGAACACCCAATATGTGATCCTGCCGACGTCCATCGGGAGTTTTTTTATGTTAAATATCCTGCCCAAAAAATCACTCTTTCTTTTCGATCAGTTCAGCGAGAGACATTACCTTCTGCTCGAGTTTTTTCGTCAGAGAGTCGTTTATCTCCCTCTCGTTTGTTCCTTCGGCTTTAAGGTCTTCGACGTGCATCTTTTTGCCTACTACGATGTGCGTCCTTTTAAAAAGGCCGTAGTTTCCGTCAGTGTAAACCGGTATTACAGGCGCGCCGGACTGCTTCGCGATCATCGTTACGCTCGGCTTAAAAGGAAAATCCTTTCCGTCAACGGGCAGCCTTCCCGCGGGAAATATCGCCACAGTGCCGCCGTCATCCAGTACCTCCGTCGATTCCGCGATGAATCCGAACTTAAAATTATTTCTGTCGACTTCGATCCCTCCGATATGATCCAGGAACCAGGAAAATAATTTTCCTTTGTTGTACATGACTTCCGCGATCAGAAATCTGAAGGTCGCAAAAGGAAAAGCCATCATATACAGCGGCAGATCGAGCAGTTTTTTGTGGTTTGAGACGAGCATAACGGGTCCTTTGAAAACTTTTGAGCCTTTCGGTCCGTTTTTGTCCTCGTATGTTATCTTCGGCTTGAAAAATATCATCGCCGGCAGAAAACCCGTTATTTTTACTATTGCGAGCAACCAGCCGTGGAATTTTTTCATGTCAAATTTGCTCCTCTATTTCTTTGCAGAACTCCCTGAGTGTGTACGGACAATGCGTTTCGTCTGTGAAAAGCGTAACTCCCGTCTTGTCGGAAAGTTCAGTCATTATGTAAAAGTAGTCGAGGGAACTGCCTCCCAGATCAGTCATAACGTTTGCGTCGGGAAGTATTTCCTCTTCCTTTTTACCCAATATTTCCGCGACGGTTTTCTTTACAAGCTTTGCAAGCTCTGTCGTCTCGTCAAATGATTCAGTCTCTTTTTCTTCGAGATCAAGGTCCTTCTCCGTCAGCAGCCTGATCGATCCGTCGGCGACGCCCTTCGCGAGATAAGCCCTGCTGATTTTTACAGCCTCCGCAGGAGAGATCAGATCGTAGGTAAAATACGTCCTCGCGGGCCTGAAATTCGGGGAGAGCGATTCACTCTGGCGTTTCACTTCTTCAACTGTCTTTTTTACCTGTGCAGGGGAAATATATTTTCTCAGTTCGACTGCGAGGGACGGTCTCTCCTTCCCGTCGACGAAGTCCTTGAATATGCAGTATCTTTGCATGAAAGGCACTTCAAAATTCTTTTCCAGCACGTCCGGATTGACGTTTTCTCCGTCTGCGCCGATTATAATGTCGTTTTTCCTGCCGATCACGTAGTAGCCGTGCTCGCGTTTTTCAAATATGTCCTCCGTGCGGATGCTGCCCTGCGTTTTGACCTCGACGCCGTTGATTATCCTTCTGTCGCAAAGCTGGACGCTTTCGACGGTGAGAACGCCGTCTTCGCCGATGATGTATTTTACGGAGGGGAACGGGTTGCCGACTGAATTTTCGTCCCTGTTTTTGATGTTTTTCTCGAGACATACAGAGGTAATGCCTGTCTCAGTCATTCCGTAGCCGTTGTGGAGCGGATAACCGAGACTGTTGAAAAATCTTAAAGTCGAATCCTTGATCGGAGCACCGCCCGTTATGCAGAATTTTATGCTGTTTCCGAGCGTTTTCTTCGTGACGTCCCTGAGTAAAAATCTCGCGAAATATTCTCCCGCATAAGGGAATATTTTCTGGATCTTTTCCGACAGTTCCAGTCCTTTGTTGAACTTTTTGACTGTTTTTTCTCCCCTTAATTCGACCTGTTTGAGGATCCTGTTCTCCATTGTCTGCCACAGCAGCGGCACCGCGAAAATGTGCGTTACCCCGTGCTTTCTGACGGTCCTCGTGATCGTGTCGCCCGAATAATTCTCCAGGAACACCATCGTGCATCCGTAAAACGTAAACCACAGATACACGGCCGAAAATCCGAATATGTGGTAAAAGGGCAAAAACGCCAGTTGTCTGAGCGCTCCCTTATAGTATCTCGGGATCCTTTTGTTGTTTTTCAGCACGTAATCCGCGTTCAGTATTGAAATGACTGCCTGTTGCCCTTTGAAAACGCAGATCGTCTCGTTCAAGGACGTCGCGGAAGACGAGAGCGCGTATTCGTTTTCAAATTCTCCGTCGATATCTTTCAGGGCTTTTTCGATCTCTTCCCTGCCGAGATTTTCTGTTTCTCTTTCAATTGTTTCAAATTCGACATATTCCGCACCAAGGTCGTGGACTTTCGCGCCTATCACGAGCTTTGCGTCTATGGTTTTTATCATATCCTTTTTTATTTTTTCCGGATGTCTGCAGTTTACCAGAAACGGTTTGTTTCCCGACATTAAAATGCCCCAAAAAGCGCTCACCCACGACACACAGTTTTCCGAATCGAGGCCGATGAACTGATGTCTGATATCTGTTTTCGTTCTGATATACCAGGCATACTTTCTGACTTCCGCGTCCATCTCGCCGAACGTGACCTTGATGATCTCTCCGCCTTCCGTGTACTGAGCAAAGATCCTTTCGGAGTCTGTTATGATGATCTTGTAAACGGCCTTGAACGACTTGTCGGAGGCAAGCAGTTTGTCGGATCTTTCCTTTACCAGTTGTCGTTTTGCTCTGTCCATTTGAGTTTTCGGCTGCTCCTTTTTGTTTTTTACCCGTTCAGTCCTTCGATCGAAAGGTTCGCGTATGCGTTCAGGTCCGTTCCGGAAAATCTTCCCTTTTGCGCCGCGTAAAATGCGGCTGACGCGATCATCGCGCCGTTATCGGTGCATAGGACCGGAGAAGGATAATACAGTTTGAACCCGTTTTTGTCGCACGCCTTTTTGAGTGATGCGCGAAGCGCGGAATTTGCGGCGACACCGCCTGCCAGAACTATCTTTTTGAAACCGGTCTGCCTTGCGGCCTTCATCGTATTTTCCGTTAAAATGTCCGTCACGGCTTTTTGGAATGACGCGCAGACGTCGTCTGTATTTATTTCCGCGTGCGTCATCTGAGCCTTGTTCACATAGTTCAAAACTGCTGTTTTTACGCCGCTGAAGCTGAAGTTTAAGGTGTCTCCCATGTGAACGCGCGGAAAATGTATCGCGTCCGGATTCCCGAGCTTTGCGTGTTTGTCTATCGCCGGACCGCCCGGATAACCGAGTCCGAGCACTCTGGATGTCTTATCGAAAGCCTCTCCCGCCGCGTCGTCCTCCGTCCTTCCAAGTATCTTAAAATCTCCGTAATCTCTGCATTCGATTATATGGCTGTGTCCTCCGGAGACGACAAGGCATAGAAAAGGAGGCTCCAGATCTTTGTTTTCAAGAAATGCGGCCGAAATATGTCCTTCTATGTGGTGAACTCCCACGAGCGGTTTCCGCCATGCGTAAGCGAGCGCTTTTCCTGCGGAAAGTCCTACAAGAAGAGCTCCCACGAGACCCGGTCCGTATGTAACGCCTATCGCGTCGATATCGTCCTTTGTGACATTCGCCTCTTTGAGAGCCTGTTCGATGACGGGTATTATTGCCTCTACATGTTTTCTGGAGGCGATCTCAGGCACGACTCCTCCGTATGCTTTGTGGATATCTATCTGTGTCGCGATAATATCGGAAAGCAGCTCCCGTCCGTTTCTGACGACAGCTGCCGATGTCTCATCACAACTTGATTCGATTCCGAGAATGATCATTTTACGCGATCTCCTCTTTGGTTTCTTTGATATCCGCGGTCCTTGTCTTCCTGAGGATAAGCTCGGGCTTTTTCTTCTTTCTTATAACATCTGCGTCTACGATGCATTTCTTCACGTTTTTGGCGGAAGGCACGTCGAACATTATGTCTGTCATTATGTCCTCTACGATAGCTCTGAGGCCTCTTGCGCCGGTGTTTCTCTCAAGCGCGATCTCGGCGATCGCATCTACGGCATCGTCTGTTATCTCAAGTTCCACATTGTCCATATCGAGCAGTTTTTTGTACTGTTTTACAAGGGCGTTGCGGGGCTGCGTAAGTATCGTTTTGAGGGCGTCCTTGTCAAGGGCGTCAAGCGAAACTATGAGAGGAAGTCTGCCGATGAATTCCGGTATGAGTCCGAATTTGAGCAGATCCTGCGGCTCCGTTTTTGTTAAAAGGTCGCTTATATCTATGTCTTCCTTGCTGAAAACCTTGCCGGAGAAGCCCATCGTGCTCTTTCCGAGCCTGTTTTCCACGATTTTCGGCAGTCCGTCGAAAGCGCCCGAGCATATGAAGAGAACGTTCGTCGTGTTGAACTGGATGCACTCCTGCTGGGGATGTTTTCTGCCTCCCTGAGGAGGAACGTTCGCGACAGTACCTTCGAGTATTTTAAGGAGAGCCTGCTGGACTCCTTCGCCGCTTACGTCTTTTGTGATCGACGGGTTGTCTCCCCTTCTCGCGATCTTGTCTATTTCATCGACAAAAATGATTCCCTGCTCAGCCCTTTTGATGTCGTAATCTGCCGCCTGTATCAGCCTGAGTAAAATGTTCTCCACATCGTCGCCTACATATCCTGCTTCTGTGAGAGAAGTCGCGTCAGCTATCGCAAAAGGCACGTTGATGATCTTCGCCATAGTCTGCGCAAGATACGTCTTACCGACTCCTGTGGGACCGATGAGGAGAACGTTCGTCTTTGCTATCTCGGGGGAAGGGTCTTCAGTCTTTGCGGGCTCGTCCTTTGCGGACGTCTTTTTCTTTTTCTTCTTGTCTTCCTCTATCTGAAGATTGATCCTCTTATAATGGTTGTATACTGCGACGGAAAGGGCGCGCTTCGCTCTGTCCTGGCCTATAACATACTGGTCAAGCTCGTTTTTTATCTCGGCGGGAGTCAGTAATTTTACCTTCTCGTTTGACGATGTTCCGGCGGGACCCGTCATTTCCTCGTCGATTATATCGTTGCAGATCGCCACGCACTCGTTGCAGATGTTGGCTTTCTGGCCGTGGATCAAATAGGCGACCTCATGTTCGGAACGGCCGCAGAATGAACAGCGGCGCGGGACATCAGTCGTGTCTGTTCTTGCCATATTTTATTTCATCTCCGAGTTTCTGTTTACAAATACCTTGTCGATGAGACCGTATTCGAGAGCTTCCTGAGCCGTCATAAAGTTGTCTCTTTCAGTGTCGAGCATGATCTTCTCGATCGGCTGCCCCGTGCGCTCGCTGAGGATCTGGTTGAGTTTCTCTCTTGTTCTGAGGATGTGATCTGCCATGATCTTGATGTCTGTCGCCTGTCCTTGCGCTCCGCCGAGAGGCTGATGGATCATGATCTCGCTGTTGGGAAGAGCAATTCTCTTGCCCTTTGCACCCGCGCAAAGCAGGAAAGCGCCCATACTTGCAGCCATACCTATACAGATCGTGGAAACGTCGCATTTAATGAACTGCATCGTGTCGTAGATAGCGAATCCCGCGGAAACAGAGCCGCCGGGGCTGTTGATGTAAAGACTGATATCCTTGTCCGGATTCTCAGCCTCGAGATGCAGAAGCTGTGCGACCACAAGGCTCGCCGTAACGTCGTTTATTTCATCGCTGAGGAGAACGATCCTCTCTTTCAAAAGTCTCGAAAAAATATCATAAGATCTTTCTCCGCCTGTTGTCTGTTCAACTACCATAGGAACATATGCCATGGAAAAACCTCCTTTGTTATTTCGCGCAAACTGTTTTTTCAGTATTATTTTTTCTGAAGCCGCGCAAAAGCAGATACGTATATAATTATATCATAGAATAAAGAAACCGTCATAAAAAGTTTCTATGACGGTGAGTTCTTCGCTTTTTGTAAAATGTTTCTTCTCTTTATCAGAGCGGTCTTATCATTTTACCATTTTCGCGTTGTCGAGGATAAACCGGACTGTCTTTTCGAAATTGATGTCAGCGCGGATATTCTTCGCAAGTTCCGCATCCGTTCTCTTAAGAAGTTCCTCTTTGTTTCCGTTAAAATAGATCTTCGCGAATTCGTCGAGTTTTGCGTCATATTCTTCGTCTGTGCACTCGATCTTTTCAGCTTTTGTGATCTCATCGATGACGAGCTGCTCTTTGACATTCTTTTCGGCACCGGGTCTGATCTGAGCGGTGAAGTCTTCGTATTTCATTCCCATCATATCGAGATACTGCTCAAGAGTCGCTCCCTGGTTCTGCAGCTGCATCCTGTATCTGTCTACGATCGCTTTGACTTCGTTGTCGAACATGCACTCGGGGATGTCCACTGTGGCGTTAGCCGCGGCTTTTTCTCTGGCTTCTGCTTTCATTGCAGCTTCTGCATTTCTCTCTTTAGTCTCGGCGAGCTTCTTCCGGATATCCTCCTTGTACTCCGCGAGCGTTTCGAATTCGCTGACGTCTCCGGCGAAATCGTCGTTGATCTCAGGGATCTCAGTCATCTTGACTTCGATAACATGTACTTTGAACTCCGCGTCCTTGCCTTTGAGGTTCTCCGCGTGATAGTCATCGGGGAATTTTACTTTGACCGTAACGTCGTCGCCTGCTTTTGTTCCGATCAGCTGATCTTCGAATCCGGGGATGAACTGTCCCGATCCGAGTTTCAGAGAATAACCTTCACCTTTTCCGCCCTCAAACGCTTCTCCGTCGACAAAGCCTTCGAAATCTATTTCGACCGTGTCGTCCTTCTCAGCCGCTCTGCCTTCGACAGATACGAGCCTTGAATTCATTTCGGCGACTCTCTTAAGCTCGTTTTCAACGTCTTCGTCTGTGACTTCCTTGCTGATCTCCTTGATCTTAAGTCCTTTGTAGTCGCCGAGAGTGACTTCCGGTTTTACGAAAAATTCGGCTGTTAAAACGAACTGCTCTCTCGTTGCTTCCTTGACGCTGACTTCGGGATCTGAAACGGGTTCTAAATTGAACTCTTTGATCGCGCTCGTGATCGCCTCCGGGTATACGTAGTTGATGGCGTCCTCAAAAAGAACCTCTACTCCGTAATACTGTTCGACCATCTTCCTCGGAACTTTTCCGGGACGGAAGCCGTTGATCTTGAACGACTTTTTGTTTTTATTGTACGAATAATCGAGACCTTTCTCAATCTGCTCGGGTAAAATCGTCATTTCGACTTTGACCTTGTTCTTCTCGATCGTCTCCATTTTTGCAGGCATATTCTTTCCTCCTAACGGTATTTTTGCTTTCTTTTTTGTTTTTCTTGAAATTCAAATCAAGCCGTCATCAGACTAAAAAAGCTTGCCTTTCCGGCAAGCTTAACAGCCGAATTCCTATGCGGATTCGAATTAAAGTCCATATCTCTTGTTGAATTTGTCGACACGGCCGCCGGTATCAACCAGTTTCTGCTTACCTGTATAGAAAGGATGGCACTTTGAGCAAATTTCAACTGTAAGATTCTTCTTCGTAGAATACGTTGTGAAAGTCTCTCCGCACGCACACTTTGCCGTGGTTTCTTCGAACTTAGGATGAATGTTCTCTTTCATCTCGTCACCTTCCCTCCAATGCTTTAAAGCTGTCAGACGATAACAGCAGGCAGTATTATAGCACAAACATTTTCACATGTGCAACACTTTTTTGCGAAAATTTTTGTTATTCCTCGTCTAATCTTACGGAATTTACGAAATCTTCGTTCGTTTTTTTCTTTTCGAGCTGATCGAGTATCTTTTCCGTGATGTCTGCGTTTACAGATTTGCTGAGCGCTCTTCTGAGTGTGTATATGGCTTTGAGCTCTTTTTCCGTGAGAAGCAGCTCCTCTTTTCTCGTTCCGGATCTGTTTATGTCGATCGCCGGGAAGATCCTCTTTTCGGAGAGCGATCTGTCGAGATGCAGCTCCATATTGCCGGTGCCCTTGAATTCCTCGAAAATGACGTCATCCATCTTGCTGCCGGTGTCTATCAGGGCTGTTGCGACTATCGTGAGGCTGCCGCCTTCTCTGATATTTCTCGCTGCTCCGAAGAACTTCTTCGGTTTATGCAGAGCTCCCGGATCGAGACCGCCCGAAAGCGATCTTCCGGTCGGAGGAACTGTCAGGTTGTACGCTCTTGCCAGTCTCGTGATACTGTCGAGCAGAATGACGACATCTTTTCCGTATTCTACGAGTCTCTGCGCTCTGTCGTATACCATTTCGGCGACTTTCGTATGCTTTTCGGGAAGTTCATCGAATGTTGAAGAAATAACTTCTACATTTTCACCGATGATCGATTCCCTCATGTCCGTGACCTCCTCCGGTCTCTCGTCTATGAGTAAAACGATCAGATGAACTTCCGGATAATTTTTAGTTATGCTGTTCGCGATCTGCTTAAGGAGCGTCGTTTTACCTGCTTTAGGAGGGGATACGATCATTCCTCTCTGGCCCTTGCCTATCGGGGCAAACAGATCGATTATCCTCGTAGAATATTCGTTCTGGTCCTTTTCAAGCACGAATTTTTTGTCGGGATAGATCGGAGTCAGTTTTTCGAAGGGGATCCTGTCGAATGCCGCTTTGATCGTGTCGTCGTTGATCGTAATGATGTAGCTCAAAGAGAAATATTTTTCGTTTTCCTTCTGTGCTTTGCAGAATCCGCGGATCTTGTCTCCCGATTTCAGTAAAAACTTCCTGATAAAAGTCGGAGGAACGAATATGTCTCTGCTCGTCTGAACGCCTATTTCAGATCTCAGGAATCCGTATCCCTCAGGCATGATGTCGATATATCCGACTGCTTCCTTGCCGTTGTAAACGCTTATTCCCTCTTTGAATTCTTCGGGTTCGTTCGTTTTTGTCTCAGTCGAACCTTCTTCGCCTGTTGCCTCTGCCGCCTCTTCAGCTGTCTGCTCCGAAACAGTCGTCTCAAAAGATCCTTCCTGTTCCGTCTCTATCTTTTTATATATCGTTTCATCCCCGTCTTCCTCCTGCGGTGTTGAAACGGCGGCTTTCTTCGGTCTGCCCCTCTGTCTTTTGACGGGCTCTTCGTAATTTTCGGGCCGGACCTTTTTCGGCCTTCCGCGACCTCTTTTTTCGAGCGTCCCGTCCGGATTCGGCGCAACTTCCTCTGTTGGTTCGAGCGGTGTTTTTCTCGGTCTTCCGCGGCCTTTTTTTACAGGCTCCGCTTCAGCCGTTTCTGCAGAGGCAGATGTTTCCGAAACCGCCTTTTCCTCTTCGGGAGCTATTTCGGGCGCTTCTTCAGCCGATTTTTCGACTTTTTCCGCCCTTTCTGCTTTATTTTCGTCTTCTGCTTTTGATACGTCTTCTGCTTTTCTTCTCACATATTTTTTCTGCGAGTCCGGCTTTTTTGTCTCGACTATGACGCCTTTTTTCTCAGTCTCCTCTTCGGGCTGATTCTTGCGCGCGATCGTCGTCCTTTTGTGAGTGATCTTGAGAGTCGCGTCGACGACCTTCGGTTCCTCATCATCCTCCATAACGGGTTTTTCCGTCTTCCCGGCGCCGTTTTCGCTTATAAGCCTGATCATCTCTTCTTTGTCCGTCACATTTTCCGGAATGTCGATGTCAAGAATTCGCGCAATCCAGCGCAGATCCTGTGGAGACTTGTTTTGCAGATCTTCGTTCATAAATTACCTTCTCTGTATATATGATTTTAGTGAGTGGGTTTTTTAAATCAGATTCACCCGCAAGGGGTGCTTTTCCTTACGGGTGATAGAATACTATAATTATTTGACGTTGTCAATTCTTTTCGTAAAAAATTTTGCCTTCGGAAAATAATATTCCCCGCTTCTTATTTCTCTTCCTTCGCTGCTTCCGCCGCATCTTCGACTTTGTCGACTACGATCTCTTCTGCTTTTTCAGCCTCGGCTTTCTTTTCCTTTTTCCCGTCCTCTGCCCAGTCTGTCGCCTTGTCTACGCCTTCCCTGGTAGTTTTCGCGATGCTTTTACCGAATGATTTGAAAGCGCCGCCGAGTTTCTTTCCCGTTCTTCTCCACGAGCCGTCATTGAAAACGTTCTTCTCGTCCTTCGGAGCCTCTTTGTCCTCAGCCCAGTCTGTCGCTTTGTCTACGCTCGTCTTCGTCGAGCGGATTATATTTTTGCCGAGAGATGAAAAAGCATCTCCCATATCCTTTCCTGTTTCTTTCCATTCTTTTTTTGACATATCTTTTCTCCTTTTCTCTTCGTAAAAATGCCGCTGCCCGCGTATGTTTTCCCTCGCGGCATCGCGTATAATTATATCACATTTTCCAAACTTTGAATTCGCGGCAATTGCTTTTGCCCTCCGTGACGACGGAAGGTTTCCTCTTTGCTGCGGGATCGCCCCTAAACGATGTCACCGCGCTCTCGCCGTTTACGAATATCTCGATCAGACTTCTGTCCGTGAATATCCGAAGCCCTATTTCGTCTCCTTTTCTGTACGCCTTGAACTTTCCTCCGTGTAAAACGTTCCCCCCGATCTCGAAAAGGTCCGTTTTACTGTCATAGGAGACGAAAACTCTGTCCTCTTCATTGTCGCGGTCTGTCAGAGTGATTCCCACTTTACCCTTTGACAATGAGTCAAAAGTGGCACTGATATCAAGAGCTTCCCCACTTATATGCCCTTCAAAGACGTTATTTCCGAACAATTTGTTGTTTTTTATGTTTTTTGCCGAGAAATTGTCCTTGTGCAGCTTTTCGATCTCGGGTATCGGGTCCTGCCTCAGCCGTCCGTTTTCAAGAGTGAGGACTCTGGGCATGACATGGCAGCAGCCCCATTGTATTTTACGGTCGCCGGAACCGATATCGCAGTACATCGCCATCAGGATGCGCCTTTCGGTTCCTCCTTCTCCCTTGTCGTCAACGCACAGCGGGTTAAAACAGTGGAACGGATTCGTATTGTCCAGCAGCTTGCTCTCCTCCTGATCGGGGATGAATTTCTTCTTTTTCCAGTCAAAATGTCCGACCCAGTATCTGACGGGATGTCCGCCCAAAATGAGAGCGTCTTTTTTGCCGAAATTGAGCAGATACGGAAATTCCATAAAGCCTCCGCCTGTCTCGGGGCACTTTTTCTGGCAGAAAATTTCTCCCTCTTCCGTCCATTTTTCAAGATCGTCGCTCGACCACATCATAACGGGATCGCCCTTGTCTCCTTCCCTTTGCGCCTTGCACAATTTCGAGGTGATCGTGTACCATTTTCCGTCGTGTTTGAAGACATGTCCGTCGTGATGATATTTCGTTATAACCGGATGCTTGTCCGTATACTGAGTCATATCGTCGGAAACTCTCGCGAGAACGCCCGTTTTTCCTCCGAAGCCATGGCCGGTATACAGAGCCCTCACGTTTCCTTCGTCGTCGTAAAAATGATTCATCAAATATATGCAGAAAACATCGAAAGGTGAATCTGCGAAAGGCCCTATCGGCATCCCGTACCAGTGAACGAGATCGTCGCTCGCATAGTGATCCAGGGAAGAATAATTCAGCAGAAATTCAATGTTGTGATATGAATATACGTGATATTTTCCGCCGTGGTAAAATGCGCCGCACGGGTCAAAAATGAATCCGAAAGGCTGCGTAAGGTGCCATAACGGTCTTTTTTCGTCATTTTTTTCGATTTCCTTAAGTTTGTTCCAGATTTCTCTGCAGCGCACAGCGTCATTTTCCGCGGATGCGTCAAAATATTTGTTGTGAAGCCTCGCGATCTCCATGACTGCGATATCTTCTCCGTCGTATTCGCTTTTCGAAAGCTCGGAAACGCCCGAAAGTTCAGCGATCTCCCTGTCAGAAAGTCCCCTCGTCCAAAGAACCGCAGTGTCATATGTTATTTTCGAAAATTTCGCAAAAACAGCTCCGTTGCTGTAAGTATCAGGCTTGCAGCATCTGAATCCTCCGATTATCAGATCGTCCTGAAAAGGAGATTCGAGATCCTGCGGGATGTCGTATCTCGCTCTTCTTACGCCGTCTATATAGAATGATATCGCTCCGTTCGAGACCGTCAGGATGATATCCTGCCAGCCGTATTTTTCCCTGTAGCAAAGAGGGATCTCTCTGTATGCCGCGCCTCCTTTGACTTTTACGCCCGCATATGCGAGAAAGAGCCCGCTTCTGTTCAGGTCGAGCGCGAGAAAGTCTGAGTAAAAGAGGCTTCCTGCCGTGTTCTCTTCTATTTTTACCCTAAGATACACCGAGATCGCGTTGTTTTTCGGCCTGTATCTGACGGTCTGGTACATGTTGAGCCTTAGACATGCGTCCTCTAAAACTATCGCTCTTCCGTCGCCGCCGCGTTTTTGTGACTGCCTTTTCTCATCATCTGAAAGCTCGACAAATCGGATCTTCCCTTCCGGTAAAAACTCGTACGGGCAGTTTTCTCCTCCGAGCAGATTGTTCATGTGCCATACGGCGTCCGCGTTTTCAAAAATCGTCATTGCAGCCTCCTTCTGTGTAAAAATCGCGTTTTTCGGCATTTTACTGGCCGTAATATGCGTTTTTGCCGTGTTTTCTGAGAAAATGTTTATCGAGAAGCTCCCGTGAAACAGGCTTTGTGTTTCCGAGAAGTTCCGTAAACGCGGCCATCATACACACTTCCTCGAGCACAGCCGCGTTCATTGCAGCCTTGTCTCCCGACTCTCCCCATGTAAAAGGCCCGTGACTTCTGACGAGCACCGCAGGCATCGTCGTCTCGTCCATCCCTTTGAACGTTTCGACTATCAAAAGTCCCGTATTGTATTCGTATTCGCCTTCGATCTCCTCTTTTGTCATCGCCCTCGTGCACGGTATCTCCCCGTAAAACACATCCGCGTGCGTCGTTCCGTACGCCTTGACGGTTTTTCCCGCCTGAGCGAATATCGTCGCCCATCTTGAGTGCGTGTGTACTATTCCTCCGCAGTTAAAATTCCTTGCGAGCACCAGATGCGTAGGAAGATCGGATGAAGGTCTCAGCCCTTTTTCGATCTGTTTTCCCGTTTCGATGTCTATCAGGACCATATTTTCCGGGCTCAGCGACTCGTAAGCGACTCCGGACGGTTTGATCGCCATAACTCCCTTTTCCCTGTCGATCTCGGAGGCGTTTCCCCATGTGAATTTGATCAGATTCTCCTTCGTCAGCCTCATATTTGCAAGATATGCTTTTTCTCTCAATTCTTCGAACATATTCTTTCTCCTTTTCGACTTTGTCAGCAGCGTCTGCCGCGCTTTGCTTGCGGATCTATTTGTAGCACTCGGTCAGTTTTTTAAACAGTCTGAATTTTTCCTCGTATTTTACATGCTCATCCATATCCGGGTAAAATGTCCTGATCTCACCTGACATTTTTTCGGAAGCTTCCGCGAGATCTTTCGATCTTCCGACAGCCACAGACGCAGCCATTACGGCGCCGAGAGCGCCCGTTTCCTTCGTGTCCACAGAAACAACTGTCATTCCGCAAACATCCGCGAAGATCTGCATCCAGATATCGCTCCTCGCGGCTCCTCCGGTGATCCTGAGTCTCTTTTTACCCGAGTCACTCTGCAGAAGTCTCTCTATGTGTGCTCTGTGGGACATCGCGACGCCTTCAAAAACGGCTCTCAGGAGTTCTTCCTTCGTCGTTTCAGTCGTGATCCTCGCAAAAGTTCCCTCTCCGTATCCGTCCATACTTCCGTAGAGGAACGGCAGGAAAACAGCTCTGCAGCCGTCTGCTTTGAACTTTTTCGCTATATTTTCTGCTTTTTCGTAGCTTTTTTCGCCTAAAATCGTCTCCATCGACCATTCCAGGTTGCCCGCGGAAGTCGGACTGCTCTCCTCGACAAGGTAGCTTTTACCGTCGCAGTAGAGGGAGACCTTTGTGCTCGCGGCTTTTGTCTTCGGAGACTTTGACGGGTATTCGTTTATGCTCCATGTGCCTGTTACGACGCAAATATCTTCGTCCTCGAGTTTTCCGCACGAAAGAGCGCAGGAGTCTATGTCAAACATTCCTCCGGCAACAGGAGTGCCCTTTGAAAGTCCTGTGCGAGCCGCCGCCTCTTCGGATACGTATCCGCAAATATCGGAGCATTTTTTAACAGGAGGCATCTTATCAAACATTTCCGGGATCCCGTACAGATCGAAAAGCTCCTTCGAAAATGCCCTCTTTTTGAGGTCCATAAGCGCCGTTCCCGAGCTGTCTGACTCTTCGGCGATCGCCTCTCCCGTCAGGTAAAATCTCACATAATCCTTCGCTTCGAATATATGTCCGATCCTGTCGTATGAATCCTTTTCGTTTTCTTTGAGCCACAAAAGAAGTGGGGCAGGCTGGCATGCAACGATCGGACCGAGTATCGTTTTTCTCGCTTTTTGGGCAGTTCCGTCGTTTTCCCACCTTCTGACGATCTCTTCCGCCCTGAAATCCGTGGACGCGATCGCGGGACGTATATGCTCTCCGTTTTTCCCCGCGAGATAAATCCCTTTTCCGTGTCCTGTCGCCGCGACGCATAGGATATCCTCGGGTTTTAAGTCCTCTTTTTCCTTCGCTTCGTCGATCGCGCCTTTTATGACTTCACGAAGAGACTCGTCCAAAACATCCATATCCCTCTCGTAATGTCCGTAAAAAGGCGCTTTCACGGGTGTATTTACATTTTTACGGGCGACAAGAGTGCCTTTTTCGTCAAAAACGCACGCCTTTAAATTCGTTCCGCCCACATCGATGCCGAGATAGTATTTTTTCATTTGTAAACCTCATCAAGTATATTTCTCAAAAATCCGCCCGCGTATTTGAGCTCCGCGAGATAGTCTTCTCCTTTTTTGTGCCAGTATTCCCCGTTGAACATCGTGATCCCGAGCTTGCTGCACTTCTTCGCGCAACCGTAAAAATCGACTCTTCCGTCCCCGTATGTCAGATCTCTGAAGACATTCTCCTTCGTTTCCTTCAGGTGAACTGCGATTATGTGCCCTCTTCCGCTCTCGAGATCCGCGATCACATCGTCCGTTCCGTTCGTCATATTTCCTACATCGGGATACATTTGAAGATACGGAGAATCGACAGCTTTTACGAATCTCATGCCCTTGGCGACGGTGTTGCAGAAATCCGTCTCCATCGTCTCGATTCCGAGTAAAATGCCCCTTCTGCCTGCATATTCCGCCGCTTTCGCGAGATTGTCCGTGTACAATTTCTCTGTTTCCGCGTCTCCGGGACCTTCCTTTTCGTAATAAACATCGTAACCGGCGAGCTGGATGATATTTATTCCCAGATCGTACGCGAGCTCGACTGCGCCTGTCATTATTTCCTCAGCCCTTTTACGCGTCGCGAGGTCCTTGCTTCCAAGAGGAAATCTCCTGTGACCGCTCAGGCATATCGAGTTAAAATGTATGCTCTCTCCACCGAGCTTTCTCAGTTTTTTTCTCTCCTCGCCGCGCATTTCGAGTCTCGCGAGCTTTTCGTCGCTTTCGTCAACGCTCAGTTCAACAGCGTCAAAACCCGCGCTTTTCGCAGCCTGCAGTTTCTGCTTCGGCGAGAGCTCTTCCGGCATCGCTTTTTCATATACGGACAACGTGTATTTTTTCATCAGGCTCACATACCTCCGATGTCTTTTTACGTCGGTTAAATTATATCATTAGTTGCGGTAAAAAACTACCGACGAAGCCGCGACACTTTTTCAAAACTGTCGCAAGCTTCCAATTGTTTTGAAAAAGTGTGTGGCTCCGNNGAAGCTTAGGCGTTTTTTGAAACAATTGGAGCCTGTCGACAGTTTCAAAAAAAGCCTAAGCGGAACTCCAATTGTTTCGACAAAGTGTGTGGCTTCGCCAAAAAAATGTGGAAGAGAAATCCCAAATGTTTCGACAAACTGTGTGGCTGCGTCAGTCTGAAAAGAGGAACAGTCGGTCCGACGCAAGCAAAAGACGCAGGTCCTTAAAAACCTGCGTCTTTTTACAATGATATGTGAGATTATTTCGATCAAAGCCTCTCGCTCTTGTATACGTCGAGGAAATACTTGTACGTGTCGACCTTGAGTTCGCCGCAGGCAGCCTCGTCGCAAGCGATATACGCGTTGTTGTGGAGCTGAAGAGCGGAAACAGTCCATTTTGAGCTTACCGCGCCGTCGATGCAGTGAGCAAGCGCTCTCGCTTTGTTGTGTCCGTTTATGAGGAGCAGTACTTCCCTGGAATCAGTTACAGTCGCAACGCCTACGGAAAGAGCCTTTGAAGGAACTTTTTCCGGATCGTTTCCGAAAAATCTTGAGTTCACTATCTTCGTGTCCTCTGTCAGATCTCTGACGCCCGTTCTCGAATTCAGCGACGTAAAAGGCTCGTTAAACGCGATATGACCGTCAACTCCGCTGCCGCCCATGAACAGATCTATCCCGCCGTATGAAGCGATCTTTTTCTCGTACCTTTCGCATTCGGCTTCGAGGTCCTCAGCCATACCGTTCAGAATATTGACGTTTTCCGCGGGAATGTCTATATGATCGAAGAAGTTGTCATGCATAAAATACCAGTAGCTCTGCTCGTGTTCTCTCGGAAGTCCGACATATTCGTCCATGTTGAATGTGACGACATTTTTAAATGTGACTTTCCCGGCCTTATTCGCCTCGATGAGCTTTCTGTAAACGCCGAGAGGTGACGATCCCGTGGGAAGGCCAAGTACGAACGGTCTGTCCTTCGGATGACTGTTTATGGCGTCGATGATATGATTTGCGGCCCACGTGCACATCTTGTCGTAGTTTTCCTGAATGATAACTTTCATGCTTTTTTGCCTCCTTAAAGCGCAATTGTTTGTTTTTTGTGTGAATAATTATATCACAAACGCCCGTTTGCGTGGTAAAATATCAGTGTCGTCAATAAAAATTTTTTGCGGCAAAAAAAGAAGGGAGCGGCTAATGAAGATCCTCGTCACAGGCGCCAAAGGATTTGTCGGCACCAATTTATGTGAAAATCTGAAAAACATTCGAGACGGCAAAAACAAAGCGCGTCCCGGTCTTTCTATAGAAGAAATATACGAATACGACCTCGGCAGTTCCGACGCGGACCTTGACAGATTCTGCAGCGACTGCGATTTTGTCTTCGATCTCGCGGGACAGAACAGGCCGAAGAATCAGGAAGACTTTTTTACGGGCAACTCTCT
>DBVT01000002.1:31071-31208 GCA_002308775.1 Mageeibacillus sp. UBA1257
GGCAGATTCGAAGGCAGCGTTTACGGTATGTCGAAAAAAGAGGGAGAGGACAAGTTTTTCGCATATGCAAAGGATACGGGCGCCAGAGTTCTCGTATACCGTTTTCCGAACCTCGCGGGAAAATGGATCAGACCGAA
>DBVT01000002.1:31257-32913 GCA_002308775.1 Mageeibacillus sp. UBA1257
GTAAACGACCCTTCAACAGAGCTTGAACTCCTTTTTGTCGAAGACCTTATGGAAGAGATGTTCGACGCGCTCGAAGGCAGGGAGCACAGGTGCGATTTTGACGGCGTGACAGCTGTTTTTAACGAAAACGGCCGCTTTTGCGCATCTCCTGTCACCCATAAGGCCACTCTCGGTTATATTGTAAAATGTCTCACGTCTTTCCGCGACTGGCAGGAAACGCTTATAATGCCCGAAATGCCCGCGGGATCGTTTGAGAAAAAGCTTTATTCGATGTACATCAGCTATCTGCCTGAATCAAAAACAGTTTTCCCTCTGAATATGAAAAAGGACGAGAGAGGAAGCTTCACCGAAGTCCTCAAAACGAGTAAAAACGGCCAGTTCAGCGTGAATATAACAAAACCGGGCGTTACAAAAGGTTTGCACTGGCACAATCAGAAATGGGAGATCTTTACCGTCGTATCGGGACATGCCCTGATACGAGAGCGCAGGATAGGCTCCGATCAGGTGAGAGAATTCGAGGTCTCGGGAGAGGAGATCAAATCTGTTTACATGCTCCCCGGCTACACGCACAGCATAACGAATCTCTCCGATTCGGACGATCTCGTGACTCTGATGTGGGCAAGCGAAATTTTCGACAGCAAAATGCCTGATACTTTCCGGGAAGAAGTGTAAAAAAACTATAAAAAATCAAAAACCTTCGGAAACAGACTCTTCTTCCAAGCGGTCTCGATTTCCGAAGGATTTTTTCGGGATCATTTATTTCTTTTTAAACAGGTGAAGGATGTTTTTGTTGTTTCTGTACTCGTAGGTGATCTCGTCCATCATCTTTTTTACCATGAAAATGCCGAGGCCGCCGACCGAGCGCTCTTCAGCGCCAAGAGTTACATCCGGATCTTCCCTCTTAAGAGGATTGTACGGAACGCCCTCGTCGATGAATGTGAGCATAACGCCCTCGGGATCCTTCTTTTCTTCGAGAAGAACAGTTGCGGGACCTTCCCTGCCGCCGTAGGAGAATTTTACGATATTGCTGTAGACTTCGTCGATCGCGACGTTCACCTGTGTGATCGCTTTCATCGGGAAGCCGAGTTCCGTAAGTGTGTTTTCGACTGTTTCTGTTATCACAGTGATGTCTTCTGTGGCAACTTTATCGAAATGCATTTCTTTTTTCGCCATTACGCACTCGAATTTCGCGCAGAGCATCGTTATGTCGTCAAATTGAGGAGCCTCTCCCACAAAATCGTCAACGTCCTTTTTCACTGTGTCGCAGACCTCCTTCACATTTGCGAAATCAGATGTGTTCAGAATGTTTTTCAGCCTTTCCTCTCCGTAGAGCTGCACTTGCGCGTTCGTCGCCTCTGTTACTCCGTCTGTGTAGAGGAAAATGACGTCTCCCGGTTTCAGCTGGATCTCCTGCTTTTTATATTGTACACCCTCGATGCCCGCGAGAACGAGTCCCGAGCGCCTGCGGAGGTAATCGAATGAGCCGTCTTTGTGTTTTACAAGAGGCGGATTGTGACCCGCGTTTACAAAGCTCATAAGGCCCGTTTCGAGGTTCACGGCTCCCATCCACGCTGTCACGAACATTCCCGCGTCGTTTCCGTCGCAAAGCGCGTCGTTTGCCCTCGTCATTATTTCATCGAGCGAAAGTCCCGATTC
>DBVT01000002.1:32959-36498 GCA_002308775.1 Mageeibacillus sp. UBA1257
GAAACATCAGCGACTGCGAAATAGAAGAGATTTCCTTCCGTAATATAGAAATCGTAAAAATCTCCTCCGACTTCCTTCGCGGGAGTCATAAGCGCATAAACGTCGAATTCTCTCCTTCCCGGGAAAGCGGGGAAAACGCTCGGCAGAGCAGATGCCTGAATATTTTTCGCGACTTCAAGCTCCTGCGCGTTCTTTTCGGCCTCTGCGTCTATATGTCCCTTCAATGTCGAAACGACCCCGTTTATATTTTCTGACAGATCGTCAAATTCCGCTGTAGAACGCACGTCCACCTTTTCATCGAGATCTCCCTTTGTGATCTTGTCGAGACTTCTGTTGACGTCAGCGACCTTTTTTACGACAAGATTTTTGACGCTCAAATAAATCAGCGTGAACATCACAGCGAAGACTATTATCTCCATGAATGTGTTCACATATATAGCTGTGTCCCTGGCCCTCATTGCCTCTTGTGTCGAAATGACTGAGATAATGTAACATCCACCTTGGTATTTGTTAAAAAGAGCGAACTGCCTGCCCTGCTCCGTTTTTACTCTGAACAGAACGTTCTCTTCTTCCGTCATCGCTTTCTCGGCTACTGCTTCGGCGTCTATTCCATCCGGTGCCCATCTTACTGTTCCGTCACCGTCACCTATGATGAGATATCCGTTCTCCATTACGTGCCTGTGTCGTGAAAGTTCGACTATTCTGTTGATGATCATTATTTCCGGATCCTTTGCCCGCTCCGCGTCGATCTCTTCTATTATGTCCGCGTTGCCGGCGCGCAGATTTTTCTCCGTTTCGCTTTCGGTTATCCCGGTCTGGACAAAGGCCATGAATGTCGTAGTTATCAAATATGCCAAAACGACGCATATCATCAGCCCGCGCTGGATCTTCTCAGATATATGAGCTTTTTTCTTTTCCTTCCTCGCAGAGCCCGAGAGGATCTCAACAAGCGCCGTCGCAAGTAAAACGGACAAGCCGTTTGCGACCACCATCGGAATCGTGCACGCTTTAACGACCTCCGAGGCTTTGACCGCATTGTCGAGGTTTGTGAGGAAGACCATCGTCAAATGAATGACTTCCATAACAACGCCTGACGCGAAAGCGAGTAAAAAGCCCGGTCTTCTGTTGTCGAATATTACTTTCCGGAGTACCGCGGCAAAAATACCTGCCAGTACAGTCGAAATACTGCAGGCGATCCTCGTGAATTCTCCGACGCCCCAATAAACGGCGAACCATCTCTCAACGCCGCCGATTACGCCTGCGATGATCCCTGCGTGGCCTCCGAACAAAAGTCCCGCGCACAACGGTGCGGCGTCTCTCACGTTCACGACAGCTCCGTCGATCGGAATTCCCCATTCCGTTCCGACTATCGCGATCGCTCCGAATATCACGCCGAAAATGATCTGTTTTACCATATGCGGGAGCTTTTTGAAGGGTGTTTTAGTGTCCAGAATGAACAAAACCACGGAAGCGGCGACAGGTAGCAGCGCCTCGATCCCCAGATTGATATATGACAAATTTTCTGTTATGAATTGTGAAAAACCCATTTCGCACCCCGAAAAAGCGTTCTTTCTGTATCAATTATACTATCTTTCACGCGCGGGGGCAACAAGAGAGGTTCTCGCCGTACTTCTTCCGACGCACAGCTGTCAAATGTGATATAATAGCCATTATCATCATTCGGAGGTTGTCAAATGATCATTCACGGTTTGCAAAAAATGTCTCTTCTCGATTTCCCGGGTAAAATGTGCTGCACGGTTTTTACGGGCGGGTGCGATTTCCGCTGCCCGTTCTGCCACAACGCATCGCTCGTGCTCCATCCGGAAGAAGCCGAACATTTGGAGGAGTCCGAATTCTTCTCTTTCCTTGAAAAAAGAGTCGGCTGGCTTGACGGCGTCGCGATAACAGGAGGAGAACCCATGATGCAGAAAGACCTCCTTCCGTTCGCGAAAAGGATCAAGGACCTCGGTTTCCTCGTAAAACTGGACACGAACGGCTCATACCCCGAAAGACTGCGCGAAATAGTCGAAGCCGGCGTCATAGATTATGTCGCTATGGATATAAAAAACGTTCCGGAATTTTACGGAGAGACTGTCGGGATCGAGAAATTCGACACGACGAATGTTGAAAAGAGTATGGCTTTCCTGAAAGAAAACAGGGTCCCGTACGAGTTCCGCACGACAGTCGTAAAAACTTTTCACTCCCCCGAGCGCATGGAAGCCCTCGCGAAGTTCATCGGAGACGTTCCTGCGTATTTTCTCCAGGCATTTATCGATTCGGACCACAATATAAAATCCGGTCTCGAGGCGTATACGGACGATGAAATGAAGGATATCTTCGGAATCGTTAAAAAATATGTTCCGTCCGCGCAGCTCAGAGGAGTCAGCTGATCGGCCGATAGTTGCGAAAAGACGTTTTACCGCCTCGCAATATTACTTGCTTTCACATTCGGTCATTTAAAACTTGCGAACGTTTTTGACGTTTTCGCAAGTTTTTTTGATGTTCACCAGAGAAACACAAGATGTTGCGAAAAAACTAAATATTGTGTTTTTCTTCAAAAATATTTACAACATTTTGTGTTTTTCCTATTGACAAAGCATTTCGAGGTCAATATAATTAACAACACACCGCAAAACGCAACAGCGCTTCCTTTCAGACAAGGGAGAGTTGCCGCCCAAAAAGGTGTGATACACGATAAATAGATTAATTTTTACAAAAGACTTTTACAAAGGAGAATCATTATGTACCGCGTAGTAAAAAGGGATGGAACACCCGCTGATTTCAACATTTCAAAAATCAGCTCGGCGATCACGAGAGCGTTTGAAGCTCAGAACAAAAATTACACACAGGATATCATCGATCTTCTCGCCCTCAAAGTGACGGCAGACTACGAGCCCAAGATCAAAGACGGCATGATCACCGTTGAAGATATTCAGGACAGCGTCGAATCCGTACTCGTCCAGGCGGGTTACGCAGACGTTGCAAAGGCGTATATCCTCTACAGAAGACAGAGAGAAAAGATAAGGAACATGAAATCGACGATCCTCGACTACAAGAAGCTCGTCGACGATTATGTCAAGCTTTCCGACTGGCGCGTAAAAGAGAACTCCACCGTCACATATTCCGTCGGCGGACTCATTTTAAGCAACTCGGGAGCGATAACGGCCAACTACTGGCTGTCGGAGATCTACGATGACGAGATCGCGCAGGCTCACAAGAATGCCGATATGCATATCCACGACCTCTCGATGCTCACAGGTTACTGCGCAGGCTGGTCGCTCAAGCAGCTCATCCAGGAAGGTCTCGGCGGCATCCCCGGAAAGATCACATCTTCCCCCGCAAGCCACCTCGCAACACTCTGCAACCAGATGGTCAACTTNNGGCGCTCAGGCTTTCTCCTCTTTTGACACATACCTCGCTCCTTTCGTAAAAGCTGACAATCTCACTTACGAGCAGACGAAGAAATGCATCGAATCGTTCATTTACGGCGTCAACACACCGAGCCGCTGGGGCACACAGGCTCCTTTCTCCAACATCAC
>DBVT01000119.1:0-321 GCA_002308775.1 Mageeibacillus sp. UBA1257
TGTTCTAATTATTACATTTTCAGGAGGTTGGGTATGGCTACACCAATTATTATGCCGCGTCAGGGTCAGTCAGTCGAAAGCTGCGTTATATCCTCGTGGTCAAAAAAAGTGGGAGATACCGTTGCCGAAGGCGATCTGCTTTTTACTTATGAAACAGATAAAGCCACGTTCGATGAAAACGCAAAGGCAAGCGGCACACTGCTCGCGATATTCTTCAATGAAGGAGACGACGTCCCCTGTCTTACAAATGTATGTGTTATAGGTAACCCCGGCGAATCTTATGCTGAATTCGATCCGAATGCCGGTGAGAAAAAAGAAGAG
>DBVT01000119.1:399-4642 GCA_002308775.1 Mageeibacillus sp. UBA1257
ACACCCAGGGCAAGAATGGCAGCTGCCGAAAAAGGCGTAAATCCCGCATTCGTTCAGGGAACAGGCGCTGAAGGCAGAATAATCGAAAAAGATATTCTTGACGCTTCGAGAAACGCAACGTACGCTGCAGGCGCTTTTGTAAAAGAAGGCATCACCGGCACCGGAATAGGCGGAAGAGTTACGACAGCAGATATAGTTGCTTCAGAAAAAAAATCCGCGGAAGCTCCCAAAGCCGAGGCAGTCAAAGAAGCTCCCGCAGCAGACGCGGAGTTTACGGACGAAAAGATCCCGAACATCAGAAAAGTCATTTCGAGAACGATGCACGAGTCGCTTTCAAGTATGGCTCAGCTCACACTCAACTCCTCTTTCGACGCAACGAATATCATCAATTTCAGAAAACAGCTTAAAGAAAACAAGGAATTCCTCGGTATCGACAATATCACTATCAACGATATCGTTCTTTATGCAGTATCCCGAGTTATAATGAACCACCGCGATCTGAATGCGAACTTCATCAACGACGGAACTACGATGAGATATTTTAAGAACTGCCAGCTCGGTGTCGCTGTAGACACTCCGAGAGGACTCCTCGTTCCCACGCTCAGAGACGCGAACCTCAAGAGTCTCAATGAGATCTCAATAGAAGCAAAAGAGCTCGCTAAAGCTGCTCAGGGCGGCACGATCTCACCCGATCTTCTCAAGGGCGGTTCATTCACAGTCACCAACCTCGGAACACTCGGTATCGAGTCGTTCACTCCTGTTATCAATCCTCCGCAGACGGGTATCCTCGGCGTAGACACACTTATGACAAGAGTAAAGAACGTAAACGGAGAGATGAAGATGTATCAGGCGATGGGACTTTCGCTCACATTCGATCACAGAGCGATAGACGGTGCTCCTGCCGCGAGATTCCTCCAGGAACTGTGCAAATTCCTCGAAAACTTCTCGATCATGCTCGTAAAATGATCGCCTGAAATATACAAATTTTTAATTATCACAATAACATCGGAGGTACTAATATGGTTTATGATCTGATAGTAATCGGCGGCGGTCCTGCGGGATATCTTGCCGCAGAACGTGCAGGCGAAGGAGGGCTTTCTGTCCTGCTCATAGAAAAACGTTTTATCGGCGGCGTATGCCTCAATGAAGGCTGCGTTCCTTCAAAAGCTCTTCTCTACTCCGCAAAGCTTTATCACGGAGCTGCAGACGGCGCTAAATACGGAATAACCGTCAAGGACATCAAACTCGATCACAAGGCAGTTATCGAGCGCAAGAAGAAAGTTGTAAATACACTTGTAACCGGAATCAAATCAAAGCTTCGCAAACTCAAAGTCACTGTCGTTATGGCTGAAGCAAAGATCACAGGAAGATCGTCTGAAGGTTTCACTGTAGCAGCAGGCGGAGAAACATACACGGGTTCAAAACTCCTCATCGCCACAGGTTCGGTTCCTGTTACTCCCCCTATTCCGGGCGTTAAGGAAGGCCTCGCTTCGGGATTTGTTGCGACGAACAGAGAGATCCTCGACTGGGAGACTGTGCCCGAAAAGCTCGTCATCATCGGCGGCGGCGTTATAGGTCTTGAGATGGCTTCGTATTACAATACGGCAGGTTCCAAAGTAACGGTAGTTGAAATGCTCGACAAGATCGCAGGACCTACGGACAGAGAGATCTCTGAAATACTCAAAGCCAACTATGAAAAAGCAGGCATCGTTTTCAAGCTCGGATGCAAAGTCACAGGCGTTACAGACGGCAAAGTTCTTTACGAAGAGGCAGGAAAACAGTGCGAAGTAGCAGCTGACAAGGTACTCCTTTCAATAGGAAGAAGAGCATTCACAGAGGGACTCGGACTTGAGACTATCGGAGTTGAAACAGAGCGCGGCAAGATCAAGACTGATGACACAGGTCTTACGAATATCGCAGGTGTTTACGCAACGGGCGATGTCAACGGCGTCCTCATGCTCGCACACACGGCATACAGAGAGACGGAAGTCGCTGTCAACAACATCCTCGGTAAAAAGGATCATATGAGATACAATTCGATCCCGTCAGTAATCTACACGAATCCCGAAGTCGCGTGCGTCGGCGAAAACGAAGAAACGGCAAAAGCAAAAGGAATCGATTTCGATGTCGTAAAACTCTCCATGATGTACAGCGGCAGATATGTTGCCGAAAACGAAGGCGGAGACGGTATCATAAAGATACTCATCAACAAGAAATTCAAGAACGTCATAGGCGTTCATATGATCGGCAACTACTCTTCGGAGATCATTTACGGAGCAGCCATGATGGTCGAGACGGAGATGAGAGTAGACGATATAAAGCAGATCGTCTTCCCGCATCCTTCAGTTTCCGAGATCATCCGTGAAGGAATTTTCGAATACAAAGGCTGACGGCCAATCTGTAAACATTTTACATTGATATAGGAAAAGAGGTAAAAACCAATGCCAAAATCACAGTTTATTGACCCGATGGAGGTCAGAAAAAGCGGATGGATCGAATATCAGAAGACACCCGTAAACCAGTACAACAAAACGATCGAAGAAGAAAAAGCAAACTATTCAAAGGCTGATTTTCTCCGTATTTACCATGACATGAAGGTCATCCGCGAATTCGAGAGCATGATCAACAGCATCAAGACAACAGGCGCTTACAACGGTATCGAATACAATCATCCGGGACCGGCTCACCTTTCGATCGGACAGGAAGCTTCCGCAGTCGGAATGGCTTACTGCCTTGACACAGACGACTTCATTTTCGGATCGCACAGAAGCCACGGCGAGATACTCGCAAAAGGACTTTCGGCTATAGAAAAGCTCAGCGATGACGAACTCATGAAGATCATGAAGGATTACTTCGGCGGAAAGACGCTCGCAGTCGTTGACACTCTTCCCCACAATTCCGTGAAGGAACTCGCTATTGACTTCCTCGTATACGGAACGCTCGCAGAGATCTTTGCCAGAGAGACAGGATTCCACAGAGGCCTCGGCGGCTCGATGCACGCATTTTTCTGCCCCTTCGGTATTTATCCGAACAACGCTATCGTCGGCGGCTCGGCTACAATAGCCACAGGTTCAGCTCTTTACAAGAAAGTAAATAAAAAGCCCGGTATAGTCGTTGCTAACATCGGAGACGCATCAATGGGCAGAGGTCCTGTTTGGGAAGCTATCGCATTCTCAGCTATGGACCAGTTCAAGAAACTCTGGGAAGGTGACATGAAAGGCGGCCTTCCGATCCTGTTTAACTTCTTCAACAACCAGTACGGCATGGGCGGTCAGACGAGAGGCGAAACGATGGGATTCGATCTTCTCGCGAGAATGGGAGCAGGCGTCAACCCCGAGCAGATGTATTCAGAGAGAGTCGACGGATATAATCCTCTCGCTGTCATCGACGCGTTCAAGAGAAAGAAGCAGATACTTCTCGAAAAGAAGGGCCCTGTTCTCCTCGATACACTTACATACAGAACGACCGGACACTCTCCTTCAGACGCATCGAGCTACAGAACCAAGGAAGAGATCGATCTGTGGCTCAAGCACAATGCTCTTGACGAATATAAAGAGAAGATCGTTCTCGCAGGCGTTGCTTCAACGTCCGAATTCGACGCTATCGACAACGATGTCGTAGAACTTATCACAAAGATCTGCCGTCTCGCTGTTGACGACAAGATCTCTCCGAGAATGGACTTCATTAAAGATCCTCACGCTATCGAAGATCTTATGTTCTCCAATCAGAAGATCGCTAAGATGGATGACAGAAAACCTGACGTTTTACTCGCCAAAGAGGACGACCCGAGAGTACAGGCTATAGCCAAGAAGGAAAGATGGGGCTATGACGAAAAAGGCGCTAAAGTCTCAAAGAACAAAGTCTTCCAGTTCCGTGACGGAGTATTCGAGGCAATTATCGACAAATTTTATGAGGATCCTACGCTCATCGCTTACGGCGAAGAGAACAGAGACTGGGGCGGCGCATTCGCCGTTTACAGAGGTCTCACGGAAGCTCTCCCTTATCACAGACTGTTCAACTCTCCTATTTCAGAAGCAGCTATCGTCGGAACAGGCGTCGGTTACTGTATGTCAGGCGGCCGTGCGATCGTAGAACTCATGTACTGCGACTTCCTCGGATGCGCAGGAGACGAGATATTCAACCAGATGTCCAAATGGCAGGCAATGAGCGCCGGTATCCTCAAGATGCCGCTTACTCTCAGAGTCTCGGTCGGTTCAAAATACGGTGCTCAGCACTCTCAGGA
>DBVT01000119.1:4697-5003 GCA_002308775.1 Mageeibacillus sp. UBA1257
GACGCAAAAGGACTCATGACGACAGCTCTCAACGGTTCAGACCCTGTAGTATTCTTCGAGAGTCAGAGAGTATATGACTACGGCGAGTACTTCCACGAGGGAGGCGTTCCGAAGGAAAGCTACGAGATCCCGTTCGGNNGAACCCGACATCAAGAGAAAAGGTTCAGATCTCACTATCCTCACGATCGGTGTAACGCTCTACAAAGCGCTCGAAGCTGCTAAGATCCTTGAAGAAAAATACGGGATCTCCACGGAAGTAATAGACGCAAGATGCCTTGTGCCTTTCAACTACGAGAAAGTCATCGA
>DBVT01000119.1:5039-5769 GCA_002308775.1 Mageeibacillus sp. UBA1257
TCATACCTCAACGACCTCGCTGAAAACATCAACGAAATGGCATTCGATTACCTCGATGCTCCGCCGGTAGTAGTAGGCGCTAAGAACTGGATCACTCCTGCTTACGAATTCGACGCGGACTTCTTCCCGCAGACATCCTGGATCCTTGACGCTATCGATCAGAAGATCATTCCTCTAAAAGGACATGTGACGACTCCTAACGTAAACTACACCACAAACGAAAAGATCAGAATATCCAAAAAAGGCGTCTGATAATTTCAAGTTTCAGTTAAAAAACTGCGCAGCCGGATATAAGAACGGCTGCGCAGTTTTTATATTCAATCAAAAATTCTCAGATCAATCCATTCCCAGCAGTACCTGTCTGTTTGTGCCGTAATAGATATCACTTTTACCTGAGAGAGCCTTGCAGAATTCATCGAATCTCTCCCATGATTTATCGATATCGAATTCATACGCGTGACCCCAGATGTAGAATATCTGTGGCTTGTCTGTGTTCATATGAATGAATCTGTCAGCAAGCTCGTACATCTTGTCCCATTCGACATGATAGACTGTAGGATCGAATTTTATCAGGTCTTCCTGAGGATCGAAACTATATGTCGAAGTCGTCGTTCTGGCATATCTTACACCTGTCTTTGATCTGATCAGATCGGCGACATGATCGTTCATCGCTCCTGTGCCGCCGGGATACGCAAAACCGACGATCTCATAACCCGCGATATCGGAAAGT
>DBVT01000119.1:5886-6726 GCA_002308775.1 Mageeibacillus sp. UBA1257
TTTATCTCACACGCTCTCGGTTTGCAGTGTGCGACCGATACATCGTTTCTTATCAGCATACCGGCGCAGCCGAATCTTGCCGAATTTAAATTGAACGTACATTTCAAACCGTATTTGTTTAAGATCTGTATGAGTCGCTGGTCTTGAGTCACAGCGTCATCGTAACTGAATGTGACAGCCTTCATAAGACCGCCCGGAAATGATTTGACTGACATGTAAAATACTCCTCCCGAAAAATTATTTATCTGAAATCAGGCTTTGAAATTATCTGCATATATTCTTCGCCGCCGTACAATGTCATTTTAAGCCGTTCTGAGCCTGTTTGAGCGGCTTTTACGTCTTCGCCGTAAAACAAACCGCTTTTTAACGGGATGGCCGTTTCCGAGGCCCACAGAGCCTGAAATCTGTATCCCGCTTTTTTGTTTATCTCTTCTCTTCCGTATTTCCCGTCTCCCACGATCGGATGAGCTATGTGAGCCAGCTGAGCTCTTATCTGGTGCGTCCTGCCTGTGATCAGTTCAATTTCGAGTTTTGAAATATTGTTTACATCGTCAGTTGATATGGTTCTGTATCTTAAGCTGCAAGGCATCGCGCCTTTCCTTGGCTCGTCATATATATAGACGATGCTCTTTTTACTGTCTTTAAAAAGATAATTTTCAAGCAGTATTTCGCTTTTTGCATCCACGATACCTCTTACAAGACACGTGTACTTTTTGATTATCTGCCTGTCTTCAGCATCGAAAAGCTTCTTGATTTTTTCAAAACACTCGTCGCTTTTTGCGACAAGAACGATACCGCCTGTATTCCTGTCCAGTCTGTGACACAGTCTGAGCTTTGGCG
>DBVT01000119.1:6811-14825 GCA_002308775.1 Mageeibacillus sp. UBA1257
TTTTCCTTTATGAAATCTTCATAAATGACCACGTGCGTTCCGGCAGAAAGTTTAACATTGTCACCTGTTCGATTACCGTCGATCTTAACATCTCTTTTTCGTAAAGCTCGAAAAAGCTTTCCTGAAGCGTTTTTCCCGAAACGCCTCGAGATCGCCTCCGTCAGCATTTTGCCGTTATCCTTTTCATCAACGTAAAACTCAGTCATATTTCGATCGATCAGCAATATCCGCGATGTCTTTATGTAGCAAAAAAGACCGACATATGAATGCCGGTCTTATATTTTCAAATAATCTTATTATTAATCGTCTGATGTTTCCCAACCGAGCTTTCTCCAGTCACTCATAAGCTCGTTGTAGTCTTCTTTGTAAAGATCGAACTCTGTCTCTGCAGCTTCAAAAGTGATAACGAAACAGTCATTGGCTTTCATTATCATATTGTAAACGCCTTTCCAAGGTTCGCCGTTCTTAACGAATGTGTAACTTACATGATAGAACTGCATCTTGTTATATCTTGCGTCTTCCCAGTTCTCAGCACTTATGAAACTCTCTCTTGCAGATCCGTCCTCATAGATGAACGCTCTGTTGAAATAATAAGGATGGTTCTCATTCATGATGTAACCGATAGCATCTGTTGAAACGCCAAGTCCTGTATAGAGCTGCTGCTTAAAGTAAACACGATACTCAACTTTGTCGGGAGCTGCTTTAGGATTAGCCTTGAAGAGAAGTCCTGTAGCGTCGTCAAGCATGAATTCATTCTGATCAGCCTGAGCATCCCAGTCATCATCATAACCCTGCTGATAATAGTAACGATGGTTCTTGACCTGATTCGGAAGAATACCTACTTGTACATCTACCTTCTTACAAGCCAGTGAAGAAACCGCAACAGCGATCAGCAATACTGCGAGTACGATTTTTGAAATAAGATTCTTTTTCACGATAAAACCCTCCATAAGCTTGGCGCACCATCGGATGCACCTTGAGTTGATAATGGTATTTTACAAAAAATATCACGATTCGTCAACATGTAAAATATTAATTTTATGTTAAGCGAATGAATTATTATGTATTTACAAGATCGCGGTGAGTTATCGAGACCCTGTATCCCATTTCGGATATCCTCTTCGCAAGTTCGTTGGCGATCATCACGCTTCTGTGTTTTCCTCCGGTGCATCCGATGGCGATAACGAGCACTTCCCTTGTTTCAGAATACATAGGCATTATCATTTCGAGTATATCCATATACTTTTCTATAAACGTGTTTGTCTCTTCGAAGCCTAACAGATAATCAACGATCCTGCTGTCATTGCCAGTAAGGTTTCGAAGCTCCGGCCTGTAATAAGGATTCGGCAGGAATCTCACGTCCATAACAAGATCGCTTTGAAGAGGCAACCCGTATTTGTATCCGAATGAAATAATATTAACTTTGAGACTTCTGGCTCCGGAGTTTTCCTTGAACAGTTCGAAAAGATTCTTCTTGAGATCCCAGATCGAATATTCCGTCGTATTGACGTAATAATCGCTGTGTCCTCTGAGTTCCTTGAGCATCTCCCGTTCCTTCTTTATCCCTGTCGCGTTGTCTCCGTCACCTGCCAGAGGATGCAGCCTTCTGTTCTGACTGTATCTCGAGATAAGCACATCGTCTTCGCAATCAAGGAAAAGGATTTTTACCTGGAAGCCTTCCGAGGCCATCTCCTTTTTAAAATTCATAAGAGGCTCGTAAAAATCGCCGCTCCTTATATCTATTGCAAGAGCCAGCTTGTCCGTCTGCATCTCGTTTTTTCTGTACATTTCCACAAATTTCGGCAGAAGCTGGAAAGGCAGATTATCGATGCAGAAATATCCGCAGTCTTCGAGTATTTTTGTGGCCTGTGTGCGTCCCGCGCCTGACATTCCCGTTATTACTAAAACTTCCATCTGACTTCCTCCTTTTACTGATCCGTGAAGCTTACTCCGGCATCGTGCCGATAAAACATATCTCAGGTTCAAGCATAATGCCTTTTTGCGCAAGAACTTCCTTCTGTACCTTTTTTATCAGCCTGTAAACGTCTGTCGACGTCGCTCCGCCTATGTTGATTATAAAGCCTGAATGTTTTTCCGACACCTGCGCTCCCCCTACGGTGAGACCTTTCAGTCCGCACTCTTCGATCAGCGCCGCGGCATAGCCGTTTTGAGGCCTTTTAAAGGCGCTCCCTGCGCTCGGATAGTTCAGCGGCTGTTTATTTATCCTTTTCTGCGCAAGTTCCTTCATGAGGCTGTAAATGTCTTCAGAATCGTTTTCTTTCTTCAGTCTGAATCTCGCTGAGATTATTATCGCTCCGTTTTTCTTAAAAAAGCTGTTTCTGTATTCCAATCCCGCTTCTTCTTTAGTTGCCGTTTTCAGAATGTATTTACCTTCGTCGTTTCTTACTATATATCTGCAGGATTCGAAAACGTCAGAGATCTCACCGCCGTACGCGCCTGCGTTTATATTGACGGCTCCTCCCACTGTTCCCGGAATGCCGGACGCAAATTCAAGACCCGAAAGACAGTTTTCAGCCGCAAACAGCGCAAGAACGGAAAGCATTGCTCCCGCGTCGGCTTCTATAAGATCATCTTCGAGTTTTCTTATACTGCCGAATGATCTATGCAGGCAAATTATAACTCCGTCAAATCCTTCATCAGACACGAGGAGATTACTGCCCTTGCCGATAACGCAAAAATCCACTCCCGAATCAGAGCACAGACAGATCAGAGAGATAAGCTCTTCTTCGCTTTCCGGAGACACAAAGATCGCCGCTTTCCCGCCCGTCATAAACGTAGTATGAGAAGACATCGGCTCGTCTGTCAGAACATTCTTCCCGCCGCAGATGCTTATGATTCCTTTTTTTACTTTTTCAAGCAGTCTCCTGTTCATCTTCTGAATCTGTAACCGGCGCCCCATACAGTCTCGATAAACTCAGGCTCCGACATATCCTTCTCTATTTTTTCTCTTATTCTGTTTATATGGACCGTGACCGTAGAAGTCTCGCCGATCGCTTCCTCGCCCCATATCTTGTCGAATAAAGTATCCTTACTGTATACGACATTCGGATGCTGAGCGAGGAACAAAAGCAGATCGAATTCCTTATTGGCCAGATTAACTTCTTTGCCGCTCAGATAGACTCTTCTCGCCTGAATATCTATAAAAAGCGAACCGACTTCGATCACGTCATGTTTGTCGTCTTTTTCTTTGTCTTCGACTGATGCCACAAGCCTCTCGTATCTGTTTATATGCGCAGATACTCTCGCTACGAGCTCCGTCGGGCTGAAAGGCTTTGTTATAAAATCATCCGCTCCGAGACCGAGTCCTCTTATTTTATCGATCTCGTCATTCTTTGCCGTAACAAAAATTATCGGCACGTTTTTCTCTTTTCTTATCTCGCGGCAGACTTCATAGCCTTCCATATCCGGCAGCATGATATCGAGAAGTACCAGACTGAAATCCTCGCCAAGCGCCTTTCGAAGCCCCGACAATCCGTTTTCTTCAACCACTGTCTCATATCCGTGCGCCTCGAGATAGTCCCTCTCGAGAAAAGCTATTTTACTGTCATCTTCAACTATTAAAACTCTCTTCATCTCGTTGTCCTCGCTTCCCCTTTTGTTGTCGTCTGTTTTTCCTCGTCGTACGGAAGATCTATCACTATCGTAAGACCTTCTCCTATGTTGCTCTCCGCTCTGATCTTGCCTCCGTGAGCTTCGACGATCTGCTTTGCTATCGCAAGTCCCAGGCCGGAACCTTTTACGGGATTAGTTCTCGCAGGATCGCTCCTGTAAAATGATTCGAATATCATTCCGACTTTTTCTTTGTCTACTCCGACGCCGTCGTCCTTCATCCTTATTTCAACGCATTTTTCTTCTTCAAGTTTCTCTGTCGTCACATAAAGGTTTCCGATGACGTTCTTTTTATATTTTACAGTATTATCGGCTATATTCAGCAGTACTCTCGCGAATTTCGTCCTGTCTATGTTCACGTAGACAGGACCGCCGCAGAGATCCTTATATGTAAGTAAAACGTTTTTCTTTTCAAGGCTGAATTTGATCTCGTCGCAGCAGAGAGTCATAAATTCGGTAATATCGAGATCCTCGAAGCTGAAAGGCAGTTTGTCAAGATCGAGCCTGGAGAAAAGGAACAGATCGTCGACGAGTTTGTCCATATCGTCAGCTGTGCTGTAGATCGTTTTAAGATATGTTTCTCTCTTTTCGTCAGTGTCGGCTATGCCGTCGAGAAGGCCCGAAACATAGCCCTTTATCGATGTGAGAGGCGTGCGAAGGTCGTGAGATATTCCTGCGATAAGACGTTTTCTGTTGTCCTCGTATTTGAGCTGCTCCTCCCTCGATTCCTGAAGCTGCTGTCTCATATCTTCGAAGCTCTCCAGGACCTCGGCTATCTCGTCATCCCTTCCGTAATCGATGGTAAAATCGAGGTTGCCCTTAAATATCTTCTGCGAGGCTTCTTTCAACTGGTTCAGCGGTTTCATTATCGAATTCGTTACGATAGTTACAAGAACAAGGTTGATAATGATGATCGCGACCGCGCCGATGAACATAAACGACTGAACATTGTTTCTGAGCGTCTGGATCAGATTCGTAATGTATTCGCTTCTCTGACCGGTCGTTTTTGAAATATTTATCGACGGATTGACCATGACAAGCTGATACGTTTTTGCTTCAGCGGTTATAAATGTACTGTCGAAGAAATAACCTTCTTCTTTGTAGACCGTCATATTCTTTGAAGGCGCCGCTCCGATCAGTTTTTCAGCCTCGAATAAAACAGTGTCATATTTATATCCCTTCGTAACATATGTGACCACACCGTCAAGCGTTACGACTATCAGCGTTCCCGATTTTTCCGCGTCGTTTACAAATGCTTTTCCGTTGTCTGTTGTCGTGAGTTTCCCTTCAGTCTGCTTTGCGATCTCCGCGAAAGTGTCAGACAGTGTCTGCACTTCGTAAGGCGAAAGTTCCATATCGCCCGTCATTTTATTTATATTTCCTTCGGAATACGATTTAAACGCGTCTGTGAGAGTCCTGAAAGAGTAAATAATAATTCCGAAGAAATAAACGATCAGAAAAATAAACATGATCATATTGGAAAAGAATATTCTTTGTCTTATCGTCATATGATCATCTCCTCTCTGTCGTTTTAATTAAGCAGTCTCTTTCTGAACATTCTGTCAAAATAAAATGAATATCAGGAACAATACGGCAGCTGCGCACATGATCGCGCTTCCTATGACTTTGTACATTCTGAAATCGTTCCATACAGGTTCGTAGTCTTCAGGGAATTTCTTCTTGCTGAACTTATACCAGAGCCTTTCCGCGTTTCCGAATATCAAACCGCCGATCGCCGCTGTCAGACTCACGATGACGGCTTCATAAAGTTTCAGCAGCGGCTCTTTCCCGAATACCATAGATTTGAAAAGCTTTTTGGTATGAACGGCATATGCCTCTTCATCTGTTCCCGTATACTTGCCGTAATACTCGTATGTGATGTCGAAATCCCGCTTTTTCTCACCTGTTACGATATAAGTGTAATCAGAGCCCTGTACAGTGATCCTCTTTGAGTTTCCGACTGTTGTTACGGTTACATCGCGTTCCGGAGAATCCACATAGTAAAATTTGTAATTTTTTACCTGGTCATCCTCGATATTGCCCGACTGGAAAATATATCTGACGCCGTCGACAACACCCTCATCGTTTCCTCTGCCGACCAGCATAAAGAAGAACTGGATGCTTATCAAAAGCATTATGAGCAATACTATCGCGATGTTTCTGCCTTTATTCATCTGTGTCTCCTGTTTTCCCAATCGAGATACATCTTTCTCGCCGATTCGGGGCTGTCTTCTCCTTCTTTGTTTTTAACAGGCGCAAATTCGTCTTCTCTCTTTATTCTCAGCAGGGCGATATCATTGAAAAATCTGAATGCGTCGAACATGAACAGCTCGAATTTGTATGCTTTGCATTCCGTTTTCTCACCGTTCTCATCTTCACAGACAACTTTCTTGTCTGCGACATGATACGGAATGCCTGATCTTTCGTCGGCCATTTTTTCGAATATGTCTATGTTAAAAAGATTGCAGAGTATGTGAGCGTCGGAGAAAAGAAGCTCGCCGTTCTCGTCAGTCATAGCGGCTTCCTTTTCGGGAAGTTCCGTATATTCGATGACGTGGGGATGTCCGTTGACTGTGCAGAAAACGCCCACTTTTTCTCCGGGATCTCTCTTTATCAGCGTCTTTGAACCGATGAGACACTTTTTACTCTGAGTATAACCGACAAACAGCGGATCGCACAGATATGCCAGGACATTGTCGATACCGCCGACATAGACCCATTTGATATTTCTCTTCTTCATATTCTTCAAAGCACCGGATTTGACGACTGCCTTGAATATTCCGCCGTGACCGTCCGCGCCTTCTTTTACATGTCCCGGTCTGTCATAAACTATCTCCCCGTTATGATGGACCATCGGCAGCATGCACTGCGTAAAAAAGAACACATCTTCTCTGTTCAGTCCGAAATAACCGTGCTCTTCAAAGAAAGATACGGATCTGTCGTTGTTTTCTTCGCTTGTCATTATATACCACGGAATGATACAGCCGTATTTCTCCGAAGCCTCCTTGATCTTCAGCGCCTGTATCTCAAAGAGCGAGATGTGAGACGGAAGGCCGATATCGTATGTTCCTTTAGGGCCGTCGTGTCCGAGCCTTGTCCCCTGTCCGCCTGCCATCGTTATGACAGCGAATCCGCCTTTTTTGAATATCTTTTCTCCTGTTTTGATGTATTTTTTCTTCTCTTTTTCCGGAAGCGAATCCTTGTCTGTGCCTTTGAGCGGAAGTATAACATCCTTTTCAAAATCGCCGAAAGACTCGTTTTCTCCGTTTTTGGCCATATTGTACAGCCTGTTCAAAAGATCGATATCGTATTTTTCACTCATGCCGCGATCTTCTCCTCCCCTATATATTCGCTGAAATGATCCGCGAAAAAGTCGCGGAACTTTTTAACTTCTTCCTCTTCAAACATCGAACCGAGACCTGCTTTCTCGCTCAAAGCCTTGATCCCGCAGTCAGATCCGAGGTCTACTATCTCGAAATATTTCTCTTTCGCTTTTTCAAAAGAATCACTTTCTGAGATCATAAAAATGTTTAGCGCATCGTAAGCCGAAACAGCATAGCTGAGATAGTAAAACGGCGCGATGTAATTGTGGTGCACATCCACCCAGTTAAATCTGTGATAATCCGTCACATCCTCCGCTTTGACTATGCCGTAAGCGACAGAAAGCTCTTCGAATTTTTTGTTCAGATCATCAAGAGTGAGATCGTCCGCAGAGTATGCATATCGCTGAAATTCGTCATAAAGACATCCTGAAATGATCGAATAAAGCATATCGATGATCTTGTAATCCTTGAGGTCTTCCACGCTGTCAGCCGGAAACACTTTGTCATATAAAGACATGTAAAGCAGTTCGAGTCCCTGAGAGTGTATCTCCTTCACGTCTATATTGCTTGTAGCGTCGTGGTTGATATATTCCTCGTAATAATGACCGAATTCGTGAACGATCGCGAGATAATCATCAACGCTGTCGTAATAATACGAGAACAGAAAAGGCACGTTGTAACCGCTGATATACGTCGTAAAAGAGGCGTTCATCTTCGTGTCTGATTTTGAAACGTCGACGAGATTATTTTCCCTCATATAAGTGAAAACATCCTTCATGTCTACACTTATTGCAGAAATGTTCTCGCCTATCGAATCGAGCGCGCTGTCCCCCGAGTATGTACCCTGCACGGAGAAAATATCGTTGTTCGCAGCTTCTCTCGCTCTTTCGCGAAGAGACGCGTAAAGAGGCGCGAGATATTGTTTTACATAACCGCAGAAGTTGTCAGCCTCATCAGCGGAAACATCTCTCATATACTGATCATAGTAATAATCGAGGCACGTTTCGAAAGTCTTTCCGTCGTACATACTTCTTCTCGTTTTCACAAGATCGACATAAAGC
>DBVT01000119.1:14875-22497 GCA_002308775.1 Mageeibacillus sp. UBA1257
TTTCTGTCATTTGAAAAGTAAAATTCCTCAAGTGCTTTTTCTATGGCGGCCTGATACTCTGCAGTGTTGCTGTCATCAGTGTAAGTCTGGACAATGCTCTCTTCTTTTTCGAGAAGATCCTCGTAATCTTCATCGGGAGATACGTAATTTTCGATCTGCTCTATAAAAACAGGATCCAGCATCATATTAACGAGATAGGAATTCTTCGATTCAAGCAGCTTCTTGAAACATTCCATGTATTTATTGTACATTTTCGAGTATTCAAGCGAACAATATGTCTGCTCCTCTTGAAGAGCTTCGTCCGTTATATCAAGAGACGCCCTGATCTCCGCGAGAGAATACATGCATATCATATGTTCAAGCTCGTAAGACATCGCATTGATCTCCCCGATCATTTTAAAGCCTTTGAAGACATTGTTCGAATATTCAAGCGCACGGGCAACACTTTCATCGAATTTCGACGTGTCGGGGCGCTCGTATTTCATATCCTCGAATCTTACTGCCTCACCGTTTCCGTAGTCGTAGATCGGTTTGCCTGAAAGACCCGAACAGCCGCATGAGGTCACTGCGATCATGACCGTCATAACGGTTGCCGAGAAGATCTTTATAAATCTATTGAAATTGCTTTTACGCATTCTCTCCTCCGTAAAATGTGCGAAAAAATCATCTGCACTTTTCCAAAAGTCCGGGTTCGTAATCGGGCACTGCGCCGATCTTGGTTACCACATAGTCGCTCAAAGTTACTGCTCTTTCAAGGCAGTCCTCGACGGCAGCGCCGTTTACAAGATTATAGACAAAGCATGCCGAGAAGCTGTCTCCGGCGCCTACAGTGGACACCGGTTTGCCCTGCGGAACTCTCGATACGTAAAATTTATCTTCCGATCTCACATATACCATCGCGCCGTATTTTCCGAGTGTCAGGATGACATATCTGATGTCATATTTGTCTGCCAGCCTGCGGCACAGTTCTTCTCTGTAATTTCCTTCGATCCTGTCAACCAGTCCGAGCTCTTCGAATACTCTGCATTCTTCTTCACTGATCTTCAGTATCGTCGAGTATTTCGCACAGTTTTCGACTGTCTCTTTTGAGTACCATTTCTGTCTGATATTGACGTCGCAGATTATCTCTTTTGTTTTTACGTATGAAAGTACATCTTCGAGCGTTTTCTTCGTAATTTCGCCCCTCTGCGGCAGCGTCCCGAAGTAAAATGCGTCGAATTCCTCGCCAAGAAGTCTCTTCTTCATCTCTTTCGTGACTGTCAGATTGTCGTAGGAGACGCCTTTTACGAGATCATACGTAGGTATTCCGGCGTCATCGATGGTGACCTTGCAGTAACCTGTCGGAACGTTCTCCACAATTATGAAATCCCTCTTTACGCCCAGTTTATCTGCGCATTCGAGGCTTTCTCTGCCCATATCGTCATATCCGACTTTTGATATCATATATGAGTCTGCACCGAGTTTTGCGACGTGCGCGGCAAAATTGAATGCCGCTCCTCCGATTTCTTTTTTCTGCGGAAATACATCCCAGAGTATTTCACCGAATGTCAGGATCTTCATAACGCGTCCTCCGATAGATTAAAATTCATTCGTTTTCAGAGCGTATCACTCTTTTGCTTCAGGATATTCGTTGCAAAGCAGATAGAGCGGCGCACAGTCGTTCTCTATCGACGGGAAACGTCCGATAGGCTCGTAGAATCTGTTGTCCGTATTGTCGTCATTACACATCGAAACTTCTCCGATAAGGACCTTTCCGTATCCCTCTTCGCCCCAGAACTTGTGATAAAGTCCGGGTGTCAGTGTGATCGATTCTCCGGGAGTAAGTCTTACGATCGAGCCTGCAGGAAGAACTCTCAGTTCGCCGTCAATTTTAACATGCACATCGGTGTCGGCAAGGTCTTCGTTTTTGTCTGAATTCCAAACCTGAACGAGAAGGTTTCCTCCGCCTCTGCATATGATGTCTTCCATCTTGCTCCAGTGGAAATGATTCGGGCAAAGCTGATTTTCATTTGAAATGAGCAGCTTTTCGGCGTATGGCTTTTTGTATTTGTCTTTCATATGCTGGTTACCGTTTCTGATGGTAAAAAGGAACAGACCGATCTCGTCGTATCTTCCGAGTCCGTAGTCGGTGATATCCCAGCCGAGCATATTGTCTCTGATCTCATCGACTTCGTGGCCTTTCGTCTTCCACTCATCGGGTGTCCAGTAAGCGAATTTCGGCAGATTGAAATTCATGGCTTTAAGAAAATCGATATTTTCCTGCATTATTGCATTAAGTTCCGAGCGTTTCATTTTCTTGCATCTCCTGTACTCATTATTTTTTTGCTTCAAATCCAAATTTACGCGCGTATCGCTACGCGCGTAAATCGTATCGAATACTGTTATATAATACCACAAAAAGAGGTATTTGTATATCTTGCCCTCTTATTCCATGTCAGTGATCAGCACGAAAGTGTTCGGCTGAAGCTCGAGGAATGTGGACGAACCGATGATCTTTTCGATCGCGCTTTCATCCGCTCCGATGAGCATTGCTTCATCTTCGCTGCCCATACGCGCGTTGACGTTCGCCTCATTGTAAACGTGAGCCTTGAGATCGGGCGTCTTTGCGTTTTTGTTGACTATCTGCACTTTGATCGGATCAGTCTTTGATCTGTTCGTTACGAGATATGTCCACTTGCCTGCGGGCGATCTGAACGCGACAGCAGAGAGATTACCCGAATTTGCGACAACATTGCCTTTCGAGTCTCTTTCAACTACGTTGACCTTGAATATATCGGAACCTCTTTCCGTATATTTCATGATCATGCCCCAGCTGTAGTAGAACGGTCTTGTCGCGAATCCCTGATCTGCGAATTTGAACAGTCCGATCTTCATTCTGAAATCTTCTCCGTTGCTGTAGAATACATCAAAATAACACCAGTGAAGCATTCCGGACATTCCTGCGCTGAGGTACTGCTCAGCAATCGTCGAATAATAAACACCCCTGTCGTAATTATCGATGTCTGTCTGGATATAAGCTCCGACATTATAGTTGCTTCCGAATTCGTTGACTGTTACGGGGACTCCGGGTGAATTTTCGTTCATGAGGTCATATCTGTCCTTTGCGAAATCGAACATAGCCTGAGGATCTGAAGTCTCGTTGAAAAGATATGTGTGGTAAGCGAACGAATCGGCGATACCTTTGAGTTCGACCGTGTTGCGTTTGAACCAGTCGTGGTTGCTTGTCGAGTCGTCTGAAAGAACGAGTTTGATCTTATCTCTGATACCGTCATTTTTAAGTCTCTGATCGACTGCCTTACATGTTTTTATGTAGTGAGTCTGGTCAATGGCGCCGCCGTCTACTTTCCATGCGAGGTTGGGTTCGTTCATAGGCGTGAAGCCCGTTATACATGTGTATCCGCACGTATTGAGCAGATACTGAAGGAGAATACTGACAGTTTCCGCGTATTCGTCTATATTATTAGGAGCAGTTACCCAGTCGCCGGTATTTTTACAGGCGAGCCAGGATGACGACGCTTCGCATCCCCAAAGTGTAAGTGTAACTTCAACTCCGGCTTCCTGCAGAAGATCGAGTTCTTTTCTGAGCGCCTTAAAATCGTTCGAATCAAAGTTCAGTGCCTTTGATTCCCAATCTATGACATTGGGATCTTTGTTGTCGTTTCTCTTTTCATACCAGGAAGGCATGCACCATACTCTCGCTTTATCTATTCCGAGATATTTTGTTCTTTCAGAGACGATATTCCAGTTTTCGTCAGTCGCGAATTTCTTGTTTGAAGAAACCGCGCTTCTGAAAAAATGAGGGTCCCATTCGACTCCGAGTCCGTCGAGCTTCGCGGCGTTCGGCGTCGTGGGTATTTCTATCAAAGCGGCTGTCTCGTAACCTGAAAGAACTTCGGGCTCGTCAGTCGGTTCCGGCGGGTCAGTGTTGTCAGGAGTTACAGGAGTCGTTTTACATCCCGCAAATACTCCGGCGATCAAGGCAAGGCACAATGCCGAGCAGATTATTCTCGCAATTTTTTTCTTCATAAAGCACCTCCGAAGTGTTTAATGTGTGTATTATACCATTTCCCTTTTGCCTTTTCAATCTTTACAATCGAAACGCCTTAATTTATAATTAAGAAAAACATTCAGGAGACTGTATAAATGAAAAGACTTGTATTGAACGGCCCGCGCGACGCGAGAATAATCGAAGAAAAACTCCCCGAACTCAAACCTTACGAGATCCTCTGCAAAGTAAAATACGTATGCATCTGCGGCACTGATTTTGAGATCGCGAGCGGTGAGAGTTCTTTTGTAAAAAACGGACTTATCAAATATCCCGTTCCTATCGGACACGAATGGTCCGGTGTCGTCGCAGGTTTCGGAAGCGACGCAAAAGACAAGGGATTTTCTCTCAATGACAGAGTCATAAGCGATACGGGTGTCGCATGCGGAGAGTGTGAAGCATGCAAAAAAGGCGACTACAAGCGATGCCCTAAAATAAGAGCCGTCGGAACCATCAACGCGTATCCCGGAGCATTTGCGGAATATGTCATATTCCCCTATTGGCATCTGCATCACATTCCCGACAGTGTCGCTCTTGACGAGGCCGCTCTGCTCGAGCCCACATCGATAGCAAACCACGCGATCGTGAGAAGCAAGATATATACCCGGCCGGGGTTTGCGGAAAATGCGACAACCCTGGTCACAGGCACGGGAGGCATCGGTATCGCCGCCGCTTTGCTCCTGAAGCACTGCTATAATGTTAAAAAGGTCATCGTCGCAGGCAGAAAAGACGACAAACTGAAAGTCGCTCTTGAAGGCGGCATTGACGCTGTGATCAATACAGTCAAAACAGATTTTGTAGAAGAGATGAAGAGGCTGACTGACGGAAAAGGCGCGAACCTGGTCATCGAGACTTCAGGTTCTATTGATATTTTCAACAAGCTCGTTTACGTAACTTCTTTGTTCGGAGAGATCGCGCCTCTCGCATTCTACTCGAGAACGCTTGACGGATTCGATATCGACACTCTCATAAACAGCTGCATGGATATTCTCGGTATCGGCGGTCAGGAAGGACTTATGGACGTTATGAAATTTCTCGGAGAAGGTAAACTCTCTCTGCTTCCGGTGATCAGCCACAGGATATCGCTTGAGGAAGCTGTCAACGCTTTCAATGATCCGTCAAAATACAGCGCAACAAAAATCAAAATAATGGTCGAAATGTGATTATGTACAGGATTGATCTTGATTCGGTCGGATCTACAAATACATATGCAAAAGAGCTGATTTTGAGTAAAAAAGCGCCTGAAATGCCCTTTTTGATCACTTCAAAGGAGCAGACCGCAGGCAGAGGACGCACGGGACACAGTTTTTTCTCTCCGAAGGGGACAGGCATATATATGTCTGTCGCGGGTGATTTTGATATGCTCGAAGGATGTCTCTCTCCCACCGCCGCCGCAGCCGTCGCAGTACACGTATCTCTCGCAAAGCTGATCGGTAAAGACGACGATCTGAAAATCAAATGGGTAAACGATATCTATCTGAACGGAAAAAAGTGCTGCGGAATACTTACGGAATCATTTTACGATGAGAACGGAAAAAGATATTTCATAACGGGAACGGGCATAAATCTGTATACGAAAATATTTCCCGACGATATTTCAGGCACGGCAGGAGCTGTTATCGAGAGAAAAGACATTTCGGAAAAGCTGCTTGATACACTTCCCGAAGAGATCGCAGAACAATTCGTAAAAATATTATGTTCCGGAAACAACCGTCACATGGACTATTACAGGGAGCATTCATTCATAAAGCCGGATGACAAAGAAGACCGCGATTTGATAAGGTTCTCCGAAGGTGAAATACACCAGAAGGCGAAAGTCATACGGATAAATGACGACGCAAGCCTCGAGATAGTTCTATCAAACGGGCAGAAGAAGCGCGTCTCAAGCGGCGAAATAGAGATCAAAGGCATAAATTACAAATGAAAGGACTCTGACTATGACCCAGAAGAAGATGCATCCAAGGCAGGACATGGAGCGGAAAGAATGGAAAAATCTGAACGGAAAGTGGGATTTTTCTTTTACGGAAGGTAAATACAACATGAAGATCGAAGTCCCTTTTTCATGGTGTTCTCCCCTTTCAGGCATAGAAAATAAAGAAGAAACAAAAGGCTTCTACAGAAAGCTCGTAAAATGGTCTCCCGCCGGTCCGCGCATTTTTATCGTCTTCGGAGCAGTCGACTATGAGTGCGTCCTTACAGTCAACGGCAGCAAAATGATGACTCACAAAGGCGGATATTCACAGTTTGAATGCGAACTCACGGATGTCTGGAAAAGAGACGGATCGAATATCATTGAACTCTCTTGCGAGGACAAAGCTCTTCCCTGTCAGACGTACGGAAAGCAGGGCTACGGCGATGTGAAAGGCATATGGCAGACAGTTTATCTCGAAGCAAGACCTGAATCGTTTATAAGCAATTTTAAGATCAAAACATCCGCATCGGGCAATATCTCGATCGATATGATCACCGATAACTGCGCAGACGGCACTATAGTATCTGCCTGTTTTGAAGGTAACAAGTCGGAAGCAAAAGTTAAAAACAACCGTGCTCTGATCGATTTTAAGATCGAAGATCCTTCTCTCTGGACGTGCGACGATCCGAAGCTTTACAGAGGAACGCTTACTCTTCAGTCTGCCGAGATCGACACCGTCCGCACATATTTCGGCATCAGAGAGGTCGGTTATTCTTCATTCGGCAAAAGCACAGACAAGCTCATCACACTGAACGGCAAACCTGTCTTTCTCGCGGGACTTCTCGATCAGTCTTACAATCCGCAGGGATTTTTTACTCTTCCCTCAGATGACGAATGCGAAAACGAGATAGCGAGAGTAAAAAAAGCCGGATTCAATACCATCAGGATCCATATCAAAGCGGAAGAGCCTTTGAAACTGTATTTTGCCGATCTGCTTGGCGTTTTGGTGATTTCAGATATCCCATGCTTCTGGGGCGATCCCGACAAAGAGACACGAGAACAGTTTGAAAAGGAGCTCGAGGACCAGGTAAAAAGAGACATCAACCATCCTTCAATCATTTATCAGGTAATTTTCAACGAAACTTGGGGACTTATGACGACAAGGACAAATCCTGACGGAAAGGTAAAGAGGTATTATTCCGCGGACACTGCGAAATGGGTCGCCAGGTGCTACCGTAAAGTAAAAAAACTTGACGGGACTCGCCTTGTCGAGGACAACTCTGCATGCCTTAACGACCATGTTGTAACAGATGTAAACACGTGGCATTTTTACTTAAACGGCTATGAAAGAGTAAAAAAAGAGATCTCTGATTTCGTCAGGAATTCATATCCGGGCAGCAGTTCCAATTACAAGAGCGGTTATTCGATGACTGACATTCCGATAATGAACAGCGAATGCGGAAATTACTGGGGTATCAACGGAAACGCCGGAGAGAGCGATATATCGTATCAATTCAAATATATGATCAATGAATTCAGACGATGCGGAAAGATCTGCGGATATATTTTTACAGAGTTTCATGACGTGATCAACGAGTTCAACGGAATATACAAGATCGACAACGACTTAAAGCAAACGGGTTACGAGACTTTCGGGTCTTCGAT
>DBVT01000119.1:22562-22706 GCA_002308775.1 Mageeibacillus sp. UBA1257
GAAGCACGTGAAGGAGACAAGATAAAAGTTCCGCTTTTTATTTCATCCTTTTCAGACAAATATTACGGCAGGTCTTTGAAACTTACATGGACATTATGGGCTGAAAACCGCTCAGAAGGGAAAAAATCATTTGAGAAAGGCGAA
>DBVT01000132.1:0-135 GCA_002308775.1 Mageeibacillus sp. UBA1257
AAAAAACAATTTATGGATCATAACAGTTGCGCTCGTGTCAGTCGTGATACTTGCGCTCGCTCTCGCAGGCTGCAAAGGAAACGATGATCCGGTAAAACCGACAGCGATCATCACAGACGCTCCGACAAAAGCGCC
>DBVT01000132.1:173-839 GCA_002308775.1 Mageeibacillus sp. UBA1257
GACTGCCGAACCGACGGAAAAACCGACAGACAAACCAACGGACGCTCCCACGGCAACACCCGGCGCAACAGCCTCCCCCACTTTAGAGCCAACAAATACGCCTACTGAGATGCCTGTTTTAACGTCATCTCCCACTTTAGAGCCGACAAATACGCCGATCGTGACGGATGCTCCCACAAATGCGCCAACAAATACGCCAAAAGCAACATCGACGCCTACGCCGAAGCCAACTGCTACGCCTACACCCACGCCCAAGCCTACGGCAACTCCGACGCCTAAACCTACGCCTACACCAACAAAGAAACCCACCCCCACGCCTACCGCAAAACCGACAGCGACTCCTGTCCCGACGATGGGCCCCAATGTTATAACGTATCAAATGGTCAGCTATCTCTATTCTACGAACGTCAATTTCGAAGAAGGAAAAGCGACGTCAAACTACGTTCACTCGTGCGAGGAAATGAACATAACTACGATCCCGCACATCAGCGGATCTTCAGACGTTAAGATAGTGACCGGCTCTGATGCCCTTGCCGGAAACAAGTCGATGATGGTGAGAGGTTACCTCGGACTGAGGCTGTGGGGCCTCAATGTGGTTGCCTCCGATGACGATTATATTATCGGTGAATTCAAGTTTAAAATGGTAACAGCAAACGGCGAAGACGG
>DBVT01000132.1:886-2763 GCA_002308775.1 Mageeibacillus sp. UBA1257
ACGACATACTGGCTCTTCCGGATCACGACGAAGAACGCGAGACCTGTTATAAAAGACAGAGCAGGCAATATCATCGCGTCCCTCGATCTGGGCAAATCGCAGACGATCGCTTTCGCCTTCCATAAAAACTCAGACAGATTCAGCCTGTTCGTGGACGGATACAGAGTGTCTGAAAACAACCTCTGGGACGGTCCCGTTAACAACATAAACATGTTCAGATTCGAGACCAACACAAGCCGCGACAAGGATGCAAACGGATACAGTCTGAACAATCTTCAGTTCGTCCTCGACGACATAAAACTGGGAGTCGGACAGGTCCTCAAAAACGGCGACATAATCGCGACTCCCGTTCCCACTCCTACACCTACTCCCAGACCCATAGGAGACGTTCTCGATCCCGTTTACGACGAGGACGCGGGAACCCCTTATTTGAACGCCAACAACGCGAAGAAATATACGAGCTTCCCCATCACGCAGTTCCTCCTTTCGAAGGATCTGAACCCCGTGCTGCCTTTTAACGTTTCATGTTACATTTCGAACGGAGTGATAACGGCCGTGGTGCCCTCGGGCGTCGATCTTTCGGCGATCAAGGTGTCATTCTCGGCAAAAGGCACTGTCTACAGAGGCAATACGAAGCTTGTTTCCGGAACATCTGTTCTTGACCTTCGCGGTCCTCAGATCCTCACTGTCAGAATGGGCGACGGCTCGAGCGAGCAGATGACCGTCAGAGTCGAATCCCTTAATACGGGTCTTCCGTCTGTGAGCATCGTCGTCGACAATTTCGGCGCTCCGACGTCAAAGGATACTTACGTGAACTGCAGCGTTTACGCGGGCGGCGGCGATCCCGAAGAGTGCGACTATGCGATGGACAATACCGTTTATACGACAGCTCAGGTAAAATTGAGAGGCAACAGCACATTTTGGTGGAATTTTACAAAGAAATGCTACACGCTCAAATTGAACAATAAGGCATCGATCGCAGGACTTCCCAAGTCGAAAAACTGGGCGTTCGTCGCGAACTGCAGAGATATTTCGCTGCTCAGGAACGTGATCGGAAACCACATGGGAGAAGCAGCGGGACTTGAATATGTCATGCAAGTCAGAAACGTAGACATGTGGATCAACGGCGAATACTGGGGCACTTACGCTCTCGAGGAAAAGATAGAGATCGAGAAAAACAGAGTCAATATAACAGATTACGAGGAAGGCCTCGCGCCTGATCAGCACGGATATCTGCTGCAGTGGGAAGGCCACGTCACAGATGTTGACAATATCGTAGACGGCTGGCAGTTCACGGGCAACGACTATTACGTTCATTGGGATCAGTACGGATACGGATATCTGCACCTCGAGAAACCGGGTGAAAAATACGTGACGCACGAGATGCGCGTGTATGTATACAACTGGATCGACAACCTTCACAAAACTCTTGAACGGGAGAATTACGAAGAGATCTCAGCCATTATGGACCTCGATTCGTTCGCAAGATGGTACATCGTGGAAGATTTCATGATGAATACGGACTCCGGCTTCCACTGCTCGTGCTGGATGTATCTCGATAAGGGCGTGATTCACATGGGCCCTCTCTGGGATTTCGACAACTGTATGGGCAATAACGACACAAGTCCGACAAATCAGTATCTGGGAACAGCGGGATATTACAAGCATCTTCTGAAACTGCCGCAGTTCCGCCAGCTGTTGAAGGACGTCTGGGCGGAGATCAAGGGCGATATCTACAACGTGGGCAGTATGATCTACCCTGACGCGCAGGTGATCGAGATCTCCAGAAGATACAATTACGAGCTTCAGAAGGTACTCTACAGAGAAGGCGTCCACGCAGATGCAGTAGGCGACTACGATGACGATGTCAGTAAGCT
>DBVT01000132.1:2870-6635 GCA_002308775.1 Mageeibacillus sp. UBA1257
CCATCGATTACAGATCAGTTCTCTTCAGCTGTATTCTTCGCGTCCGAGAACACTTTTTCGGGAGTTTCGTCATAAAAACGGGTCACATCGATGAGTCCGATGTGCATTTTACGCATGTAGGCGCGCCTGTTGTCGCTCGCCTTATTACTCGTCGTGGCGATAAATTTTTTCGAGTTCGGTCCTCCGAAGTGGATCGCAAGATTCGATATCTCGTGCATCGCGGATGGCTCGATGTCAGACATTTTACAGGAGATGAACCAGGGGATCGAATCCTTGATGCCTATGACGTCGATCTCGTTTTCCGTGAGGTATCTGTCGGAGCCGTCCCAGTCGAATTTGACGCTTATTTCTGTTTCGTCGAAAAATTTGAGTCCGTTGATATATGTGTACATTTCCAGCCAGTAGCCGTACGTTTTCAGCCAGCCCATGACAGCGTCGCTCTCCGCCTCGTACCAGCCTTCTCCCCCCGGGCACTCCTTGATGAATCCGTAAAACTTCAGCCTCTCAAGCGTATTCCCGAGCGATCTTTGCGGTGCGTAAAACCATAATTCGGACTCGCCTTTTTTGCGCTTTGTCTTCTGGATGCTTGCGCAGAGCATATGCCAGTCGCCTTCGTGAGCAAATATCCATTCGGCCATCTTTTTGATCCTGAAAAAGTCCTTCCCTCTTGGTTTTTCCCTCATTTGGTCTTCCCTTTTCGCACCGAGAGCGCGAATATAGTCATCGAGCGAAACGGGCGCGATCTCGCATATTTTCTCCCCGGTGATCGCGTTATTGAGCGTTTTTTGCTCAAAATCTGTGTAAAAAGGCACGCCTCCCATCTTATAACAGTAGAAAAGCGCTCCTATCGATACGCTCTCAGTGCTTCCCGCGGTGCCGAAATATATCATTTCGTTTCCGACTTCTATATTTTTAAGCTTGTCCGCGACATCGGCGAATTCGAATCTGTCAACAGTATCGCAGATAATAGTTGTTCGAGGGAGTTTTTTCCTGACTGCCGAAACGATCGAGTTTACCCTCTTCGGGCTGATCTCGTCGTTGTCATAAAGGAAGATCGCCCTGTCCGGTTTCAGGGAGAGAACGGGGATCAGAGCCGACGTTATATCGTTGCTCAAAAACTGTATGTGTAACATAAAAGCCTCTTTTGCTTTGTGCGCCGTAAAATACCGTCTTGCAGATATATTATATCACAGATCAGACGCTTGCCGTTTTCTTTTTGTTCTCTTTTCTGTTATAATATCTTTTTGGTAATTATATATTAGCGGAAGGTGTCTTGATGAAAAAACTGTTTGCGTTAATTCTGACATTCGTGATAGCGGTGACGATGGTGGTTTCAGCTCCCGCGTCTGCCGAAACGTACAATACATACATGAATTTCACGTTCAACAACTGCCCGGTGACGAACGGATATACAAATGATATCCAGAACAACGGATTCAGTTACGGAACTGCTTATGCGGAAGTCCTCGCAAGCGGGATAAGCGGAAGATCTTTAAGGATCAACCGCTGCGACTTCCGGCTGTGGTCTCTCAGCGTCGCTACGAAAGACAAATTTTACTATTCGTTCAACATAAAACACGAAGGCGATTTCAAAGGCACGATGCAGCACTGCTTCACGCTTAAGGGCTACTCCGCTACCGCAAACGAGGGCACAGGCGGCGTCATATTAAAACTCGCAAGCGACACGCACGGCAACCTCCTCTTGAAAAACAGAGCCTCGAAAACGCTCGCAACTCTCGAACCGAACAAGGTCTTCAACGTAAGGCTCGAAGTTGAACGCGGTTCTCAGTATTACGACGTTTACGTGAACAATGAACTCGTAGGCGCAGAAAACAAATACGTAGGTCTTTTTTACCAGATAAACGCTTACAGACTGCAGGTAGATTCAAGCCAGCAAACGGGCGGCGTGACGATCGACGACATCAAGCTGTATACGACCCTTTCTCTTCCTCAGCAGTATTCCTCGCAGCCTACGGGAGCTGTTCCGACTGTGATGCTCCCTTCATCGCCATACCAGGACGGCACATATGTTTATTACAATAACGAAAAAGTCAACCTTACCGCGGCACCCGTCAGCGTGAACGGCGTGATGTATTTCGGAATGACGGATATGGTCAAAATGGCGGGAGGTTCGTATTATGCCGAAGGCAACAAGCTGCACATAACTCTCCCCGGTAAAACGGCGACCATCGACAGATCTTCCAACAAGCTCGTCGTGAACGGCACAGCCCATATCCTGCTGAACAAGGAAAGATACTCTGATAACAAGGACTATGTGGCGCTCGATTTCGTGAACGTTTTACTCGGAGCGAAAGTGTGGCATGACGAGGCGGAAAAGACTGTCGTCATTTCAGATTACGAGCACGCAAACGACGGAATACTCAGAATAATCAATTACAAATTCTATATGAACGGCGAGCCGTATTACGAAATAAGCTTCAACAAATTCGATCTGGCTTCTCAGATCTCCGCTGAATATTTCGGATATTCTCCTTCTTATCCTTCAGCTCAGTATACGATCGCTGCCGCCGAGGAGGCGCTTTCCCAGCTTCATGACGCAGGTTTTAAAACGATCCGCGTGTTCTGTAACGCAGGCGGCTCTGACGCTCTCCAGACTGAGGAATCAAAGGCAAAATATTACGCCGTTTTCGATAAAATGTTCGATCTGTGTGAAAAATACGATATAAAAGTCGTAGTTTGTATGGGTCTTCCCTCCGAAACGTTCCTCGAGCAGTTCAATGTGGGATCCGCAAACAGCCCCATATGGGTATCCACGGGTGATACGGTTCTGGACCTCGTCTCAGATCCGAACTGCGCGTCGAGGCAGTGTCTGTACAACTATATCGACGAATTCATCGGAAGATACAAAAACAGAAAAGCGGTCCTCATGTGGGAAATAGTGAACGAAGGAAACCTTCATGCTGACGTAGGCTGCACGACGGGAACTCCTACATATTCGCTCCTGCAGCTGGGAGATTTTTACGCCGACTGCGTTGAGAGAATAAAATCTGTCGATCCTGTGCATCTCGTGACAGGCGGCGATTCCATCCTCCGTTCAGCTCAGTGGCACCTGCTCCAGGGAACTCTCGCGGGCAGCTCATCGAGCAACTGGACGGTCGACACATACCAGGACAGGCTGAAGGCTCTCTGGACGATAAATAAGTCCCTCGATGTAGTTTCCGAGCACTGTTACGGCGTCGGTTATTCCGACGAATCAGGCCGCTATTACGACTCCTCCAACAGACTCGTATACCTGACGTTCTCTCAGATAATGAAAGAGGTAAAAAGGATCGGAAAAGTATTTTACAATGGAGAAACGGGCGGTGTGATCAACGCGTCTACGACTGATGTGACAAATCCGGCGATCGCTCCCGCGCAGTCAAGATACCTCGATACGATAATAGACGCCGGCGTTCAGCTCACTCACTGGTGGTCCTTCCATCCTGACAGACAGGGCTTTGACGACGATCACACGTGGGGCGTCAATTTTACATATCACAAACATACCTTTGACGCTATTGCCGCGGCGAATGCAAAGCTTAAAAACAAATATTTGGTCAACAAGGCGGCGGCCCTCAATCTGGAAGAACCGTCGGTTGTGACTCCGACAGCGTCACCCACGGCAACACCTACGCCGAAACCGACTGCTACTCCTACGCCGAAACCTACGGCCACACCTACGCCCAAGCCCACAGCCACTCCTACGCCCAAGCCCACGGCGACACCTGCTCCTACACCGGAACCTACCGTAACTCCTACGTCCGA
>DBVT01000124.1:0-800 GCA_002308775.1 Mageeibacillus sp. UBA1257
GTGCCGTTCTGGCAGCCGAATATCACGGCCTCGTCTCCCGCTTTGACCGATGTCATGAGATCCGTTATGTCGGCCATGCACTGGTCCATACACACCCGGCCGCGAACAGGAACTTTTTGCCCTCCGATGAGCATATACGCCCTATTGCTCAAATTTCTCATATATCCGTCAGCGTAGCCGATCGGGACGGTAGCGATCACGCTCTCGCGCTCTGTTTTATATGTGCTGCCATAACTGAGATATGTTCCCTTGGGAACGCTTTTTACAAGAGTTATGCGGGCTTTTAAAGTCATTGCCGGGCGAAGATCGACTTTGAGATTTTTTGTCACGTCAGACGGGTGCAGACCGTAAAGTATGATGCCCGCACGGACCATATCCATCGACATTTCCGGAAATCTGAGTATCGCGGCGCTGTTTGCACAATGTTTTACGGGGATCCTGATGCCCATGGCTGCCACTTCGTCGCAGACCTTTTTGAATCTGGAAAACTGAAGTCTCGTATATGATTCGATCTCCTCGTCGGAGCACGCGAAATGCGTAAAGATCCCTTCTATATACAGCCCTTCGAGCTTTGAAAGCCGCTCGATCTGTGAAACGGCACTCTCCCACGGGAGGCCTATTCTTCCCATTCCCGTATCCACCGCTATGTGAACGCTTACCTTCTTGCCTCTCGAAACGGCTCTTTTTGAAAGATCGACAGCGAAATCATCAGACAGTATCGTCTGCGTGATCCCGTATTTGATCAGCTCGTCTATCCTCTCAGGTTCCGGATCGCTTAAAATGAGTATCGGAACTCTGAC
>DBVT01000124.1:816-4287 GCA_002308775.1 Mageeibacillus sp. UBA1257
GTCACACCGTTTAAAAGCAGCGTATTCACGACCTCAAAAACTCCGTGTCCGTAAGCGTCAGCCTTCACAACGCCCATAACTTCCGCAGTCTGCGGGACCATCGATCTGATGAGCCTCGCGTTGTGCCCTATATTGTCAAGATTTATTTCTGCCCATGTTCTGCTGCAAGAATTCTCCATATCATTCCTCAAAAGATCTTAACGGTATATATAAATATTTTACCATATCTCCGGCGGTAAAATAAGATCTGCCGAATTTTTCTTTGCATGTGTCTCCCGCAAGACCGTGTAAAAATGCCCCCGCGCACGCAGCCTCAAATGAATCGAGCCTTGAAAGAAGCGTCGCGATGATGCCTGCTAAAACGTCGCCAGAGCCCGCTGTAGCCATNNCCGGAGTTTCCGGTAGTGTTTATATGTTTTTTCTCTTTCCTCGCGAATAAACAGGTGTTTTTGCCCTTTACGAGGCATGTTGCGCTGTATTTTTTACTAAGGACCTCAGCCGCGGCCATTCTGTCCGCTGTTACGGTCTTAATATCCGCTTTGAGAAGTCTCGCAGCCTCTCCCGCGTGCGGCGTGATCACTGTCCTCTCAGGTACCGCGAAGCCGCTGAATTTTTCGAGTTCTTCCCGGCTCATCTCAGAGAGCGCATACAATCCGTCTGCGTCTGTCAAAAGTCCTTTGGCGCGTTTTCCTTCTTTGACGTCTTCAGCCTGGATCGCCGCGAAAGATATCAAAAACTTTTTACAAAAATCTACTGTTTTATATTCCCTTCCGATACCGGGACCTATCACGGTAACGTCGCACTCTTTAGCCTTTTCGATGACCGCTTTCAGATGCTCGGGCTTAAAATACTCATCAGAACTCTCACCGACCGGATAATATACTGCCTCTCTCAGCGAGCTTTGAAGGACCGGTATTATCGATTTTGGGGCTGAGATATATACAAGTCCGGCGCCTGTTCGAAGAGCCGCTTCAGCGCACAAAAGCGCGGCGCCCGTCATGGAAAAACTGCCTGCGACTATCAGTATTTTACCGCAGTCGCCCTTGTGGACGTCGTCTTTTCTCGCGAGAGCTTTTATCAACGTCTCTTCTATATTGATTTTTTCAGTCTTTTCGGGCTCTCCATCCATTTCAGATCATTCCCTGTCAAGCGAAAAATATTTATCTCTTTTACTTCCGTTTCAGAACAGACCCTTTACGATATCGACCAGATTCTTAAAAGGCCAGACGTATCTGTTCACTATTATCAAAGCGGCAAGGACGGCTGTGACTATAAAGATCGCGACATCCGCTTTGGTGAATTTCAAGACCGTATATCTCGTCCTTTTTTTACCGCCTCTGTAGCACCTTGCTTCCATCGCTGTCGAAAGCTCGTCCGCCCTTCTGAATGCGCTCACAAAAAGAGGGACCAGTATCGGCACGAAGCTTCTTATTTTTTCTCCCAGCCTGCCCGTGTCAAAATCAGAACCTCTCGCGGACTGCGCTTTCATGATCTTTTCTGTCTCTTCAACGAATATCGGAATGAATCTGAGCGCTATCGACATCATCATAGCGACCTCGTGCGCGGGAAATTTTATTATCGTGAGAGGACTCATCAGCTTTTCCAGACCATCTGTGAGTTTTACGGAAGTCGTCGTATATGTGAGCACCGAGGCGCCCGTTACCAGAAGAACGATCCTGATTATCATCCTTATCGCAAAAGATATTCCCTCTTTGTAGATCTCAATGAATTTCCAGGCAAACAGCGGCTCTGACTCCCCTTTATAGAAGAGGATATTCAAAACTGCCGTAAACAGCAGGAGCACGAGCACCGGTTCGATGCTTTTTAATATGAGTTTCGGTTTGATCCTGCTCACGATGAGCTCAGCGAGTAAAAATGCTCCCGCGAAAATATATCCGACATAGTCGTTGATCAGTATCACGAGTACCATATATATGAGCGTCACTATTATTTTCGTTCTCGGGTCAGCTCTGTGGAGGAGCGAATTACCCGGAATATACTGACCTATCGATATATTCATTTTGCCCCTCCTTTCAGGATATCTTCCAGAATGTCAGCGGCCTTCTCGACAGTAAAAACTTTTCTCGGTATCTGCGGAAATTCCTGCGAGAGTTTATCAAAAAGTTTGGAGATCTGAGGCGCCGTAAGGCCTATCTCTTCGAGCCTTGTGCTCTGCGAGAATATTTCCTCGGGTGTCCCCTCCATTTCGACCGTACCGTCGTTCATCACGATGACCCTGTCGGCGACTCTCGCGATGTCTTCCATACTGTGCGAAACCAATACGACGCTCACTCCGTCCTCGTCGCAGATCCTTCTCGCAAAATCCAATATCGTCTCTCTGCCTTCGGGATCGAGTCCTGCGGCAGGCTCATCGAGCACCAGTATTTCAGGGCGCATTACAACGACTCCGGCGATAGCGGCTCTTCTCTTCTGTCCGCCGGAAAGTTCAAATACGGATTTTTCGAGCAGCTCTTCTTCAAGCCCCGTTATCCTTGCCGCGTGGAGCACTCTTTCTCTCTCTTCTTCCTTTGATAGCTTTTCATTTTTCAGTCCGAATGCAATATCTTTATAAACTGTCTCTTCGAAAAGCTGGTATTCGGGATACTGGAAGACCATACCTACCTTTTTTCTCATTTCCTTGAGGCTCTTTTTGTTCATCAGTTCTCCGTCTATGAACACCCTGCCCTCCTCAGGCTTCAGCAGTCCGTTAAAATGCTGAACGAGAGTGGATTTTCCGCATCCGGTGTGGCCGATTATGCCGACAAATTCTCCGTCCCCTATTTCAAGGCTCACATTGTTGAGCGCTTCCTTTTCAAAAGGAGTGCCCTTCATATATGTGTAAAAAAGATTTTCTACCTTCAATGACATATCTTCTTACCCTGAAATTTTCTCTCTGATCTTTGCGCCGATGACTTCCGCGGCCTTTTCGACCGTTATTATTCCGTCGGGCAGTTCAATGCCTCTTCTCTGCAGCTCGTTAAAAAGCTGCGTGACCTGCGGCACGTCAAGACCGTGGCTCTTAAGGCCGTCTTCCGCGGAAAATATTTCTTCCGGTTTTCCCTCTGCCGCGACCGTTCCTTTGTCTATTATGTAAACCTTGTCGCACTCGGTCACTTCATCCATATGGTGAGTGATGTGGATTATGGTTATGCCTTTTTCTTTGTTGAGTTTTTTGATGACGGACATGACCTCGCTTCTTCCTATTGGATCGAGCATCGCCGTTGCTTCGTCCAAAATTATACACTCGGGCTGCATCGCCAGCACTCCCGCTATCGCGAGCCTCTGCTTCTGACCGCCGGAAAGGTGATGAGGCTCTACTGTCCTGTATTCGTCAAGTCCCGCCGTTTTAAGAGCGAAATCCACTCTTTTTACCATCTCGGGGCGTTCGATCCCGAGGTTTTCCGGTCCGAAAGCCGTGTCCTCTTCGACGCTCGTTCCGATTATCTGGTTGTCGGGATTCTGGAAGACCAT
>DBVT01000101.1:0-5089 GCA_002308775.1 Mageeibacillus sp. UBA1257
CACGAGTTTTTAAACACCCCCTTTTTCTGGCGGAGATGGAGAGATTTGAACTCTCGCGCGGCTATAAACCGCCTACACCCTTAGCAGGGGCGCCTCTTCGGCCTCTTGAGTACATCTCCATAATGCCGAATTAAATGTTGTATATTAGCTGCGATCGGTCGCAGACTTGATATATTTTACCATAAAAGAGGTAATAGTCAAGAAAATTTTTTGGAAATCGTATCGTTAAAGGGCATTTTGGGGGAAATATGCGAATCGGCGCAATTATACACGATTGCTTAAGCCGATCTGTGTCCGCAAATGCAAACCTCGAGCGGGGCAAAATGCCGGAACTCGAGGCATTTTACGATGGCCGGAACGATCAGAGTTTTTCGCAGTCTTCGACGCCGAGGACGAAAACGGTTGCGCCGCCTACAACGACTTCCGTTGGAACGCTGTTGTTGCTGATGCCTTTTCCGAAGGAAGCGGTCGAAGGGTTGACGCGCTTTCTGGTGGCGCAGTATTTGGAAATGACTGATTTTACCTCCTGGACTTTGTCGTCATCGGTTCCGATGAGGAAGGTCGTGTTGCCAACCTGGAGGAATCCGCCTGTTGTGGAAAGTTTTGTGACCGTGAAGCCGTCATGTGTGAGGGCAGATGCGACGATCGCGCTGTCTTCGTTGTTCACTATCGCGAGGATAAGTTTCATAATAACACTCCGTTCTTTATTTAATAATAATTTTAAATATCAAATCCCAGCAGTTTTTTGCTGTGTTTGTCGAGTTTTTTGACGTCGGGGATCTCGTATCTGTTGTCGTTCGAGTCGCGGACGAGGATACGGCCGTCATAGAGCACTTTGATGTCGTACTGCCTGTTCTGGATGGTAAAAGACTGCCTGCCGCGGTCAGTATCGACTGTCCATTTTAATACGCCGAATTTCTCCGAGCGTTCTACGAGTTTTTCGATCTTGGGGATCAGATAGTACTCCTTGAGGCAGTCCTCGATGATCTCTTTGGATTCGGGGATCAGCGCCGCGAGGTCGCGGATTATCGCCTGCTCCTTGTTGTCCTTGTCGAGAAGCGTTATGTATTTGCTGCCGCCGCTCACCGGGAAAAGTCTCCTTGGCTCAAGGTCTTCGATCACCCTTCCGTCGTAAAAGACCGCGTCCACAAGGCACGAGTCTTTGCGTATGAATTTTACTTCGTCACTGTTGATATAAAATCTCGCCATGTAAAACGCCTCCTCTCTAGTCGAACCGCTCTTCTTCTTTTTTCTTCTTCAGGTTGTCAGCCATGGACTGGATCTCGACGAGCCTGTAGTATTTGCCCTTCAACGCGAGGAGCTCCTCGGGGGTGCCGTTTTCGATTATTTTACCCTGGTCGACGACGATGATCTTGTTCGCTTTGCGCAGAGTGGAAAGTCTGTGGGCGATCATAAGAGTCGTTCTGCCCTTGATAAGACGGTCGATCGCCTCCTGGATCAGGTTCTCTGTCTCTGAGTCGACGGATGCCGTAGCCTCGTCAAAGATCATCAGGCTCGGATTTTTAAGGACTGCTCTGGCGATCGAAACACGCTGGCGTTCACCTCCGGAAAGACCTATGCCGCGCTCTCCGAGCATTGAATCGTAACCGTCAGGCTGCCGCGCAATGAATTCGTGAGCGTTCGCGATATCTGCCGCGTTTATTACCTCCTCGACGGAAGAATTCGGCTTGCTGTAAGCGATATTGTTGAACACGGTGTCTCTGAAGAGCATTGCCTCCTGCTGCACGTATCCGATCTGAGATCTGTAAAATTCCATATCAAGATCTTTTATATTGTGTCCGTCCAGCAGTATCTCGCCTTCGTAGTTGTCGTAAAATCTCATCAGCAGATTGACCAGCGTCGTTTTACCCGAGCCGGTCGTACCCACAATGCCGACGATGTCCCCCGGTTCTATGGTCAAATTGATATCTGTGAGCACCTTCTTCGTACGGTCGAAGGAGAAATTGACGTTTTTGAATTCGATCTTGCCGTCGATCTTCGGAAGGATCTCTCCCTTTTTCTCGTCAACTTCAGGCTCCGCGTCGAGGATATCGAACACCCTCTCAACGGCCGCCAGAGCCTGCTGATACGAGTCGTTCAGGTACGCGAAGAAGTTGACCGGTCCGTAAAACATCGATGTATAAGAGAGGAACGATACGAGAAGACCTGCTGTGAGGCCGCCCATTCCGACGATGACCCAGTGACCGCCTATGCTCCAGATCAGGAGCGATCCGCATGTTACAACGAACGAGACTATCTGAGGGAACGCTGTCGCGATCCTTGCGGACTGAATGTCCACGTTGAGCCATTCCCTGTTGTATCTTTCGAATTTTTCAACAGATCTCTTTTCACCGGCGAAAGCTTTGATGACTCTGATACCGGGAAGCGAGTCCGTCAAAACCGATGTGACGCCTGCCCAGCGCCTCCATATCCTTCTGTAAAAAGGAGCGATCTTTCGTCCGAATATTTTTGCTCCCATTACTACGAACGGCACGGGGATGAGCGACAGAAGAGTGAGCTTCCAGTTCATAATAAACATAATGACGATAATGCCTATGAGCAGGAAGAACTGGATGACGACTTCCTGTGTTATACGAAGCATGAACGCGTTGATCGTGTTTGTATCGCCGCTTATTCTGTTTATGACGGAGCCCGTTGACGTCTTGTCGTAAAATTTCATCGGCAGGTACTGAGCGTGCCTGTATACGTCATTTCTAAGCGATTCGACCATCTTGTCGCCGCTCACACGGAGCAGATATGCTTTTATCAGGTTGATCAAAAACTGGAGGAAATACGCGCCGAAGAGAGCTAAAACGACCACTCCGAGTTTGTCCTCGAGTTTTTTGGGAAGGATATCATCGACGAGCATCTTGGTGATATACGGAGGGAGCAGAGCAAGCGCAGTCGCGGCAGCAGATAAAAACAGGCAGAAAATGAGGATCCATTTCTGCGGAGCGACGTATTTTACGAGTTTTTTGATGATCTTGCCCTTTGAAGCGCAGTGGATGCATTCGGCGCCCGGATGGAGGAGCCTTCTGCCGCATTTAGGACAGATATTGAGCAGTTTTTCAAATGTGGCGGAAACTACTTCGTACTCTGCTTCTTTGTCCTTGCCCGATGCGATATTCGTGAGATAATTCGCGGCCATATCGCAGAGCGACGCCACAGCGTACGTAAAACGAAGAGGTTTTTCCTTTGTTCCGTCCTTCATTTCAACGCGAAGCTGGGCATTGCCGTACATTCTTTTTACGAAAGCCTTGTCAATGTCCTCGATTCTTCGCTCGACAGCTCCGCCTTCGATGTCGGGGTCAATGGCGATGTACCTCTGCTCTGTCACAGCCAGAGCAGACTGTCCGTACTTGGCTTTCTCGGTAAGGTCTCCTACGATGACGAAAAGAAGTTTGTCGTCGTCTCTCAGGTACTCTTTCAGCTTCGTTTCGACAGCTGACGGCATTTCCCTGTTGATAAAGGTTCCGTTATAATCCATTTTACACCTCCGAGCATCAGAAGACGAATCCCCTGTTGCTTTTTGTAAGTAATATGCTCTTTTCGAGGTAATTATGGTTGTTTAAAATCGTAAAGTCAATAGAAAAAAACGATTTTTCTCATCTTTTTTTCAACAATGTCAGATATTCGATGTTGCCGTCGCCGCCCTCAATAGGAGATTCGATTATCTCTCCCGTGTAAAAAAAGATCGACGCATATGCCCTGAATCTCTCCAGAACCTCCTGCCTGACTTTTTCTGACGTAACTATCCCTTTTTTGTTCAAAAATTTCCTTCCGGCTTCAAACTGGGGCTTGATCAGACATATACAAAGACCGTCCTTTTTAAGCGCATAAGCCGCGGCAGGAAGTATTTTTTCAAGCGAAATAAACGAAACATCTATTGATGCGAGAGTAAAATGCTCCTTCATCTCTTCCTCTTCGACGATCTTTCTGGCGTCAAAGCCCTCCATCGCCGTGACGCGCAGATCGTTTTTTATTTCCTCCGCGAGTTGACCGTGACCCACGTCGACGCATGTTACTGACGACGCCCCGCCTTCCAGAAGTATCTGAGTAAAGCCTCCCGTTGACGCTCCGATATCGATGCAAATGTGCCCCTTCGGCGAGATGTTAAAATGCTCCAGGGCCCCTTTTAATTTCAGAGCGCCGCGGCTTACATAAGGCACCGGATCTTCCTTCGCCTCGATGACGGTCTTTTCGTTCACGTCAAACGACGGTTTCGTCACGATCTTTCCGTCTGCGAAAACAAGCCCCTCCGATATCGCTCTGGCGGCTCTCGTCCTGCTGACATATATTCCTCTTCTGACAAGCTCCGTGTCGATCCTCATTTTGCATGCTCCGAAAGCTCAGCGGCAGCCTTGACTATGCCGTCTGCGTCAAGCCCGTATTTTTTGTATATGGATTTTATGTCCGCCTGCAGCACAGGCTCGTCCGGATATCCCAGACATCTGATCTTCTTCCCTGTTAAAATGTTCTTCCCGTCTTCAACGACCTGCGCAAGCTCAGATACTACAGTCTCTCCGAAACCGCCGGTGACGATACCGTCCTCAACCGTGACGATCACCGAGGCGTCACTCACAAGCTCTCTAATGCCCTTTAAATCGATCGGCTTCGCAAAACGCGCGTTTAACAGCGCAACGCCAAAGCCGCTCTTCTCGAGCCTTTCAGAGGCCTCCACGGCCGCGTTCACAACAGAACCGATCGCTATCAGCGCAATGTCCTTCTTCTCGGTGTCTTTTATGACTTCCCCTTTGCCGTATTCTATTTTTGCCACTGTTTCTCTTTCGGTAAAATCGTTCTTCGCCGGGTATCTGATAATAAAAGGTCCGGCGGGTATTTTGTTTTCAAATATACCGTAGGAAAAACGTATGACGGCCGAAAGCTCGGCGAGGGAGGAAGGCGCGAAAACTGTTCCGGAAGGAAGTGTTTTCGCGTAGGCGAGATCGTATATGCCCTGGTGGGTCTCGCCGTCGCGACCCGCGGCTCCGCCGCGGTCAAAACCGATTATGATCTTCGCCTGCTGCAATGCCGCGTCATGCAGCAGCTGGTCGTACGCCCTTTGGGCGAATGTGGAATACAGAACGAG
>DBVT01000101.1:5125-18831 GCA_002308775.1 Mageeibacillus sp. UBA1257
TCGGCGATCCCGACGTCGAAGAATCTGTCGGGATACTTTTCTTTGAACATTTCGAGTTTCGTTCCGAGCGTCATCGCGGCTGAGACGGCGACCACTTTATCATCTTTTGACGCGAGGTCGCAGACTGTTGAGGCGAAAACTTCGGAATACGAGTTTGAAGGCTCACGTGTCTGCGGGCTTTTTTTCTCCCGATCATCGTCAGTCGTTTTACCTGTTTCTGATCTTGCCGGAGCGGTTTTCTTTTCTTCCGCTACTCCGTGAAATTTTTCCGGCATGTCTTCTGCAGGTTTGTAGCCTTGTCCTTTTTTTGTTATAACATGAACAACGCAAGGTTTATCTGTCACATTTGATGCCTTTTTCATCGCTTCGGTAACGGCTTGTACGTTATGTCCGTCGATCGGACCTATATATACGCAATCCAGAAGTTCGAAAAGTTCTCCCGGTATCAGCAATAATTTGAATGAAAGCTTGATCTTTTGGATCTTTTTTACGAGTTTCGTGCCGATCCGGGGTATCGCGGAAAGGACTTTTTTGACGCCTTTTTTCAGTTTTATATATGTCGTTCTCGTCCTCATTCTGCCAAGGTAGCGCGCAAGGCCGCCGACGTTTTTCGATATCGACATCCCGTTGTCGTTTAAAACGATTATCACCCTGTCATCGTGTCCCGCGGCATCATTCAGCGCCTCGAACGCCTGTCCGCCGGTGAAAGCTCCGTCTCCTATCACAGCAACGGACGCCCTGTTCTCACCCGTTATTTTCGCTGCTCTCGCAAATCCCACAGCCGCCGATATCGACGTCGAACTGTGCCCCGTGTTGAAAGCATCTGCCTCCGATTCGCTTCTTTTCGGGAATCCCGAAAGTCCTCCTTCTCTTCTCAGTGTATCGAATTCCCCGTTTCTCCCCGTAAGTATTTTATGAACATACGTCTGATGTCCCACGTCCCATACTATCCTGTCGTAAAACGGATCGAACACATTGTACATTCCGACAGTCAGTTCAACGACTCCGAGATTCGAAGCGAGGTGTCCGCCGTTTTCCAAAACTACAGATATTATCCTCTCCCGCAGTTCGGCGCAGAGGTCTTTTTGCTCGTCAAAAGAAAGGCTTCTCATTTTTTCGATCGAGAAGCTTTCGTCTTCCAGGTATCTTTTACGCGGCTCTTCGGCGTTTTTTTCTTTCGCGCGTTTTTTCACGTCAGGTCAGTAATTCCTTTCGAGCAGATACTCTGCCATCTCGCGTAAAAACTCTCCTTTTTCACCGAACGTCTTTGCGATCGATGTCGCTTTTACAGTCATTTCCTCGAGTATTTTTTCGCATTTGGCCACTCCGTAGAGGGATGCGAATGTCGTTTTGCCATCCGCGGCGTCACGTCCGGGCTCTTTTCCGAGGAGCTTTGCGTCTCCGACGACATCGAGCACGTCGTCTTTTATCTGGAACGCAAGTCCGATAGTTTCGCTGTATTCGAGCAGTTTGCGCTCTTCGTCTGTTCCCGTTTTACCTGCGGCTTCTATCGCGATCAGAAACGGCGCCTTTAAAAGAGCTCCCGTTTTTTTCGCGTACATATATCTCAATTGATCTTCCGTTATGTCCTTGCCTTCGCAGCGAAGATCTGCGACCTGGCCGCCCATCATTCCCTCTGTTCCCGATGCGTTTCCGACCTTCTGCATGATCCTCGCGCCTTTTGCGGGATCGTTCATTTTTGCTGCCGCTTCAGCCATTACCTCGAAAGCTTTATTCAAAAGCGCATCACCCGCGAGCAGAGCGACTGCCTCTCCGAACGCCTTGTGACATGTCGGTCGTCCCCTTCTGAGATCGTCGTTGTCCAGCGCAGGCAGATCGTCGTGTATCAGCGAATGTGTGTGTATCATCTCGAGAGCGCACGCAAAAGGCATCACCTCGTCGCAGTCGGCCCCAAGAAGTTCGGCAGTTGCGAGAGTGAGCACCGGTCTCAGCCTCTTACCGCCTGCGAGCAGACTGTAATTCATCGCCTTGTATATTTCTCCCTGCGCGTTGTTTTCCTCTTTTATCGACGCAGAGAGATATTGTTCTACTTTTTTTACGAGCTCCTTAAAATGCTTCTCGAATTTTTCAGTCATTTTGCGCCGTCCTGTCCTCTGCGATGAAATCCTCTTCGACCAGTTCTCCGTTGACTTCACCCGTAGCTATTTTTATCGCTTTTTCATACTTGTCGAGCATGTCCTTGCACTCTCCGAGCAGCTTCATTCCCTCCTGAAAATACTTGATCGACTCGTCCAGAGGCATCTTTCCGCTTTCCATTTTGGCTACGATCTCTTCGATCCTTTTTACAGATTCTTCGTAAGTCATTGATCTTCCCTCTCTTTTCTTTCAACGCTTAAAATCTCCGCGTTCGCGTCTCCGTCAGAAAAAATTATTTCCACTTTATCTTCTTCTTTGAGTGTCGATACGCTGTCAGCGACCTTCCCGTCTTCCTTTTTTACCACACAGTATCCTCTCTCCAGAACGGCGAGCGGATTGAGAGAAAGCAGTCTGCTTTTTAACGAAGAGAGCTGCTGGCCTTTCAGCTGCGAGAGATTGCCGATCGCTGTTTTTATCTTTTCCTCTTTCGTATCGAGGTAAAACCGCATATTTTTTATCTTTTCATCCTGTTTCGAGAAACACGGCGACTGGGCGAGCCTCTGAAGCTCTGCCTTTTTAAGATTTATATTTTCAACGGGGCCTTTAACGAGCCTTCTCTTGTAATCTTCGAGTTTTGCGATAACTTCTGTATATACCGGAACAGCGATCTCTGCGGCCTCGGAAGGCGTCGCGGCCCTTTTATCAGCCACAAAATCTGCTATGGTAAAATCGGTTTCGTGCCCGACAGCTGATATCACGGGCACCTCGCACTCGTATATCGCTTTCGCAGTTTTAAGTTCGTTGAACGCCCAGAGATCCTCTATCGATCCGCCGCCTCTCGCGACTATTACAACATCGCAGCACTTGAGCCTCGATATCCTCGCAAGCTGCGCGGCGATCTCTGCAGAAGCTGTAACGCCCTGGACAGACACGGGAAATACCGTTATTTTTACCTTGGGAAATCTCCTGTATGCGATATTCAATATATCTCTTATGACCGCGCCTGACTCCGACGTCACAACGCCTATTTTCGCGGGCATAACGGGCAATGGCTTCTTTCTTGCAGGATCGAACCATCCTCTGTCTGACAGTTCCTTTTTTAATTTTTCGAATTCTTCATACAGCTTGCCGGTCCCGTCTGCTTCCATTCTCTGTATCCTGAAACTGTACGTTCCGTACGGCACGTATACGTCGACTGTTCCGACGGCAAGCACCTTCGTTCCGTCCTGAGGGATGAAGGTCAGCGAGGCCAGTCTGTCCCTGAACATTATGCAGCTGATCGCGCTGCTCCGGTCCTTCAGTTTGAAATACGCGATGCCGTTTTTCACCGTATAATTGGAAATCTCACCCGTAATACATATATTGGTGAGATTTGCGTCACAGTTTATCAGCTGTTTTATGTACAGATTTATATCTGATACGTTATATACAGATGTCAACTTTTTACCTCTTCGCCGCCCGTTTTCTCGCGGTAGATCGTTCCGAGCACGCCGTTTACGAACTTGCCCGATTCTTCCCGGCCGTATTTTTTAGCTATGTCTACCGCCTCGTTTATCGCGACTCCCACGGGTATGTCGTCCTTGTAAAACATCTCATACATCGCCATCGTCAATATCGCGATCTCCACCTTGAACACCCTCTCGAGCTTCCAGTCTGTGACAGTTTTGTCTATCAGCGCCAGGAACTCGTCACGGTGCTCCAGTGTACCTTTCACCACTTCGAGGATGTAGTCCTTTTCGAGCTTTCCGCTCTCCTTTTTGATCTCCTCTTCGAAGTCCTCGATATCGTTAAAATAGTCCTCTACGAGTTCCTCCGCGGGCTTTTTCCGAAATTCATACTGAAATATTACTTTGAATGCCGCTTCACGCGAATCTCTTCTGCTCATTTTTTATCTTTTCCCGTATCCGTAAATTATTATTGTCTCACCTGTAAGAACTCGGCGGAATGATCTTGTCCAGCAGATTTTTAAGGAAGTTTTTATCCTTCTGGAACTTTCTGCCGATAAAATATCCGATGAATATGCACAGCGCGAGGAAGAGCGTTTTCAGTATTCCGAGTATGATGAACGATATTCCGATAAGGAAACCGATCCCCGCCCCGTTTATCGCCCACATGTGAGCTTTGTAGAATTTATATACCTTTCTAAGCATTTTTCTTCACCTCATTCGTCGCTCGTGTGAACATTTTCAACGTTGATCGAGATATCTTTTACCGGAATGTCCATGGAAAGTTCGACAGATTCCTTGATCCTCTCCTGGATACCCTTGCAAAGATTCGGAACGTGCACATCGGGCATTACGGAAAGCTTCAGGTTTATGACCACTTCGTTCTTCGTAAAATACGCCTTTGCCTTTGTCTCTTTTACTCCCTGGAATCTGTTTGAGAGCGAGAGTGCGATGTTTTCAACGGCCGTCGTCGAGATCCTCACAGATCCCGTGTCGTAATCCTTGCAGATGAATTTTTCCGCCCTTGTGGATCTTATCGCCAGCGTCAGGATGACTATGCTCAGGAGGAAGAAAACCACCCCCGTTACAAATATAGCGATATCATACTGGTTCGACTGGTAAAATGTCACATTGATGAAGTCCATTATGTCCGCCATGATCTTTTTGTCGCTGAACGGCGACACCAGAATGACGCCCCAGACCACTATCGAAACCAGTGAATATATTATTACCGTTATTCTCAAAAAGAGTTTCATTCTTCTTGTCCTCCTTCCGCTTTTTCTTCTTGCAATTCCTTTTTTTCCTCGCCGCCGTTTTCGCTTTCGTTTTCTTTCTCCTTGTATTCGGAGAAGTCAACTCCCTGGACATGTATGTTGACCGCCGTTACGAATACGCTGGCGAGCGATTCGACTGTCTCTTTTACCTTCTCCTGAACGTTCCAGGCAACCTCCGGGATCCTGTAGCCGTATTTGACTATTATGTACATATCGAGTTCTGCTTCGGTGCCTTCGACTTTTACTTTGACTCCTTTTGATGGATTCTTCCGTCCGAGAGCTTCGACGATGCTTCCGGCGAATCCGGCGCTCATGTCCGCGACCCCTTCGACCTCCGTGGCTGCGACTCCCGCGATGACCGCGATAACGTCCTCCGATATCACATTTTGTTCGGCGTCTTTTTCATATTCGACGGCCTCGTTTTTCTCGTTCTGCTCTTCAGCCATACGGCACCTCCCTTCTCACGGATCACCCGAGCGTTTTTATTAAAACAGTCCCGTTATGACTCCTTTTTCGTCTATATCGAGCTTCAATGCCGCGGGTTCTTTGGAAAGTCCGGGCATCGTGATGATCGAGCCTGTCATTACCACCGCGAATCCTGCGCCTGCCGAAAGTTTTACCTCTGAAACGCTGATGTTAAAATCCTTCGGTCTTCCGAGGAGCTTCGCGTTATCGGAGAATGAATATTGCGTCTTCGCGATACATACGGGTATGTCCGATCTGCCCATCTTTTCGATCTCCGCAATGTCTTCGTTCGCCTTCGCGGAATATACGACGCCCTTCGCTCCGTATATTTCTTTCGCGACTGTCTCGATCTTTTCCTTGATGGAAATATCATCGGGATAGAGCGGTTTGAAGTTCGATTTCTTCTCATCGATCATTTTTACGAGCGCTCTCGCGAGGTCCTCGCCGCCTTTGCCGCCCTGGCCGTGAACTCTGGTTTTAACTGCCTGAGAGCCTTTGGATGCGCAGTAATCGGCAACTGTGTTGAGCTCCTCTTCCGTGTCGTCAGCGAAGACGTTGATCGCGACGATCGCGGGAACTCCGTATTTGTGTATGTTTTCGATGTGTCCTCCGAGGTTTTCAAGGCCGTCCTTCAGGATACCGTTTCCGTGATGCTTGAGAGCTCTTACAGATGCTACGATGACGACTGCAGACGGTTTGAGTCCTGCTTTCCTGCATTTTATATCGAGGAATTTTTCTGCTCCGAGATCCGCTCCGAAACCTGCCTCAGTGATGCAGTAGTCTGCCATTTTAAGAGCGAGCTTTGTGGCTATTACGCTGTTGCAGCCGTGAGCGATATTCGCGAAAGGTCCGCCGTGCATAAACGCAGGCGTATGTTCGAGTGTCTGGATCAGATTCGGTTTGATCGCGTCTTTCATAAGAAGCGTGACAGCGCCTTCGCAGTGCAGGTCTCCGCATGTTACAGGCTCGCCCGATCTGTTGTAAGCTACGACTATTTCTGAAACTCTTTTCTTAAAATCCATCAGATCGCTCGAGAGGCACAGGACAGCCATTATCTCAGTCGCGACTGTGATGATGAATCCGTCTTCTCTCGGAACACCGTGTTTTCTTCCGCCGAGGCCTGCGACTATATTTCTGAGTTCTCTGTCGTTCATATCGAGGCATCTCTTCCATGTGATCCTGCCAACGTCGATATCCAGCGCGTTGCCCTGGAATATGTGGTTGTCTATGATAGCGGAGATCAGGTTGTTTGCGGCTGTGATCGCGTGCAGGTCACCCGTAAAATGCAGATTGATGTCTTCCATCGGAACGACTTGTGCGTATCCGCCGCCTGTCGCGCCGCCCTTTACTCCCATGACCGGACCGAGCGAGGGCTCTCTGAGAGCGATGACGGTCTTCTTGCCTATCCTGTTCATCGCGTCGCCCAGACCGACGGTGACTGTCGTTTTACCCTCTCCCATAGGAGTCGGGTTGATAGCCGTAACGAGGACAAGCTTGCCGTCCTTTTTGTCTTTGACGGAATCGATGAATTCCTTCGAGATCTTCGCCTTGTACTTGCCGTAGAATTCGAGCGCGTCCTCAGGGATGCCGATACTTTTCGCAATTTCCGCGATGTTCATCATTTTAGAGTTTTGAGCGATTTCGATGTCTGTGATCATTTTTTTCTCCTTCTTGCCGTCTTTTCTTATATTTTCTATGTATTTTTTACCGTCTGAAAACATTTCCGCGAGTTCTTTTTCGACGCAGACTTCGGGCTTTTGCGCGAGCAGCTTTTTGACGTCTCCTATTCCGTAAAGCACTCCGCATGTATGCGTTCCCGCCGCCTGACCGGTCAAAATATCGGAATACGAATCTCCGACCATCACGGCTTCCTCTTTGTCCAGCCCCAGTTTTTCGAGGCAGTAGTTGATGCCTTCCGGATCGGGTTTTAATTTTCCTATCGATTCAGGTCCTACTATTATATCGAACAGATCTATCGCGCCGAGCTCGTCGAGGATCTTCCTCGTCTGCCTTTCGGGCTTGTTTGTGAGAACGCAGGCGCTGATCTTCTTAACTTTCAAAAGTTCGAGAAATTCTCTGACTCCGGGATAAAGCCTCGTGTGCACGGTCGTATGGTCGATATAATAATCGCAGTACCATTTCAGAGCCTCTCCCAGCCTTTCCTCTCCCGCTTCAGCGAGAGTGTTGTCGACCAGATTCTTTGCCCCGTGACCTACGAAAGAGAGTATCTTTTTCTGATCCCAGGGTTCCAACCCGAAATGCTCCTGCGTAGCCTTTATCGCTCCGGCAATATCAGCTCCCGTGTCAGCGAGCACTCCGTCAAAGTCAAAAATGACAACTTTTATTTTGTCGATGTCCAAAAGCATTACAATTTGCTCCCTTTGCGCGAAATTATTTTTTTCGCGAGCTTACTTTCCTGTCTGTCTTACTTTCTCTCAACGATCCCGTCTGAATACAGCCTTTCGAGATTGTAAAATTCCCTGTCCTCCTGTAAAAACACGTGAGCCACCACGTCGATATAGTCGATAAGTATCCAGCTCGCCGTTTCATATCCTTCCGTATGGTGACATTCGATGCCGTATTCCTCTTTTAATTTGAACATGATCTCGTCCGCGATCGCTCTCACCTGCGTGGTAGACGTACCGTTGCAGATTATAAAGCTGTCCGTGATTATCAGGGACTTGGACGTGTCTATTATCTGCACGTCCTTGCCTTTTCTGTCTTCCATTATTTCAGCGATCTTCTTCGCCAGTTCTTTCGAGTCCATACTTCCTCCTTGAAATTTTACGAGGCGCCGTACGTCCTTTTTGACGCCTACAGTAATATTATATACTTGTTTTACTCTTATTATCAATTACTTTTCGCCTTTGCTGCCTTTTCGCGCTCTATTTCGGTGATCAGCCAGTTTCTCGTGCGGATCGTTTCGACATCGAGCCTCTCGCCTTTTTGCAGAACGAATTTGATCGTCTCCTCGCATTCGCAGAGCATCGCGCTGTATATGCCTTCCTCTTCGAGCAGCCTTCTCGCTCTGTCGAATTTTTCCCCTTCTCTGCCTTTTTCGGTATAATCCGCCAGGAATATCACGCATGACACGATGTCCATCCCGGGACTTCCCGTTATATGATGCCTGATCGCTCCGAGTATTTCGGGATCCTCTATTCCGTATCTTTCTTTTGCGATTATTACGCCTGTTTGCGCGTGCAGCAGCCTCGTGTTGTATCCGTCATTCAGCTCCTCTTCCGTAGGTTCTCCGGTAAAACCGAGCCATTTGAGCTGCTCTGCGCACAGGTTTTTACCGCAGTCGTGGACAAGGCCGGCGGTCCTGCATTTCGCCTCATCCGCTCCGACTATCTTTGCGATCCTCACAGCTTCTTCCATAACTCTGATGCTGTGCTCGTATCTGTCCTTTTTAAGAAAGTCGCGAAGGTCCCGCTGTATATCGTCGTCGCTCAAAGGGAAAACATTCCTCCCGTATATCTTATCCTTTTTGATCATCTTGAAAACTTTTTCCGGAAGATATTTTTTCGCCTCGTCAGGATCCCTGAACATCTCCCTTATCTGCGTAGAAGATATCTCAAGAGGCTCGAAATCCATCATTTCGATGCGGCAGCCGGCAGATCTCAGCGTTTTAAGCATGTCCTCGTGTTCTTTGCCGAAGTCGGAATCCCTGCTGGCGCAAATGAAAGATGTCATTTTGAACACTTCGGCACTCTCCTTCCAATTGATCAGATTCATCAGAACGTCTGTCCCGATCAAATAGTAGAGTTCCGCGTCCGGGTAGTCTTTTTTTATTTCCCTGAGCGTTTCGACGGTATACGTTTCACCTTCTCTGTCGACTTCATACGATTTCGTCTCAAAACGGCTGTCGCACTCAGTCGCGGCTTTGACCATCGCAAGCCTTCTCTTCGCCGCCGTCACCAGGTATGTGACCTTGTGCGGAGGGTTGCCCGTGGGTATAAAAAACACTCTGTCGAGTCCGTATCTGTCCGCAGCTTCTTTTGCGTATTTCAGATGTCCGTTATGTATCGGATCGAACGTTCCGCCTAATATTCCGATCTTTTCAACGCGCTTTTTTGCCATTTCAGTCCCGATCTCTCTTTTCTTTCAGTTTCTTTTTGCCCTTTATCAGTAAAATAAAGGCGCTGCAAAAGAGCGCCTTTGTTTTGATCTTGCGATCTTATTACCGGTCAAGTCTCTCAAATGTGAATCCCTGACTTTGTCCCTGCTCAATCACCTTTCCGAGGATCTCGCTGTTCAGTTCGCTGACCGTGAGCTGTATCACTGAGCCGTCGTGGAAGTTGTCCAGAACGGATAACATAGCATTCAGTTTGCCGTTTGAACCGTCTGCGTTGTACCTCGACTTATCCCAGTCCTGATATTTGAAGCAGTGGAACACGACCTTGTATCCGAGAGCGTTCGCGACAGCTATTTCTCTCGTGCTGAATTCATCGCCCGGTCTGTAATAGTACATCCTTCTTGATTCGCCGAAAATCGTCCTGAATTTTGCTTCGACCGCGAGGAGCTTCGTTTCGATCTCCTTGACAGACAGACCGCTCATTCCGCTCGGGAACGCTCTGATCGCTATCTGGTGTCCCTCGCTGTCTATCCTGCGCATCAGATCAGTCCAGTCGAGGCACTCGGAGTGAACAAAGAACGTGACGTAAACCTTTTCGCTGTTCTTCGTATTGTAATCCTTCAGGATGTCGAGTATTTTAATAAGAGGATCCTTCTCGTAGCTTATATTGAACGTGAGATAGATCTCTTTGACCGTGTCGGAATCGTTCTTTATGTATGTGTAATCGTAGCCTTTCACATATTTGTCTACCGAAGTGTCGTACCAGACGCCCGTCGTTCCGTCTTCGAACTTGGCAAAGCCCGCTTCCCATGAAACAGCTTTTGTCGAAAGGTCAGCGAAGTCTGAAGCATTGATCGCCGGGAATTCAGCTTTTTCCGGAGTAGGCGTCGCAGTCGCGACAGGCGGATCTGTCGGTTCAGGCGGCAAAGTAGGCGTCACAAGGCTGATATCACTTCCCTCCGGAGTTGCAGTAGTCTCCGTGGGCACTTTCTGATCGTCCTTGGTGCGGTGACACGCTCCTATCCATATGACAACTGACATTATTATCAGCAATATTATAAGTACAAGTATTTGTCCTTTTTTCATGTTCTTCCTTCTTTCGTAATAATTGAACCTGCTTCTGTTACATCCAAAAAAGACTTTATGATATTTTACCACCAAAAGCGGCTGTTGGCAACAGGCAAAAAAGCGACCGCCCCACGGAATTCGATCCGCGGGGCGGTGTTTCGTTCAAACTGTTAAAATGGTGCGCGCAACGTTATTTTTCCTCTGATACATTATCAGGCGTTGCCTTCGTTGTACAGTTTTGCCCAGAGTTCGTTGCACTTCTTCTCTGTCTCTCTGATGGTGTCTTTATAGTCGACTCTGTTGCTGAAGTGGTTTGTGAGCCATTTTGAAGCGAATTCGTACAGAGGCGTTGCAACTTCTGTAGGAACGTAAACGTTAGGCCAGTTGCCTACGAATGCCTCAGGATAGCAGATGAACGCGTCGTAGTTGAATTCTTCCTCTGAGAAGGGGAATCTCCAGTAATCATCGTTGTAGCACGCCTTTGTCGTAGGTACGCCGCCGCCGTATGAGCTGTTGAACGCTCTCTGTCCGTCGTCTTTCAGGAGGTAAAGAGCGAATGTCGCAGCTGCGTCAGGGTTCTTTGTTTTACTGTATACGAAGAAACCTGTACATCCGCCGTAGATAACTCTTGTGGGCATTTTGGGGATACATGTTACGTTCATCTTGAGTCCGAGCTCGTCAAATGCCTGTTTGTATGTGATCCTGCTGATGTATGTTCCCATCTGGAAAGCGTAGTTTGCGGGTGTTGAAATATTGGCGAATTTCGCTCCGACTTCACCCGTGAGTCCGGGGACCTTCAGATATCCCTGCTGTATGAGAGCAACGATCTCCGAAAGTCCTTCGAGAACCTTTTCATCAGATGAAAGCATTACTTTTTTGTTGACTTTATCCACCCAGTGTCCGCCGAAGCCCGTGAACCACGGAACATACTGTTCGAACGATCCGTCCAGACTGAGACCGATCTGCGAATATGATCCGTCTGCTTCAGTCTTTTGAACTCTCCTGCAGATGTCTTTGAAATCGTCGTATGTCCAGTTGAGGTCAGGCATCGAAATACCTTCCTCCTCGAGCATGGAAACGTTTGTGTAGTATACTGCCGGGCAGAGGTCCGAAGGCACCATGAACAGATATCCGTTTGCGCAGCCGAGGTCGTAAAGACCGGTGAATACCTGCTGAACGTCTATTCCCAAACGGTCGATATACGAGTCGAGAGGCATAGCGGCGCGATGTGTGATAGCGTAATCGTAAACGTTTGATTCACATCCGTAGAAAACGTCGCCTATATCTCCCGAAGCGATCCTGAGACCGAAGTCTGACCATTGAATGATCTCCGGTTTGACGACTACGTCAGGATATTCCTCCGAATATGCCTGGATCCATTTTGAGAAAGCGAGTTCGGACTGCTCTCCGGATCTGAGATACGTATTCGCTTTGATCCTTCCTTTCGGACTGATCACGTAATCATCCGCAAACTCTTCCGGTATCGGCAGAGGTTCGTTCGTTTTACACGCGACAACTGAGACCAGCAGCAATGTTGCCAATACGATTAGAATAATTCTTGCGATTTTTCCTTTCATTTTTTAACTCCTTTCGGATATTTTTATATCCTTCTTTGTTTGAATGATATGAACCAATACCTTCGACGCATATGATAACACATTGCGACAGTTTTCGCAACAGGTTGTTTTTCCGCAAACATTGAATTGCGCCGTTTTTTTTGGTAAAATCTTCACACAAACAGCGCTGCGGTGCTTTCTTCATTCGCGGCTGATTATTAAAAAGGAGTTGAAAATACGATGAAAGTTTCAGAAATGCCCTACAAACGGTATACCATCGAAGAGTTCGGCGAAGTCATGAAAGATGTTATCAAAAGGGTCAAAGAGGCCAAATCGGCTGACGAGATCGTCAAGGCGAGAGAGGACTTTTTACCTGCGCTCACTGAATATTCCACGATGAACAGTCTGTCATATATGAGATACTCGATCAATACGGTCGATGAATTCTACGTGGCCGAAAAGGATTATTACGATGAAAAAGGACCGGAATTTTCGAATTATCTGATCGAGCTGACGAATGCGGTCCTCACTTCCCCGTTCAGAAAGGAGCTCGAAGAAAAGCTCTCCCCCGTCTATATTAAAAACCTCGAAGTCAACTCGAAAACGATGATACCGGAGATCATGAGCGACATGGTCGAAGAGAACAAACTCGTCAGCGAATATTCAAAGCTGATGGCAGGTCTCGAGTTCGAATTCAGAGGAGAAAAAATGACGCGTGCCGCTCTTATGAAATTCGCGAAATCAGACGACAGAGCCACGAGAAAAGAAGCTTATGAAGTGCTCGGCAGAACTCTTGAAACCGTTTCCGACCAGCTCGACGGCCTCTACGACAAATTGGTCCACGTCCGTGACCGCATGGCCAAAAAGATGGGTTACAAGAACTTCATCGAGCTCGGATACTACAGAATGTCCCGCATCTGCTTCGATCAGAAGGACGTCGAGATATTCCGCGAAAACGTTTACAGAGACGTTGTGCCGGTGATCGCGAAGCTCCGTACGGAAAACGCGAAGAGGCTCGGGATCGACAAAATGATGTTTTACGATAACGACGTGATCGTGCCGGGAGGAGACCCCGTTCCGTGCGGAAAAGAAGACATATTCAAGGCCGCGAAGGAAATGTATCACAGTATGGGCAAGGAGACGGGAGATTTTATTGATATGATGCTCGAGGCGGATGCTTTCGACGTCGACGCTCGTAAAAACAAATGGGGCGGCGGTTACTGCACGGAATTCGCGAAATACAAGCAGCCCTTCATCCTCGCAAACTTCAACGGCACTGCGGGCGATGTGGATGTAGTGACTCACGAAGCGGGTCACGCATTCAACGCGTATCTGATCGCGGACAACAGATTCGCTCTTGAGATCGGCTGCGGCGGTATGGAAACGGCTGAGACTCACTCGATGAGCATGGAGTTCTTCGCATGGCCTTACATGGACAAATTCTTCGGTAAAAATGACAAAAAATACAGATATATGCACGCACTGGACAGCTTCTCCTTCATTCCCTACGGAACGATCGTTGACGCTTTCCAGCACATCGTTTACGAAAATCCCGATATGACTCCGGCAGAGAGAAACAAGGCATGGCTCGATCTCGAGCACAAATACAGGCCTTATCTCACTCTCGACGGTATCCCCTATATCGAAAAAGGTACGCGCTGGCAGTATAAGATGAACATCTACGAGTCGTCGTTCTACTATATCGACTATGTGCTCGCGCAGACCG
>DBVT01000061.1:0-3988 GCA_002308775.1 Mageeibacillus sp. UBA1257
AGGCGTGACATTTTACGAAAGAGGAAAAAATATGGAAGGTTTAAGGATCAGGGATCTTTACGATCTAAACGAAACTGCCGCGGGCGAATTTCTGGCGGCGTATGAATATCCGTGGGAAGCGCTCGGGGACATCAAGGAATTTATCATTTCTCTCGGCAGGAAGCTTGAACAGACAGGCGAATATGAACTCAAAGGCGAGAATATATGGATAGCCAGGGACGCGAAAGTGGCGCCGACAGCTTCGATCACAGGCCCGTGCGTTATATGCAAAGGCGCGGAAGTCAGGCATTGCGCGTTCATCCGCGGAAGCGCTCTTGTCGGAGAAGGCTGTGTTGTCGGCAATTCCACGGAACTTAAGAACGTCATTTTATTCAATCACGTCCAGGTGCCTCATTACAATTACGTAGGCGATTCGATACTCGGAGCGTATGCCCATATGGGCGCCGGATCGATAACGTCAAACGTCAAAGGCGACAAGAAAAACGTGACTGTTTTACTTCCGGACGGAACGCGCGTTGAAACGGGTAAAAGGAAATTCGGAGCGATGCTGGGAGACCACGCAGAGATCGGCTGCAACACTGTTCTGAACCCCGGAAGCGTCGTCGGAAGAAACACCCAGGTTTATCCGCTGTCATTTGTGAGGGGATTCGTTCCCGCAAATTCGATCTATAAAAGACTCGGTGAGATCGCAGAAAAGAATTTTGACTGATATACTGATAGTGAAGCGCTTTATTTCGCGACTGTACGGGACAGCGGCTTTATGAACGAGAGCAGAACTGAAAAATTTTTGATAGGAACAGTCGGCCTCGGAGCGGGAGTTCTTGCTCTTTTGCTCTACAGGCTTTTCAGTTTTCTGTCAGCGCTCATACTGAAAAACACTCCCGCGTTCAGCAATGCGGCAGTGATCATGATCGCGGGATCGATCACGTCCGGGTTCATTTTTTTCGTGGGTTTCCGCTTTTTGAAAGACATCTTCACAGATTCGCTCGGGATAAAAAGATTCAGTCCCACAGCCATTTTGGCGTCCTTCCTCTGCGGCGCGTCGCTGAATGTACTTTCGATCTCCGTTGTCAATCTTATGAAGGTCCCAGACGAGTGGATCGAGGCAAACAACGAGAGCATCAATCTGGTAAAACAGGCTCCCTTCTGGGTATCTTTCATCGCAATGTATATCGTCGCTCCGTTGGTTGAAGAACTCATTTTCCGCGGGATCATGTACAGCGGAGTAAGAAGAGGCTGGGGCATAGCCGCCGCGATCATCGTCTCTTCTGTCATATTCGGTATCGCGCACGGAAATATTTTACAGGGAATATACGCTGCGTTGGCAGGCGCGGTATTTGCTTTTGCCATGGAGATGACGGGCTCCGTCTGGAACGCGATCGCTGCGCACACGGCTTACAATCTTTCGAATTATCTCGCCGAGCTTCTGATACCGGCAGTCGGATATACGGGAGCTATCATCATAGCGGCGCTCTCGTTTACGGGAAGTATCGTACTTCTGATAACGGAGAGGTTGCTCAGAAGGCAGAAAAAGAAGGAAGAATAACCGGATATGACGATCAAAAAACAGACAAAAAAAAGGGCTTTCCGCTTGAAGGAAAAGCCCCGTTTTTTTTAGTGCTTGAAATTTATCTGAGCTCCGTCTTGCCGCCCATATATACCTGAAGCGCCTTCGGGATCGCGACGCTGCCGTCAGCCCTGAGGTTGTTTTCAAGGAACGCTATGAGCATCCTCGGAGGAGCGACGACCGTATTGTTCAAAGTGTGAGCGAAATATTTCTTTCCGTCTTTTCCGTTTACGCGGATCTTCAGCCTGCGGGCCTGAGCGTCTCCGAGATTCGAGCAGCTTCCGACCTCGAAATATTTCTTCTGTCTGGGAGACCAGGCTTCGACGTCGAGAGATTTTACTTTCAGATCGGCGAGGTCGCCGGAGCAGCAGACGAGCGTTCTGACGGGTATGTCGAGCGTCCTGAAGAAATCGACGGTGTTCTGCCACAGTTTGTCATACCAGATATTGCTTTCTTCGGGTTTGCATATGACTATCATTTCCTGCTTCTCGAACTGGTGGATCCTGTAAACGCCTCTTTCTTCGATTCCGTGAGCGCCTTTTTCTTTTCTGAAACAGGGAGAATAGCTCGTCAGAGTTATCGGAAGCTCATCTTCGGAAACTGTCTGATCGATGAATCTTCCTATCATGGAGTGCTCGGATGTGCCTATGAGGTATAGGTCCTCGTCCTGGATCTTGTACATCATAGCGTCCATTTCGGCGAAACTCATGACGCCGCTCACTATGTTGCTCCTGATCATGAACGGGGGTACACAGTACGTAAAACCTCTGTCGATCATAAAGTCTCTCGCGTATGTAAGAACGGCGGAATGCAGTCTCGCGATATCTCCCTGCAGGTAGTAAAAACCGTTTCCGGCGACTCTTCTCGCGCTGTCGAGATCTATTCCGTTGAATCTTGCCATTATATCCGTATGATAGGGGACTTCGAAATCGGGGACTTTAGGCTCTCCGTATCTCTGCCATTCGACATTGTGCGTGTCGTCGGGACCGATCGGAACGTCAGGATCGATCATATTCGGGATCACATACATTCTCTTCTGGATCTCAGCTTCTGTTTCGGTCTGTTTCGCGTCATCCTCGGCGATCTCGTCCTGAATAGATTTGACCTCGGCATTGTTCGACTCGATCTGTGCCTGTATTTTTGCCTTTTCTTCCTCGTCGGAGGTCTTTTTGAGCGCGCCGAAAAGCTTGCCGTTCTCTCCGGAGAGTTTGTTCCTCTTTGCCTTCAGCGCCTCGACTGTTCTGATTATCTCTTTTCTCCTGTCATCCAGTTCGATGACCTCATCCACCAGGTGCAGTTTGCCGTCCTGAAATTTTTTTCTTATGTTCTCTTTAACTGCGTCAGGATTCGCCTTCAAAAAGTTAATGTCGATCATTTTTCATTCGCCCTTTCACTTATGAAAATTACATGTGCAAGTTTATATTACTTCGGGAAAAATGTCAATCCGTGAACGGAACTTGCGATCCGAGACAAAATTTCCGAAATGTCTTGACAAACAAAACTATCGGTTGTACAATATGCGCTGTTCCGATGAGGACATGCGCCCGTAGCTCAATTGGATAGAGCGTCTGGCTACGGACCAGAAGGTTGTGGATTCGATCTCTGTCGGGCGCGCCAAACAAAAGACCATTTCCGAATATACGCGGTCATGGTCTTTTTTTTGCCTGTGGAGGTTGATTGGTGTATAATGACTTCCGGAGGCATTCGGACTGATATGAATGACGGAAGTAAGAAAAAAGAGATAAATAATAAACAGACGAGATGCGACGACTGCGAATTTTTTTACTATGACGACGAATATGAGCAGTACGTGTGCAATATGTCTCTGGACGAAGATGAGATGGAGCGTTTTATGGCGGGAAACACTTCGAGATGCCCCTATTACAGAAAATATGACGAATACGGCATAGTGAGGAAGCAGAATTGAAAGGAAGAAAGCTCGTTTTTTTCATATTATTGATCGCTTACGCCTTGATCATGGTCCTTCTTCTGTTCTTCATCGGAAGGACGCAAAGAAATTTCAGCGATATAAGTCTTGTCCCGTTTGAAACGACAAAAAAATTTTTCGGACTGTTGCGGAGCGATATCTTTAAAGATCGGTGGTTCGCCGCAAAAAATCTCGCGGGGAACATTTTAATGTTCATCCCTCTCGGTTTTCTTCCTCCTATGATATGGAAGTCAATGAGGAAGCCTTGGATATGTCTGCCCGTTTGCGCGGCTGTAATATTATTGATCGAGACCGTGCAGTATTTTACAAGACTTGGAACGGCGGATATAGACGATCTTATGCTTAATATGATAGGAGCGGGAGCGGGATTTGCGATCGCAATTTTGATTTTAAAGCGTGAAGAGAGAAAAAACGGTTCTTCTCTCCGCAAAAAACAGAGAACAAGAGGAGCAGACATTGCAAAGCAGATCCGC
>DBVT01000061.1:4119-14287 GCA_002308775.1 Mageeibacillus sp. UBA1257
CAAAAAAAGAGGTTTCGAAAAAAACACAGAGATGATATAATAAAAAAGACCGCGGTGCAAAGCGGTCTATGACATTTCGGAGGAATGATTCAGATGGGGATTTATGAAGAATTGAGAGCGAGAGGCTTGATCGCGCAGGTCACTGACGAAGAGGAGATCAGGGAACTTGTAAACAGCGGGAATGCCAGATTTTATATAGGATTTGACCCGACGGCAGATTCACTGCATGTGGGACATTTTATGGCGCTTTGCCTCATGAGGAGACTTCAGCAGGCGGGCAACAGACCCGTTGTACTGATAGGAGGAGGGACCGGATATATCGGAGATCCTTCGGGTCGCACGGACATGCGTTCTATGATGACTCCCGAGACGATCAGACACAACTGCGACTGCTTCAAAAAACAGATGGAGAGATTCATTGAGTTCGGCGAGGACAAGGCGATCATGGTGAACAACGCGGACTGGCTTCTGAAACTCAATTACATCGATATGTTGAGAGAAGTGGGAGCTCATTTTTCAGTCAACAATATGCTTAGAGCCGAATGCTATAAACAGCGTATGGAAAAAGGACTCAGTTTCCTCGAATTTAACTATATGATCATGCAGTCGTACGACTTTTATTATCTGAATCAGCATTACAACTGCAATATGCAGTTCGGCGGCGACNNCAGTGGAGCAATATGCTTGGCGGCACCGAACTGATCAGAAAGAAGACGGGCAAAGACGCATACGCCATGACGATCACGCTTCTGCTCAACAGCGAAGGCAAGAAGATGGGTAAAACGTCGAGCGGCGCAGTCTGGCTCGATCCGAACAAGACGACTCCGTTCGAATTTTACCAGTACTGGAGAAACGTAAATGACGCTGACGTAATGAAATGCATCAGGATGCTCACGTTCATTCCGCTTGATAAGATCGAGGAGATGGACAAGTGGGACGACAGCCGAATAAATGAGAAGAAGGACATTCTCGCTTTCGAACTCACAACTCTCGTTCACGGAGAGGAAGAGGCTGAAAAGGCGAGAAAAGTTTCAAGAGCGCTTTTTACAGGCGGAGTTGACGACAGCGACATGCCTACGACGGAACTCACAGACGCGGATCTTCCGGAGGGTAAGATATCCATTGCCGAACTGATGCTGAAATGCGGACTTGTCACGAGCAAATCCGAGGCGAGAAAACTCGCTCAGCAGGGCGGCGTCAGTCTGAACGGCGAAAAAGTGGCGGACTGCAACAACTTTGTTGACGCCGCTGCTCTCGAAGAGGGAGTCACGATCAAAAAAGGCAAAAAAGTGTTCCACAAAGCGATACTGAAATAACATAACGCAATCTGATCTGTTTTTACATCTGGAGGATCGCAAAATGAAATGTGAAAACATACAACTCATCGAAGGAGACGACAGAGGGATCCTTACGACATACGAATACGACACGCAGGACAAATTTTCCGACGCAATACTGATCATACCGGGAGGCGGGTACGGATGCGTCTGTTCCGACAGGGAAGGCGATCCCATCGCTCTCGCTTTTGCCTCCGCAGGAGTAAAACCTTTCGTTCTTTCGTATTCGGTAGGAAGATACGCGAAATATCCGCAGCCTCTGCTTGAGGCCTCTATGGCGATGTCGTACATCAGAAAGAACGCCAAAAAATACGGAATTAATCCGGACAGAGTCTTTGTGGTCGGTTTTTCGGCCGGAGGACATCTCGCGGGATCTCTCGGAACGAACTGGCACCACAAAGAAGTGAACGACGCAATAGACATAGAATTCGGTTCGAACAGACCTACGGGAATGATACTTTGCTATCCCGTTTTATGCTACTGGGAGCAGACTCACCTCGGAACATTTTACAATGCGTTCGGAACGGACAAGCCTTCGCAGGAGCAGATAGATCTTTGCTCGCTTGAGAAAAATGTCGACGACAAGACGTGCCCCGCGTTTTTGATGCATACCGCGAACGACGATTGCGTGGATGTGAGAAACAGCCTGCGATTTGCGAACGCTCTCACAGAGCACGGGATCTCATATGAGATGCACATTTATCCGGAAGGCCCTCACGGGATCGCTCTCGCAAATGAATTGACAGCGCTCGCTCCTCATTATATCGACAAGAGGATCGCAAAGTGGACTGATCTGGCTGTAGGCTGGATGAAGACGGCAAAATTCTGATCATATCGGTCATCTATAATATTTTTCGGAGGAAGTTATGAAGAAAAAAATGACAAAAATCATCTGCTTTTTACTCGCGGCATTAATGTGCGTGGGAATAGCGGCGGGATGCAACAATAAACCGTCAGATCCGACCGCGACGAAGGAACCGGGCAAGACCACAGATCAGGACCCGGATCCGACAGAGGAACCGGACGACGGTAAGATGAAGATCACTCTAAAGGACGATCAGAATTCAGAAAAAGTTATCACCGACAAGAAGATCGACACACCTTCGTCATTCAAGGACAACGGAGGTAAATTCACTATTTCAGCCATCTACGGAAACCATATGGTCCTCCAGGCGAATATGAATGTAAGGATCTTCGGAAAACACACCGGAAGCGACGAATATGTAGGAGCGGAGCTGACCAAAAAGGATTCTAAAGAGACCAGGTATTTTTACGGCAAAGTGGAAAACGGCGAATTCGAGATCTGGCTCGGAACGACGAATTACGGCGGCCCGTACACCCTCACGATATTCGATAAAGACGGCAATTCAGTAAAATTCGACGATGTCCTCTTCGGAGAGGTTTACGTTCTCGGCGGACAGTCGAACATGGGCTGGGCCCTCGGACAGTGCTATGTTGAGAAAAAAGGCAAGCTTCTTTATCAGGACCTCATAAACAGCACTAACAATGACAATGTCAGATATATGGGCATGTGGCCGAAGCAGTCTCAGGAATATGTGGAATACGTATCGAGTACGACGGGATGGCAGAGCGCGACTTCTTCAACTGTTCCCGGCTGGAGCGCGGTAGGATATTTCTTCGCAATGAGGATGAATGAGATATACGGCATTCCCGTAGGCGTAGTCAGCTCATGCATGGGCGGCACGGGGATCGACAGATGGTATACGGAAGAAAAGACGGGAGACTGGTACAGAGGAACGACGCACCCGATCAGAAAGATGACCTTCAGGGGAGTCTGCTGGTATCAGGGAGAGGGAGATTTCTCAAAATACAGTGACCGTCTCACGAAACTCATCGGACAGTGGAGGACAGCTTTTGAAAATCCGAATCTCTACTGGGCTGCCGTCGAAATGCCAAGATATCAGAACGCTGATGCGTATTATCAGTGCCGCGAGGAAGTTAAAAAGCTCTACGGCGTTGTCGATAAATACACATATTGCGTGACTCTCGATACGGGCCTGTTCCCTGAGTTCGCCGCTAAAGGAGACGAACTCAACGCGGATGGCATCCATCCGTATGACAAGCAGAAGGTAGGACAGAGGCTCGCAGACGCGTGCGCGCAGGACTTTTACGGAGCGGAAGGCACATGGAAGAGCCCGTATGCCGTCTCTGCCGAGGTAAAGGACGGAAAGGTTCTCGTGACGTTCGAAAACGTCGGAGACGGAATGACAGTCGTAGGACTGCTCAAAGGATTCGAAGTCGCAGGGACAGACAGAAAATACAAGGATGCGACTCCCGAAGTCGTAGGCAAGAATCAGATACTCCTCACATGCGACGAGGTCACCACGATCTGGGGCGTCCGCTACGGCAGAAAGAATTACAGAGGAGACGGAATCACTTCGGCATCTGATTCGGCGTGCTGCTATAACACGGTGAACGGCGAAGCGGCTTATCCGCTCGAGCAGTTCGTACTCTCAAAGCTGGGCGGCTGATCGCGGAAGGAATAAATTTATAAAAAAACGGCCGGAGGCGACATGCATTCGGCTGTTTTCTTTTTTACATTCTTTGTGGTAAAATTACGCTATCAAGTATTGATTGGAAAAACTGTTTAGGGAAGGAACGAAAGAAATGAGTAAAAGATTCATAATTCTGCCGATCGACGAGACCAAACCGCACAGACACATTCGCCTTACGAATGAAAAAGGGGAACTGCTTTACGATATAAACTGCTCGATCGAGCTCAATACGCCTGCGTTCGAATCGTATATGGACGTCACGAGATTCGGCGACGATAAGATAACTGTCACGGATGACGAAGGCAACGTTTTACCTCTCAAAGAAACTGACAGGCATCCTGAGATCTCAGAGATCCGCGGCGGAAGCTTTATGAGGCCGAAAATACATTTTACGGGCAAGATCGGTTGGATGAACGATCCGAACGGAATGGTTTACATGAACGGGACGTATCACCTCTTCTATCAGCACAATCCGTACTCGCTCGGATATGATCAGGACAGTATGACATGGGACCACGCTGTTTCGACTGACCTCGTGCACTGGGAGGAGACGGGAGATATTATTTTTCCGGACGAGTTGGGAGGATGTTTCTCCGGAAGCGCCGTATGCGATGAGAGAAATGTCGCGGGCTTTGGTAAAAACGCGATGGTCTGCTTTTACACTTCGGCCGGCAACGGCTCGGATCTTTCAAGAGGTAAATATTTCACGCAGAGCATAGCATATTCGAACGATAACGCTCTGACAATGAAAAAATACGACAAGAACCCGATCATCAACTGGATACGCGGAGCTAACAGAGATCCGAAAGTCGAATGGTGCGAAGAACTCGGAAAATATGTTATGGCTCTCTATCTTGACGGCCCGGATTTCAGGATCTTCACGTCTGACGATCTGATCGACTGGGAGCCTCTTCAGGACGTCACGATGCCGAACGACAACGAGTGTCCCGCGTTTTACCCGCTGGTGTTAGACGGGGAGAGAAAGTGGGTCTTCCAGGGAGCGCACGACAAGTATCTGATCGGATCGATAAAGGACGGAAAATATGTGATAGAGCAGGAAGAACTTCCGTATTATATCTGGAGCGAAGGAAGCTACTCGCCTCAGTCATTTTACGGAACGGGAGACAGGAGAATAAGGATCGCTCTCAACAGGGCTTACTGTCCGGGAGTAGTATTCAGCGGCCAGATGGGCGTCCCGACGGAATTCTTCTTAAAAAGAGTAGGCGACAAGATCAGACTCGGCTCTCTGCCTGTAAAGGAACTTGATTCGATCGCGAAGAAAAAAATCGAAAATATTAATATACAAGGGTCTGAAGCATTCGAATGCCTCGATATAAACGCTTTGAGAAACAGCGGCATCGAAGTCACGCTGAATATTAAAGAGGACTGCGGAGCGTTCACGCTCTCTTGTTTCGGTCAAGAGATAAGAATAGATCCGGAGGCAAACGAGTTTGCGACGAGCAGTGTCAAAGCGCCTCTTTCTTACGACGGAGAAAAGAATATCAAAGTCATTTTCGACACGCTCTCGATCGAAGCATTCGCAGACGGCGGTCTGATCTACTCAGTATCTGTTTCAGTCGCTGACAGGACAAAGAACGTAAAGATCATCCCCGAATCGACCGTTGATCTGACTGCAGAAATAAAGGTGCTTGAACTGTAAAATAGTCAGATCGGGACAGTATCCGAACTTGTAAAAAGGAGAAAGCCGTGCTGACCGAAAAAGAACCGAACAGAAAGGCCTTTTAATATAAACGGAGGGTAAAATGGAAGACAACTTGGAAGAAAAAATCGAAGAAGAGAAATTGACGCCAAAGAGCGTTCTGAACAGTTCGATGCATTCAGGGACCGTTATTGTATTCGCCGCAGCTTTGCTGATATCCCTTTTTTTCAGGATCGCGTCTGTCACCGTCGCCCTGATCAAAAGCAGCTGGATCGAATGGCTTTTTGAAGTCCCGGAGATCATCTGCATGATCTTCGCTCTGATAGGAGCCTTCGGACTCGTAAAATGCGGCGAGAACGACATGGCCGCGAAATTCTCGCTCATAAAGGTCATGACGGTATGCGAACTGGTGGTGTCGATCATTTTAACGATAGTCGCCGCGTTCTTATTCGTTCTGATACTGCTTTTCGGACTTGAGACGCAGCTGTTCCAGACGGGCTTTGTCGGAACGAACGGGATCCCGTTACTTGAAGAATACACCGAGATAATCGAAGATTTCCTGAAGGAGTTCAGCTTCGTGCCGCCTGTCGCGAGATTTCTTATGATCCTCGGCATCGCTTTGCTCGAGTTCATCTCGTATTTCATTTGTATATTCGCTTTTAAGAAATGGACGGGCTATCTTAACGGGCTGAAATTCACGTCAGAGACGGGTTTTTACAACGAGGATTATTCTCACAGGGGAATACTGATCACTTCCGGCGTGTTCATGATCATCACATGCGCCGCGATGTTGTGGATAACTTTTATGCTTCGGATGAATCCGCTTCACTCGTGCGCTACGATCTTCCTCGGGCTTGCGGCGATCACATCGGGCATATTGTATGATAAAACTCACAGAAGCATCGAAAAACTCGCCGAGTGATTTGACATTTGACAGTAAAGCAATATAATTATTTTGACATCTTAAAAGGAGGCACAAACAATGTATTGTAAGAAATGCGGAGCATACGTAGATGATAATGCCAAATTCTGTAATGCCTGCGGCGCGAATACGCAGAGTACAGCTCCGGCCCAGCCTAAACCCCAGACTCAGCCGAAACCTCAGCAGGTAGTATATACTCAACCTGTTTATGTAGCTCCTGTCGCACCTGTGACGCCTGTTGCGGCTCCCGCAAAGAACGGCCCTGACAGCGAAAAGGTTTTTGCCGTTCTGAGAAACAACGCAAGATCTGCTCCCACAGTGATATATGCGATCTTCTCGACGATCGCGCTGATCGCCGTAAATCTCGCTCTGATCTTTGACAGCGGTCTGTTTGTCATGAGAAGAGGGACTGTGTACACAGTACAGCCGCTTTGGCTGACGATACCCATATTCATTTCGATACTGATAATGTCGATCTGCGCGATTTTCCCTGTCATCGGATCATGGATACTCGTGGGAACTAAAGGTCGCGTGTCGCCGGCAGCCATCAGGATGCTGAGACCCACGCCCGTATTCCAGACCGTTTTGGCTATATTCTCCTGCATCGCTGCGGGAATCGGAACGATAGCTGTGCCGATAATCATAGCCGTCGGCGGTGGCGCTCTCTCTTTCCTGACATCCGCTTTTGAAGACAATCCGGATGCTGACAATGCAATAAGTCAGCTCCTCGGCGGATCTGTAGCCGTCGCGATCATACTTTCGATAGTCATTATGGTAGTGATATTCGTCTTTTCAATTCTTTACGCTGTTGCCATCCGCAATTACGGAAGACATATGAAAGTGCTCTCGAACGCTGCCGCGACAGGTTCGTACACATGCAAAGGAGCTCCCTGTGTGATCCTGTACATCTGGGGCGTCATAGTTTCATCCGTCAGTATCCCTCTTATGATAGCGAATCTCTACATGGGGATCTTCTATTTCTGCCTCGGCGTATGTATGTTCCTCGCCGGTATACTCTACAAAAGGATAGATTCTCAGATGCGTCAGTGACGACCTTTTGCTTGAAAAACGGAGCGTTTCAAAATGAACGAATATGATTCTTTAAGGATCGAAAAATTGAGAAAAAGGGCGGTTCGCCCTCAGATAGATTTTCAGGGTATGTATTTTGATTTTTTCAGAAGATACTCTGAAAATCTCTTTTTGACAGATGCAAACGAAAGATACGCGGACGCTTTTGCTTTCGCGCTTGAAAACGCGGAGCCTTCGATAGACGAAGGTGAACTGATCGTCGGAAAGCCGTATCATCCGCTCCCCGAATGTAAAAGGGCTCAGATGGAAAGCCTTAGACCTGTCATCGACGGTTTCGTCGGCATGAACGGTCAGGATTCACATATGACAGTGGATCTCGACCTGCTTCTTTCAAAAGGCATAAAGGGCGTCATCGAAATGATCGACGGGTACGAGGCGAAAGCGGATGAGAGCAAGAGATCTTTTTACGAATGCTGCAGGAAATGCCTTCAGGCAGTATGCTCTTTTTCCGGAAGATATGCCGTCAAAGCAGAAAAACTCGCCGCGGAATGCGGTGATGCGATCAGAAAAAGAGAACTTGAAAAGATAGCCGAAATATGCAGAAAGGTGCCGGAAAACGGAGCGGAGACGTTTTACGAGGCTGTACAAAGCGTCTGCTTTTTGAATTACTGCCTCTCGTTCGATCCCGCGAGATACTATTCCGCGCAGCAATTCCAGCTCGGCCGTCCCGACAGATATCTGCTGAGATATTACGAAAAAGATACGGAAGAAGGCAGACTGGACGACGGATCTGCGCAGGTGCTGCTGGACTGCATGGCGATACAGATAAATAACAGAGTCCAAAGGGGTCTTTCGAGCGGATACATGGTCGGAGGCAGGGACAAAAACGGCAAGGTCGTCGCGAATGATCTTACAATGATGTGCATGCAGGTGATAGACGATATCAGGCTCGTATATCCTTCCGTGGGACTTTGTTATACAAAAGGTATGCCCGAAGAATATCTTAAAAAGGCGTGCGATATACTGTCTCACGGCAGATCGCATCCGGCTGTCTTCAACGACGATCTGATAACGGAAGGCTTAAAATATTACGGCGTTCCGGAAGAGGAAGCACATGATTATATCCATTCCACATGCGTTGAGATCACTCCGATCGCGTCATCGAATATCTGGGTCGCGAGCCCTTATACGAATATGCCCCAACTGCTGCTCGATATACTGGACAGGGAATACGAGAATATGGACAGCCTGTACGATGCGTATTTTAAGCACCTTGACGAGGTGATCAGGATACATTTGGACGAGCAGCTCGCGATGAGAGAAAACCGTAAAAATCACGGCCTCCATCCGCTGCTTTCATGCTTTGTAAACGACTGTTTAGAGCGCGGAGCCGACATAGACAACGGTGGCGCAAGATACAGATGGATAATGCCCAGCTTTGTCGGAATAGCCAATCTGACAGACTGTTTTTACGCGATAAAAAAGGTCATTTTCGAAAAGAAAGAGATGACTTTCGCTGAACTTAAAAAGTATCTCGATTCGAATTTCGAAGGTGCCGATGATATACGGGCAAGGCTTTTGGAAGGCGTCGAAAAATACGGAAACAATATACGCGAGGTCGATGAGATATTCTCGATGATAACTGAGCATATTACGGCAGAATGCGAGAAATATAGAGACGAAAAGACAGGTTTCCACCTCGTTCCCAGCGCTTTTTGCTGGATAATGCACGAACAATTCGGCAGAGAGACCGGAGCGACGCCGGACGGAAGAGCAGCAGGTTTTCCGCTCGGAGACGGTTCGGGAGCTTGCCAGGGAAGAGAGAAAAACGGTCCCACTTCGTCAGTTCTTTCTTCTACCAGCTGGAAGCACGGAAAGTTCATCGGCGGCGTGGCGGTGAATATGAAATTCACGAAAAAGGTTTTCACGAAGGATTCATGCGCGAAAGTCGCGACGCTTATCAAAACGTATATCGAAAGAGGCGGATTCGAGATGCAGATCAATGTCGTTGACAGAGAGACGCTCGAGGACGCGAGAATACATCCCGAAATGCACAGAGACCTCGTCGTCAGGATAGGCGGATACAGCGACTATTTCGTCTGTCTCTCTCCCCGGATGCAGGCGGAGGTCATCCTGAGGACCGCTCACGAAGAATGAAAAAAAGATAACAAAATCCGGGTAAAATTTTTACCTGAATAATTGAAAGAAACGCCTCTCTGAGAGTATAATTGTATTAACTCTTTCAGGGAGGTTTTTTCATGTGCGGAATAGTAGGATATTCTGGTAAAAAAGACGCGAGGAATATTTTGATCTCAGGGCTGGAGCTTCTGGAATACAGAGGCTATGACAGCGCGGGCATTGCCCTTGTAAAGGACGGAGAAGTAAATATTTACAAAGACAAAGGAAGAGTGGAGCATCTTAAGGAGATCACCGATTACAGTTACAAGACGAATGTCGGTATCGGCCATACCAGATGGGCGACCCACGGCGTTCCGAATATGGTAAATTCTCATCCTCACAGATCGGCGGGCGGCCGTTTTACCATAGTCCACAACGGAGTGATAGAAAATTACAAACAGATAAAGATCAAATACCTCAGCGATTACTCATTCAGATCATCGACTGATACAGAAGTAGTTGCGGATCTGATTGAATATTTTTCGCGTAAAATGGACACGATGAAGGCGATCCTCAAGGCATTCAA
>DBVT01000061.1:14327-15196 GCA_002308775.1 Mageeibacillus sp. UBA1257
AATCTGGACAGGATATATTTTGCGAAAAACAGAACGCCTCTCGCGATAGGAAAGAGCGCAGACGGTGTGATATTCGCGTCAGATACCATACCGCTTGCGGGAAATACAGATGAATATGTGATGCTCTCTGACAAGACATTCGGCTACTCCGAGAACGGAGAGATCAAATGCTTCGACGCGGGAGGAGAGGCGGAAGAAGTCGCATTTGAAAAGCTGACCGTCTCAAAGGACGCTTTCGGAAAAGGAATGTACGAGCACTATATGATGAAGGAGATCTGCGAGCAGCCGTCAGTCATAAGGAGGATAATCCAGGAGTATTTTAACGGCGAAGAGATAATGATCGATGAAAAAATACTCGAATTGATCAGAAACGCCACGAAGATAAATCTGGTCGCATGCGGCACAAGCATGTACGCGTCTTTTATGGCGAAATACTATTTTGAAAAGCTGTGCGGCATCAGAACGGAAGTATTTGTGGCGAGCGAGCTTGCTTACTCCACGCCTCTGATCCTTGAAAGACCCGTATTCATATACGTCTCGCAATCGGGTGAAACGGCTGACAGTATCGCAGTCATGAAAAAGTTCAAGGACATGAAATATCCGACGATATGCCTCACGAACTCGATGAATTCGACGATGGCGATGATGTCTGATTACGTGCTTAATATATACGCCGGCAAGGAGATGGCAGTCGCGTCCACAAAGGCTTACGTCGCCCAGGTGACTGTCTGCGCGATACTTGCAAAAGCCGCTTCGGGCAAAAAGACAAATCTTAAAAACAACCTTTCAAAGATCGCCGGAGTGATCGAAAAAATAATTGACGAGAAAATAATCATCGAAGAACTCGCGAAGAAGATCTACAAGGAAAC
>DBVT01000061.1:15275-15403 GCA_002308775.1 Mageeibacillus sp. UBA1257
ATCCACACGGAGGCGTATTCCTCAGGCGAGTTAAAACACGGATCCATCGCTCTCATAAGGCAGGGAACTCCTGTCATCGCGATCTGCACTCAGGAGGGCACGAATTCAATAGTGAGATCCAACCTCAC
>DBVT01000061.1:15541-15664 GCA_002308775.1 Mageeibacillus sp. UBA1257
GATAAACCGCACAATCTCGCAAAATCAGTCACTGTCGAATGATCCCTGACTGATAATGATTTTTGAGAATGAAAGACCCCCGCGGCGAACCGTCGCGGGGGTGTATTATACTTCCTTAAGATT
>DBVT01000054.1:0-643 GCA_002308775.1 Mageeibacillus sp. UBA1257
TCCTATCGCTTTCACAAGTAAATATACCACAGGAAGAAAAAAATGGCAAAGAATTCTTCACGACTGCCTTTTGATGACAATAAATGGGCTTTTGAGGCAACATGTTGACGTGATCTGAAATAATTGTTGATTTCGCAATGATTGCAAATCAACGTTATTTCGCAATTTAAAATATTTGTTGATTCTGTATAGCTTGGGAGTAAACAATTCTGCAAAATTTGATAAAAATGTTGATTTGCGAGGGTGTAGTCGATCAACATATTGTTAAAAATAAAAAAGTTTGTTGATTGTCGGAGAGTTATAAATCAACAAACTTTCTCTATCCGGAATTTTTGTTGATTTAGAAAGGATTGCAAATCAACGTTTTGGTAAGTTTTAAAAGATTTGTTGACTCTTTATGGATCACTGCTCAACAATTTGAGCTGTTTTGAAAAATATGTTGATTCTTTGAAGGTTTTCGAATCAACATTTTATTGCAAAATGCATTATTTGTTGATCTACCTGTGCACCAGGGACTCGCCGCCTGCTTCGCTTCTTGTTTCCTGTCTATTCGCTCGCATGCTTACTGCTCGAGCTCAGCTCATCGCGATTTCGGCTACAAATCCTCCACCGGAGAATTTGCTTAACGCCGAAACCCTCGCGG
>DBVT01000054.1:790-3812 GCA_002308775.1 Mageeibacillus sp. UBA1257
TCTACCAGCTGAGCTAAAGGTGCATGCGCTTCGTTTGGAAGCAAATGGTATTATACTCACGTATTTTTGGGATGTCAAGATAGTTTTTGTGATTTTTTGATAAAATGAAAGCAAATTTTATAACTTTCTGTCATGTCTGACGTACAGATCGTAATTTTTTCTATTCTCTTTTCACATTTGCTGTAGTATAATAAAAGTTAACGTTGTTAAAGCCCGGGCACAACAACGCTAGGCGGAGACAACTGACAGATGTCAAAATCGGAGGTGTTTTCTGTGAAGAGAACGGACATTAGACTGATTTTTGAAAATAAAGAAGCTTACAGCGGGAATGAAATTACTGTATGCGGCTGGATACGCACGCTGAGATCGTCAAACGCCATAGGTTTTATAGAGATAAATGACGGAAGCTGCTTCAAGAATCTGCAGGTCGTTTTTGAAGCTGAAAAATTTGAGAATTTTAAGGAAGTCACGACATACACTGTCGGTTCCGCGATCATATGCAAGGGAATTCTGAAGCTGACGCCCGAGGCGAAGCAGCCTTTTGAACTGAGCGCAACGGATATCGAACTTGAAGGACTTGCGGATCTTTCATATCCGCTCCAGAAGAAAAAGCATTCGCCTGAGTTTTTAAGGACAATTCCCCATTTGAGAGGAAGAGCAAATACGTTTTCCGCAGTTTTCAGGATGAGATCGGAGCTTGCGTTTGCGCTTCACAGCTTTTTCAGGAGCAGAGGATTTATGTACGTACACACGCCGCTGATCACAACGGGCGACGCTGAAGGCGCAGGAGAAATGTTCAGACTGGCTCCTGTCGGAGGAAAAGAATTCTTCGGACAGCCCGCGTATCTGACAGTTTCCGGTCAGCTCGAAGGAGAGAGCATGGCAATGGCTTTCGGTAAAATATACACTTTCGGACCGACATTCAGAGCTGAAAACTCGAATACCGCAAGACACGCGGCGGAATTCTGGATGATCGAACCCGAGATGGCTTTTGCCGATCTCGAGGACGATATGGAGCTTGCCGAAGCGATGATCAAATACGTTTTGAATCATATCCTCACAAACTGCAAGGACGAGCTTGAATTCCTTAACAGATTTTACGACAGCGAGTTGATCGAAAGACTCAATACGGTTGCAAATTCGGAATTCGGAAGGATCACATATACGGAAGCAGTCGACGTGCTTATGAAGCATAACGATGAATTCGAATACAAAGTTTTCTGGGGCTGCGATCTCGCGACGGAGCATGAAAGATATCTGACGGAAAAGATATACAAAAAGCCTCTTTTCGTCACAGATTATCCGAAGGAGATCAAGGCGTTTTACATGAGGCTCAATGACGACGGTAAAACGGTCGCTGCTGTTGACGCGCTGGTTCCGGGAGTCGGAGAGATAATCGGAGGAAGCCAGAGAGAAGAAAGACTCGATCTTCTCGAAGCGAAGATCAACGAAGTCATGGACAATCCCGAAACGTACAGCAGATATCTCGATCTCAGAAGATACGGCGGCACAAAACACGCCGGTTTCGGACTCGGATTCGAAAGACTTCTGATGTATGTTACGGGCATTTCAAACATCAGAGACGTCCTGCCCTACCCGCGCACCGCAGGAAACGCGTACTGATCTCGAAAGGCAATGCAAGAAACAAGAGCAGCGCAGGAAACTTGAAAATATTGTCACGGATATCCGAATGAACGGTTTTAGAAATGAATGGAAGTATATTTGTAAGGAGTCCCGTTTTGACGTCGTCAAAGCAAGGCTTTCACATGTGCTCGAGGCAGATATCCACGGCAATAAAAACGGAGATTATTACGTTCACAGCCTGTATTTTGACGATGTGTTTTTTACCGGCGCATATGACAATAACAACGGTTCCGAGGAAAGATACAAATACAGGATCAGATATTACGGGAACGATCCAAAGGGATCTCCTATAATGCTCGAGAGAAAAGAAAAGCGCGACAATATGTGCAGGAAGCTCTGCTGCAAGATCACAAGGAGCGAATTCGACATACTCACGGGAGCATCCGGAAACGTTGCGGATCTGTTGTATTTTACGGAAAAACCGCTCGTTCGAAGGTTCGCGTCTGAAATATTAGCTAAGGGATTTGCGCCGAAAGCGATCGTCGATTACGCGAGGACGGCGTACACTGATCCTGTAACGGACGTGCGCGTGACATTCGATAAGGCGATCTGCGCGGCATACGATACAGACGCATTTTTAGACGGAGATTATATGAGAATACCGCTCAGTCTTGACGAAAACGGCATTTTGGAAGTAAAATTCAATGTGATTTTACCTGATTACATTAAGAACGCCGTGTCCGACATCTCGTCGAGACAGGACACATTCTCGAAATACTATAATGCCATAAATATTTTAGAGGAGTCATCATTATGGAAGCACTGAGAACATTCTGGGAGACGCTGAAAAACTCTTACACGAACGAAGCTATCACGACGACAGTCGTGTTGGTGGTCTTGCTCGCGACTTTCGTTCTTTCGGCTTACGAATTTCTGATCTACAGATTCGTATCGCACAGATCTTTTTACAACAAATCATTCAACATCTCCCTCGCTGTACTGCCCTTCTTCATCGCGACGATAGTGCTCAGTCTTCAGTCGAGCCTTATCATCACGCTCGGCACGATCGGAGCTCTTGCGATCATCAGATTCCGTACGGCTGTAAAAAATCCGATCGATATGATCTACCTTCTCTGGTCTGTTCACACCGGTATAATGTGCGGCTGCAGACTGTTTGAAGTCGCCGTTTTGACATCTCTCGTCGTGACAGTGCTCCTCTTCATTCTCGACAGAGTCAATTTCGGAAGAAAGCCCTTCGTCCTCATCGCCAGGGTAAAAGACGGCAGCGAAGACGCCCTCAACGAGCTCCTCAAGGCAAATACCAGAAAATTCAGGGTAAAGAGCCGCACAGTCAGTTCAAAAGGCACTGATCTCGCGATCGAACTCACCTGCAAGGATACAGCTCCTTTGAACGCCGCGATCAAGGATTCCGGCCTCG
>DBVT01000080.1:0-182 GCA_002308775.1 Mageeibacillus sp. UBA1257
TACACGTCTGCGGACATTCTGAATATTAAAAACAGTCCGAAATCTCCGTATGTCGGCCGCGACGCTTTCAGGCACAAAGCCGGCGCGCATATAGACGCAGTGATCAAAGATCCTCTCTCATTCGAGCATATCGAGCCCGGTCTTGTGGGCAATTCGCGCCATTTTGTGGTTTCGGAGGTCTC
>DBVT01000080.1:233-2803 GCA_002308775.1 Mageeibacillus sp. UBA1257
GCGGAAAAGGTCTGCGCAGAACTTAAAAAACTCGAGCTTGCGGGCTATCAGTTTGAAAACGCGGACGCTTCGTTTGAAATGATGGTGAGGCGCACGCTCGGAATGTACAAGCCTCATTTTACTTTGAACAATTACAAGGTCATCGCTTTTTCGGGTGAGATATACGGCCGCGAGACTGCTTCGGCGATGGTCGATATGGTCGTGAACGGAGAAGCCGAGATCACTGCCGAAAAGGGTATCGGTCCTGTCGACGCGCTTGACGGAGCTCTTCGAAGGGCGCTTGAAAGATTTTACCCGGAGATATCTCATATGCATTTGAACGACTACCGCGTGCACGTGCTTGACACAAAAGAGGCAACGGCATCGACCGTAAGAGTTTTGATCGAATCTACAGACGGAGAGAACGTTTGGAACACCGTAGGAGTCTCCGGCGACATTATCGAGGCTTCCTGGCTCGCTCTCGTAGACGCCCACGAGTACATGCTGAGCAGATACGGGCTCTGATTTATGTAAAAAAGTGCCGCTTTTGAGCCTGAAACTGCCTTATTTGAGCTAATTTTAACTCTTTTTGCAGGGAAATAATATTTTTCGAAAATACGTCGCGGGAAATGACCTCGACGTTTTTTTTTCGCTTTTCACGCGGTAAAATCCTCCAGGAATCTATTTTAAAGGAGGTAAAAAATGGCAGATTCTGTAACTTATGAGATCGAAAAAAAGCTCGGCGTTTTGAGCAGATCGGACAACGGCTGGAGAAAGGAAGTCAATCTCGTCAGCTGGAACAACGGTATCGTTAAAATGGATATCCGCGACTGGGACCGCGAAAACTCCAAGATGAGAAAAGGGGTGACTCTCACGAGAAGCGAGGTCTACACACTTTTCGGCATCCTCAAACATCTCGATTTCGGAGAAGTGGGGGATTACGCGAACAAGGGAGAACGCAGCACAAAATATACAAAGCAGAGTTCCGAAGACTCCGCGGAAGCGACTTCCGAAAACGCGGCGGATGAAGATGATATCCTCGACGGCGAGTACATCTGCGACAAGCAGACAGAAAACGATGAAGTCCCTTTTGAGGGGATAGGAAGCATCGTGGCCGAATCTGACGACGAGATCGACGCATATTGACAAGTATTGACTTTTCGGATGCTTCCTGACTGAAGATCGATTTGAAAGGGGATCGGCAATAAAACGGTCCGCGCAATATTTTATGACGCGGACCGTTTTTCCTGCGCAGATCTTGCTTTTTACAGACAGTCCGATATATTCATTTTGATAGACAAATCGTTCTTTCCCTGTTATAATTAACATCGGCAGAGTGGTCTGTCATATTTTGCCCTGCAAAAAAGCGGGAGATTTTCAACGAAGGCAACAAGAAGGAGGGTTCTTTACGGGACTTATTGCAGATGCCAGATCTATAGCGAAGAGAGACCCTGCGGCGAGGAGTACGGCGGAAGTTTTTTTCCTGTACCCCGGTTTTCACGCGCTCGTATATCATAAGGTCGCTGCCTTCTTTTACAGGATCAAACTCAAATTCATCGCAAGACTTGTTTCTCAGATCGGAAGCAGGAGGACGGGCGTAGAGATCCATCCGGGAGCGAAGATCGGAAGCGGACTGTTCATAGACCACGGAAAAGGAATAGTCATCGGCGAGACCGCTGTGGTCGGAAACAACTGTACGATCTACCATCAGGTGACGCTCGGAGGAAACGGACACGAAAAGCACTGTAAGAGGCACCCCACGATCGGTGACAACGTGCTGATAGGAGCCGGAGCGAAGATCCTCGGACCTGTTACCATAGGCGACAATGCCCTGATCGGAGCGGGATCGGTAGTAGTGAACGACGTGCCCGCAAACGCGACGGTCACCGGAATGAAGGCGAGAGTTATTAAGATCGACGGAGAATACACTGACGAACACGGAGAACTTCCGTCTGTAGCACTAAACCAGACAAATATTCCCGACCCTGTAGCTCAGGAGCTTTCTCAGTTAAAAGCTCAAATGGAAGAGCTTTCAAAGCAGATAAAGGAAAACGATTCAAAAATCAGAGAATACGAGTCCATAATAGCGAAATATGAATCTTCGGAGGACAAGAAATGAAAATATACAACACTTTGACGAGAAGCAAAGAGGATTTTTTGCCGATACATGAAGGGGAAGCGAGGATCTATTCGTGCGGTCCCACCGTTTACAATTACGCCCACATAGGCAACCTGAGGACGTATGTGTTCATGGATATCCTCCGCAGGGTCCTCAAACTGAACGGATACAAGCTCCTTCACGTTATGAATATCACCGATGTCGGGCACCTCACATCTGACGCGGACGAGGGCGAGGACAAGANNCAGCAGAAATCACCTTACGAGATCGCTGCGTATTATACGGATGTCTTCTTCAAGGATCTTAAGAGGCTCAATATCGAAAGGCCGGAGATCACTCCCAGAGCGACCGAGCATATCGACCAGATGATCGATTTCGTCGTCGGGCTTTGCGAAAAAGGATACGGATACGAGACGAGCGACGGCATATATTTTGACATCGAAAAATTCCCCGGCTACGGAAAACTTTCCGG
>DBVT01000080.1:2923-4324 GCA_002308775.1 Mageeibacillus sp. UBA1257
ATCCGGGCTGGCATATCGAGTGCTCTACTATGTCCAGAGAATACCTTGGAGACACATTTGACATACACACGGGCGGCGTCGATCATATTCCGATCCACCACGAAAACGAGATCGCGCAGAGCGAGGCTCTCCTCGGACATCCTGCCGTAAATTACTGGATGCACGGCGAGTTTTTACTCGTTGACAACGGTAAAATGTCAAAAAGTCTCGGAAACACGTATACTATCGACAATCTGATCGAAAGAGGATTTTCGCCTCTCGCGTACAGGTATTTCTGCCTGAACGGACATTACAGAAACAAATTGAATTTCACATGGGACGGCCTCGCTGCGGCTCAGAAAACTCTGAACAGACTTTACGAAGGAGCTCTCAAGCATAAAAACGGAAACGGGAAGATCAGCCCCGCTACGATCTCAAAATTCACGAAGCAGTTTAACGAAGCCGTTTCTGACGATCTCAACGTGCCGTTCGCGGTCGGCGTTGTCTGGAACGCGATGAGATGCGAGAAGAGCAAAGATATCTATGAATTTTTACTCAAAGCTGATGAGATCCTCGGACTCGATATAGAGAAGAACGTCGATGAGCTCGAGAAAAAGCAGAGCGAACCTGAAAGAGAAGAGGATATCCCCGCCGAGATCACGGCTCTCGCCACGGAGCGCGCAAACGCGAAAAAAGAGAAGAATTACGCGCTCGCCGACGAGCTGAGAGGCAGGATCGCCGATGCCGGATATATCATTGTCGATACGAAAGACGGATTTTCAGTCAGGAAAAAATAACGGTCATTTTATGGAAAAACAAAGCGATGAGTATTACGTATCGCTCGCGTCCAAAGGGGACGAAAAGGCATTCGGCCATATCCTGAAAAGCTACAAGGGTATGGTGATTTCGCAAGCAAAACATTTTTACATGGACGGATATGACTTTGAGGACGTTCTGCAGGAGGGAAACCTGGGACTCGTCAAGGCCATAAACGGCTATTCTCCGGAAAAAGGCAGCAGCTTCGCTTCATTTGCCGAGATCTGCATCAGGACGCAGATCATGGACGCAGTTAAGAAGACTACGAAAAAAAGCATTCCTCCTTCAAATGTAATAGTTTCGATGGATTCTGACGACGAATCGGGAGAGGCAGCGAGAGCGTCTGTCGAAAGTAAAATGGATCATACCACCGCAGATCCCGAGGAGATCTTTATCAAATCGGAGGAGAGCAGGATCATTCGAGACATTTTGAAGAAAAATCTGACTCCGATGGAGAGAAAAGTTCTCGCGATGATGCTCGAGGAAAAGTCGTATTCTCAGATGGCGGAAGAGCTCGGCAGGGACAAAAAGAGCATCGACAACACAAGATCGAGAATAAAGAAAAAACTCGCCGCTCTTTTAAAAAGCGGCGGGATGATCTGATAT
>DBVT01000080.1:4411-5326 GCA_002308775.1 Mageeibacillus sp. UBA1257
ATATCGTTATTTTTTCGCGTATATTCGGTCTCAAGGATCCAGTGATCGGAAGCCATCGAAGTTTTATATGACGAATAACACGAAGCGTCTGCCATAATATATGTGGCGTTCCATTCTGATCTTTCATCGTTTTGCGCAGTCGCCAAAGTCACCAGATAAGTGTATGATTCATCGAGATAAGGGCTCTTCGTGTAAAACGGAGCGAACGTAGGCATATCGTCCAGCATTCCGCTGTCAACGAGCAATGTCTTGCGCTCCGGATCTGTCTCGGCGATCACTCTTGCAAGAGAGTAGCCGTTCGGTTTTACGGGCAGGAAAAGCGCTTCGTAAAAAATCTGTGCCATTTCGCCTTTCTTGACATACTGGCTGTATCTTACCGGCAGAGAGAATCCGAATTTGAGATCTCTCGCGTATTCGATGACTGATTCATGCGTCGTTCCGAAATCGGCCGAATTGTAACCGAGGAGCCGCAAAGCGAGCTCGTATACGTGGGCGGTTCCGAAATTCTCGGAATCGGGCATCGAAGTTCCTATGTTGTCAGGGAAGATGAACACTCCGTTTTCGGTAAAACCGGAAGTCATATCGCTCCTGAGATAAGGAACGGAAGTCGAGTAATCGGTGCCTTCATCGTTTATCTTCGCGCCGGTGACAGCGAGCGCCATATCTATCGCGTCAGAGTATTTTGCAACTGATTCCGTGTAATCATATACAGTCTCATTCGACGCGTCCGAAGCAAGTCCGGGGACGTATCCGAGGGCATTCAGCTTTAGAGTTATCCTGTGAGACTCTCCGTATTCTCTCGAAAAAGAAGGGGATATCAGAGCGAAAAAGAATATGAACAAAAAGAAAGCCGCAAGCGTAACTTTTCTGCTCACATGTTCTCTCATATAAATTAACCCTCCTTTCCCGAACGGT
>DBVT01000080.1:5405-9581 GCA_002308775.1 Mageeibacillus sp. UBA1257
CCACAGGAAAAGAGAAGAAACGCACAAATCGCGTAAAAAACTTGAAGAGGAAGCCACTTCTGTGGTATAGTTTAACAAATACGGATCATGACGGAGAAAACAATGGGGCTCACTAAAAAACACATCATAAGAACAATACTTTTCGCAGTGCTGACAGGCGCGTTGATAGCGGCAGATCAGTTTGTCAAAACGCTCGTAAAAACGAATATCAGTTATACGAACGGCAGCATAACAGTCATACCGAACTTCTTTGAGATAGTTCACTGGCACAACGACGGCGGTATGTGGGGACTTTTCCCGGGGAAAGTGATCCCTCTTGCGATACTCGCGTCGATCGCGGCCGTTTTACTGCTGCTTTTTGCGGGATGCGCCAGACACTGGCTCAGCCAGCTCGGACTGTTTTTGATCCTCGCCGGAGCTGTCGGAAATGTCATTGACAGATTCAAATACGGATATGTGATAGATTTTCTCTCTTTTAATTTCTGGGGATATCAGTTCCCGGCTTTCAATATCGCGGATTCGTGCGTCGTGATCGGGGCGATGGTAATGATCGTATTTATGCTTTTCTGCGTCAAGAGCGATACAAGGATATTCATCGAAGGCTCTCCGATGAGGCGCATAGCGGAGAGATCCGAAGCCAAAAAGGCCGCAAAAGAAGCCCGAAAACAGGCGGAAGAGGCCGAGAACGAAGAAAACACGGAAAACACGGATAATACACAAAAGTAAAAAGACGGAGAGTAGGAAGATGCAGTCTGACGACCTTCTGAATGAAGATCTCGAAAGCGAAGATCTCGAAAACGAAAATACGGACGACACAGTCTCCGAAAAGGAATACAAAACGGCCGTTTATGCCGCGTCAAAAGAGGACGCGGACAAGAGGACAGACGTTTTTCTCTCCGAAAAAACAACTCTCACCAGGACCAGGATACAAAATCTGATACAAAAAGGCCGGATCGACTGCTCGGGCAGACCTGTCAAGGCGAAAAGCAAGGTGAGAGAAGGGGATGTTTTTACTCTCAGATACGAAAAAGCGCGCGATCCGGACGTCTTGCCTGAAAATATACCGCTCGATATAGTATACGAGGACGGTGATATAATAATCATCAACAAGCAAAGGGGTCTCACTGTGCATCCGGCGCACGGGAACGAAAACGGGACTTTGGTGAACGCCCTTTTGTACCACTGCACCGATCTGTCTGACATAAACGGAGTGATCAGACCGGGGATCGTTCACAGAATAGACAAAGACACGACAGGGCTTTTGGCGGTCGCGAAAAACAACGCGGCTCATCTGGCGCTCGCCGAACAGCTGAAAACACACTCGATGAAGAGGGACTACCTCGCGATAGTCGAAGGCGTCATCCATGAGAATTCGGCGACTGTGAACGCACCGATCGGCAGGCATAAGACTGACAGGAAGAAGATGGCTGTGAACACCGAAAACGGCAGAGAAGCCGTGACGCATTTTACGGTCATGGAAAGATTCAAAGACGCGACGCTTGTAAAATGTTCCCTCGAAACGGGCAGGACACACCAGATCAGAGTGCATATGGCTTATATCGGACATCCTGTTTGCGCCGATCCGCTGTACGGAATGCGCGTAAAAAGAGACATAGACGGACAGGCCCTTCACGCTTTCAAACTGACGCTCACACACCCCGGAACGGGCAGGCTGATGACTTTCGAGGCAGAGCCGCCGGAGGATTTTAAGAGGCTTTTGGAAGAGTTGAGACGGCAAAAACTCGGAAATTAAGGTATTTATGCAAAATAAACAGGTAAAAAGGAGCAGTTTTTATGAAATACGCAGGGAAAGACATCGTACTTTATGACGGACCTAAGGGAAGCATGTTCTTCGCAAAAGGTTACAAAGGATGCGCCGATATATACAATATCGAAGCGTACGAGGATTCAAAGGATATCATCAGAAAATACGCAAATGCGGGATCTGAATGGATCCAGACCAACACATTCAACTCGAACGGTTTCGCGCTTGGTTCGAGGGGCTACGGAGACAGACAGAGAGATATAATCTCGAATAGTATCCGGGCGACAAACGAAGTGGCGGACGAGATGCTCGCAAAGAACGGTTGGAGACCGGAAGTTATTTTCATCACGGGCCCCACGGGCAGGATGGTCGAACCGTACGGTGATACGACGGAGCAGGAGGCGTATGACTCATTTTACGAGGAGTTTAAAATTGCTTCGGAATGCGGGATATACAACGCTCACATCGAGACATTCATGGATCTCAACGAGATGACCGTCGCGATAAGGGCTGCTTCGGCGATCAGAGAAGAACTCGCGAAAAAGGGAATAAATTACAAAATAATCTGCACGATGGCTTTCGAATCTCACGGCCGCACGATGTTCGGGAATTCTCCTGAGGACTGCTATGAGGTATTCAAAGAGTACGGTGTTGACGCATTCGGCGCAAACTGCGGATGCACTGCAAAGGATATGCTGAAAGTCATCGAAGGATATTCCGCAGCAGCGGGACCGGACGCGATGATCATCGCAAAACCGAATGCCGGAAAGCCGATCACGCAGGGTGACAAAGTCACATATGCCGAGACTCCCGAGATTTTCGCGCACGACTGCCTCGCTCTTCTGGACGCGGGAGCAAAGATAATAGGAGGCTGCTGCGGAACCTCAGATCTTCACATCGCGGCTCTTAAAGATCTGCTCGAAAACAGCTGATCTATGATAAAAAAACGAAAAACAAGGTTAAAAAGCGCGAAAAATGATTTTTCCGCGCCTTTTTAACTGTGGAAATAAGCGGTGACTTGACCTGCGTCCCGCTGTATGCTATAATACATCTTGCGCTGTATCATGAAACGATTCGGAACAGCAGCAGGAGGTAATTTAATATGTCAGAAAAAAAGACAGGTACGTTCTTCAATACGTACAATTTGGTATTGCTGGGCATTTTTGCGGCGATCCTTTTGTTACTCTCATTCACCCCTCTCGGTTACCTTAAGATAGGAATAATCGAAATATCATTTCTCGCCATTCCCGTGGCTATTTGCGCATGCTATCTCGGAAAATGGGGAGGCCTGATCCTCGGTACGATCTTCGGTCTCACAAGCTTTTTCCAGTGCTTAGGCTACAGCGCGTTCGGAACGGCTCTCATGGGCATTAACGGATTCTACACATTCATTGTTTGCGTTGTCTCCAGGGTTCTCATGGGCTTCCTCGCCGGCCTCATCGCCGATGCGTTCAGAAGCGAAAAACCGGCGACAAGACATATCAAATATGTTGTCGTATCGATCGCGACTCCCGTAATGAACACTCTGTTCTTCTGCGGTCTTCTGGCATTGCTCTTCGGAAAGATTCCGGTAACTATCGGAGATATGGAGATCAACGTTATCACAGCTGTCGTAGTACCCGCGGTCACGCTGAACGGTATAGTTGAAGCAGTCGCCGGAGCTATCATCGGAACGGCAGTCTGCGAAGCCATCTATCCGCTCTACAGGAGGGCAAGAAAGTAAAATAAACGACAGATCGATCAGATCGTCAAAGAAAACGGCCGCAGTACGTTTCAACTGCGACCGTTTAAATTTTCATTATAACAATGTGAAAGCTTTGCTTTTATAAATTTTTATTGTATAAAATATACAAACCGCGAAGAAGGAGAGTTTGGTTGTATTCGATCTTGTGACGCGTGTGCTTTACGATCTCGGGGGACATTCCGCCAGTCGCGACGACGAAGCATTTTTCGCCGAGCTCCTCTTCAAATCTCTCTATGATCCCGTCGATCATTCCGGCGGTTCCGTAAACTATTCCCGACTTCATACAGTCGACAGTGTTCGAACCTATGGGCTTCTTGGGAACCTCGATGCTTACCTGGGGAAGCTGCGCAGTGCGCTCTACAAGCGCGGAAAGAGAAGTCTTGACTCCCGGAATAATAACTCCGCCGATGATGTTTTTCGGCTTTGTGACGACTGTCATAACTGTAGCCGTACCCATATCTGCCACTATGCACGGCAGGGGATAAAGCGAAGCTGCCGCGACGCAGTCAACGAGTATATCGCTTCCGAGCTGCGCGGGATTGTCTATCAGGATATTCATGCCCGTTTTGATTCCCGAGCCTACGGTAAAAGGCTTCTTGCCGGTGAGCATTTTAACGGCTCCTTCCGCGGCCGCGGTGATCTGCGGAACGACTGAAGAGAGAGCCGC
>DBVT01000080.1:9605-23735 GCA_002308775.1 Mageeibacillus sp. UBA1257
GCGAGCTCGTCCGAAGTCTTTTTCGGATCCGTAGCGAGTCTTGCAATGAAGAGAAGGTCTTCTTCCTTGAAAACTCCGAGAACTATATTGCTGTTTCCTATATCGATCGCCAGTATCATGGTAACATCTCCGAAAAATAAATTTTTACAGTAAAATGATACCACAGAAACGGTCGAATTTCCACTGCCGACCTTTAATGAAGACAAAAAATATGATATTATTATACATAAGCGCCGCATAAAAGCGCGATGGTCGTTGGAGACGGCGGAAAAAGAAATAACGCGAGGGTAAAAATGGCGATGTTCAAGCCGCTCGGAACAAGGGCGCACGAGAAGGCGCGAAAGAGCGCGGAAAAACAGAAAATAAAAGAAGAAAAGCGAAACAAAAGCCGGTCAAATCTCGCGAAAAAGAAGAAAAGACGGGCAATAATACTTGTCGCCGTTTTACTCGTGCTCGCTGTTATGACAGCGTTCGTTATCAAAGACAACCACTCGGTAAGGGTGAAAAAATATACCGTTGTGAACGAGGCGATCCCGTCAGATTTCGACGGTTACCGGATCTTGCAGATAAGCGACATCAAAGGCATGACCTTCGGAGATTCGCAGCAGAGGCTTATTGAAAAGATCAACAGCCTCGATTTCGATATGGTGCTTTTTACAGGAGATTATACGAAGGACAAAGATTCGCTCGACAGCTATGTTTTTGTAGAGCTCATCGAATCTCTCACAAGAGAAGTGCCTGTCTATTTCATTCTGGGCGACGGGGACTGCACGGAAGAGGATACGCTCGATCCGGACAACAGATGTTTTATGCCGTCAGAGGACAACGGTATCGCGAAGGCTTTCAGGGACGCCGGAGCAGAGATGGTATACCCGATCAAAAGAATAGAAAAGGGAGATTCGTCTATTTATCTGACGGGAATAAAATATTACGAGCAGTCGTTCGACAAGGTGGATTTTGACTCAGACAAGGTCTTCAGCATATGCGTGACGCATGCCCCGATAAATTACAACGTGAACAAAAGGCTGGAGAGCGTCAACATCCTGAGCCTCAAGGAAGTCGATTTTGATATGGCGATCTCCGGACATACGCTCGGCGGAACAGTCAGACTGCCGGTGCTGGGAGCCGTTTATACAAAAGAGGGAGGATTATTCCCTGAGGAGAGATACGTATACGGAATGCAAGAGCTTGACGGCGGCAGAAAGTCTGTAATATCATCAGGTCTCGGCCGTGACGGCGTCTTTCCGCTGAGACTTTTCAACACTCCTGAAATTGTGATAATAGAGCTGAGATCGTCGTGATCTTGTCATTTTAAGCTGTTTTCCGGCCGTTTTTTCGTAAAAAGGAGCGCAAAATGGGAGAAAAAGCACAAATTAACAAATGGACAGCGGAGCAGGAGCGGTCTATAAGATCGGACTCCGGCAATATCCTTGTCGCTGCCTCCGCGGGCTCCGGTAAAACGGCTGTTCTGACGGAGCGGATCATTGACCATGTGCTTCCGAAAGACGGAGAGGAGAAAAAAACAGACCTCGACAGAATGCTCGTGATAACTTTTACGGAAGACGCCGCAAACGTAATGAAAAGGCGCATTGAGCAGAAACTCAAACAGCGCGGTGAAGAAGCTGAAAGCGACGTGTCTGAAGAGATATTCGAGCAGCAGACAAAGCTTGCAAACGCAAATATCCAGACTCTTCACTCGTTCTGCAATTCTGTCTGCAAGGCATATCCGCTGGAGAGCGGCGTGAGTCAGAACGCGGCCGTAATAACGGACGACGAAAAAGAGGCGCTGATCAGGGCATGCTTTGACGAGATCGCCGAAGCTTTTTACGGGGACATGAGTGAAGGTGCGAGAGCGCTTCGCAGGCTTGCGATAAGCGACAAGCGTGACGACTTCCTTTATTCGATAGTTAAATCACTTCTCGACAAGATGGAGAATGATCCTGACGGTGAAGAATGGCTCAAAAAAGCGATAGAGTATTCGAGCTGCGATTTCGACTCAAACGATCCCGGCAAAAACAAAATATTCGCTCTTTATCAGGAAATGCTGATAAAAAAACTCGAGAATCTGAAGAAGTTTTACGAAAGATCGTCCGAATATTTCGCAAAAACAGGGCTTACAAAAAACAGAATGCCAAAGGCTGATTTTAACCGGGAGATCTGCGAAAAGTGCATTGAGATACTTAAAAACGACACATATACGCCTTCGAAAAAAATGATGTTTTTGAAGGACGTGATGTCAAAAAAAACGGACAAACTTCCGAATGAAACTGCGCCTAAAGACCCCGAAGAGCTGATCGATTTCCAAGACGCGAAAGAGTTTTGCCAAAACTGCCTGAACGCGTATCTCAACAAACCGTTCGAAAGCAGTCTGCCTCTCAAAATAGATACAGCCGACGAGCTTACAAAAGAATCGAAAATGCTGAAAAAGGCGCTTTCTTGCCTCGAACAGGTCACTCTGGCGACGAAAAAGGCATACGAGGAAGAAAAAAGAAGGACGTTCAAAATAGACTTTTCCGACATGGAAAAAGGCGCTTTGAGGGTGCTCTCAAGCCGCGATGAAAACGGGAAGCGCATTCCTTCTCCCATAGCGAACGTGTACCGCGGGAAATTCACGGAAGTTTACGTGGACGAATATCAGGACATAAACAAAGTCCAGAACGAGATCATCAGGCTCGTTTCGAAAGCTGACGTAAAAGACTGCGGCAATCTTTTTACCGTCGGAGACCTCAAACAGAGCATTTACGGATTCCGGGGAAGCAAGCCCGATATGTTCATAAAACAGGCTGATGAATACACACCTGTCGATTACCGAAACGGCGGGAACGGACTTCCCGGGGACAGCAGGGGAGAACTCATCAGACTGAATAAAAACTTCAGAAGCAGAAAGTGCGTGATTGACGGAGCGAATGTGATCTTCGACAGGATCATGACGCCCGAGCGGGCAAAAATAGACTATAAAAACGACGAGAGGCTGATATACGGCGCGACATATTACGATCAGACGCCTGAGCGCGAGTCACCTTGCGAGTTCATAGCGCATGAGTCAGATCATTACCTTGCGGAGAAAGTGGCAGAGGTACTTTCGAATGGTTATTCCCCGAAAGATATCGCTGTGCTCTGCAGGGGAAACAACGTTGTTCTGCGAAGCGTAAAATGTCTTATGGAGGCCGGTATCAGCGCTTATTCCGCAGAGAGCGAGACAAATCTCACGGAGTGCGAGGAGATCGCCGAGACGCTCGACTTTTTAAGACTTGCGGAAAATCAGAAGAATGATACGGCGCTTTATTCGGTGATGCGGTCTGATCTGGGAGGCTTTTCGGAGAGCGAGATAGCGAAGATAAGGGAGAACTGCGGGGAGTTCGGCGCGACATTTTACGACGCGTGCGCGATCGCCGCAAAAGAGGACGGTCAGCTGGGAAATAAACTGAGAAGATTTTTCTCGCAGGTGAGGGAGATATCGTCATTCGCGGTGACTGAAAAGGTTTCGGCCGTCATATGGAAGATCGTGAATATCAACAGATATTACTCGAAGTGCTCCAAATATAAGAGAGAAAACATCCAGAGACTTTTCTATCTGGCTGACGATTTTGAGGAGAACAGAAACTACGGTCTGTACAATTTTGTAAAATTCATAGATGACAGGAGCAATACGGCAGGATGGAAGGTCATGCAGTCAAAACGTGACGCCGTGACGGTGATGACGATCCACAAATCAAAAGGTCTCGAATTTCCTGTGGTCATACTGATACTTGGAGCAAAGGAAGCTGCCGCCGACAGCGGCGCGGAATTTTACGGAGACACGTTTGCGGTTAAGGGTATCGGCAGAAAGAGCCTCATTTCGTACAGAATGATGAAGGAGATCTGCGGTTATTACAACGACGAGGAAGAGACGAGGATACTGTATGTCGCCCTCACAAGAGCGAAAGAAAAGACGATATGCCTTCTGAAAAATTACAGAGGATCCGGTTATTCCAACAACTTCGCGCTTCTTACGAAGGAGTTTTTCTCAAAAGATGACGACCTGTTCGGATTTTTCGCAGACAATTATTCACTCGGCTGGGAAAAGATAGTTTACGCGGGTAAAAACGCCCCGAAGGATGACGCCGGCAAATGGGTCTTCAGTGAAATAAAAATTCCCGTTCAGTCTGCTGATGACAGTGAGAAAAACGGAGAGAATGAAGATATTAAAGACGCGGAACGGGCAGAAGATCCGACCGGAAAAGGTTCACCGGAGCAGTCTTCAAACAAAGAAAAAAAGGATATTTTCGAAGAGAGCGACGAAGATATTCCGTCTCCCACATCCGGCATTCCCGTTAAAATCTCAGTCACGGAGATCAAGCGACTGAGGCAGGAGAGCGAGCTCGAAACAGGCGAGAAGACGATCCTCGATATCAGGGGAGGAGATAAAAAACAGAGTCCGTTCGCGGAGCCCGATCCTGAGGGCAGGGAAGAGCTCGGAAGCGCCGAAAAAGGCACGCTTTTGCACACGTGCCTGCAGTATGTAGATTTTACGGAAGCGGCGAAGATCATCAGGGAAGCATCCGAGATCGGGAACAGAGAGTATGTGAAAGAGCAGCTCGGAAAGCTCGTCGAAAAGACGGTGAAGGGACTCGAGATCAGCGGGATCTTTAACGAAAAAGAGGCTTTGACAGTCGAAAAAGAACTGATATGCAGGTTTTTGATGAGCGACGAGGCTGCAAGGATCTACGCTTCGGACGAAGTGAAACGCGAGGTGCCTTTTACGATGACGGCGAGCTGGAGGAAAATAAAGGGAGATGAAAACGCGCCTGATGTTACGGTCAGCGTTCAGGGCGTTATCGACTGTCTTTTCAAAGAGGGCGACGGGTATGTCATATATGACTACAAGAGCGATTATATCCGCGACAAAAAGACGGAAGAGGAGCGCAGGGAACTTTACGGCGTCCAGCTCGATTTTTACGAGGATGCCGTCACAAAGATCCTCAACAAAAAAGTAAAAGAAAGATCGCTTATTTTCTTAAGAAAATGTTAAATCGATTTGAGTATATTATATTTCTGTTAAGAAGACGGTGCCCGTTATGGACATCGTTTTTTTTAGATTTTATAATTATTCACAAGAATGTGATGAAGTCCAAAGGGATTTGATCAAAAATGCCTTTTCGCAAGAAAATCTCTATGGCGCATATCAGTATACTGGAGCGTAACGGATAATGAAAAAGCAGAAGTTAAAACCATCATCGATGCTGAACCCTGTACCTGTAGTAATGGTCTCGTGCAAGGACGGCGACAGGGAGAATATTCTTGCTATCGCCTGGGCGGGAACAGTCAACTCAGATCCGCCGATGATCTCAATATCGGTGCGAAAGGAGCGTTATTCGTACGACATCATCAAGAAGAGCGGCGTTTTTGCCGTCAATACGGTTTCGGCAAAGCTCGCTGAGACTGCCGATTTCTGCGGGGTAAGATCGGGAAGGGATATCGACAAGTTCGCCGAGAAGAATATTGAAAAATTTTACGGAGAGACGGGTGTTCCGATGGTCGCGGAAAGCCCGCTGACGCTCGAGTGCAAGGTCAAAGAAGTGATCGAACTCGGCTCGCACGATATGTTCATAGCCGAGATCACGAATGTTTACGTGGACGAAAAAATAATCGATAAAGACGGAAAGATAGATTTTAAAAAGGCTGAGCTCGTGGCTTACTGCCACGGAGAATATTTTAAGCTGGGAAGAAGAGAAGGATTTTTCGGATTCTCGGTAGCGTCTGAGGAAGTGCTCAAAAGACGCATGAACAAGAAATGAACATTTTTGAGGTATATCGGAGGTAGTTATGAGAAAAGCAATGTTTTGGAAAAAACTGATCTGCGTTTTGGTCATTCTCGGAGCTGTCGCTCTTTTTGCTACGGCGTGCGCCCTCTTCCCGGATGAAGAGAATGTTGAAATTCCTGTGCTGAAAACTCCAAAACCGGTCGAATACTCGCTTTATAAAGTCGCCAGAGGCACGATAGAGACGGGCTCTTCCGGAATCGGAACCGTTTCGTCCGTTTATTACACAAGAGCTGCCTTCAGGAATTCCGGCGGTTATGTCTCAAAATTCAACGTAAACATCGGCGATACAGTCAATGAGGGAGATATACTCGTCGAACTCGACAACAACGCGCTCTCACTGCAGCTCGAAGAGGCTGAGATCAACTACGAACTCCAGAAACTCTCGTATGAGGACACCTGCTCCAAATATCCCGAGGGAAGCGTATATGTCAGGCAGGCCGCTCTCAATCTTAAAAAGGTCGAAAACGTATATCTCGCGATAAAGGAGACATACGAAAATACTATACTCAGAGCTCCCGTCAGCGGAGTTGTCGTATATATCAATACGAAATATTCCACGGGCAACAGCCAGGTGGTAGCGGGAGAGACAGTCGTAGCAATAGATACGCTCGATAAAAAATACCTTTATGTCACTTTTTCAAAGACGCTCGAAGCGCTTAACAATCCGTCGCTCGATCCGCCGGAGGAATTCAGAGTGGGAACAAACCTGAAACTCCAGAGGCTCACTGTCGACGTGGAAGAGGAGGCTCAGTTCGACGGAGTCGTTGTGAGCGATTCCTCGATCATCGAAGACACAGGCATAGGATACGTCTCATCCGCGACATATTACGTAAAAATGATCAATCCGCCCGCAGATATCGCTTCGGGCAATACTGTGAAATATACTTACACTGAGGCAGTTTCCGAAGACTGTCTCTACATCCCGATCTCCGCATATTCAAGATATGACGGTAAAACGTACGTATACATCCTTGACGATAACAACCTCAAGGTCGAAAAATACGTAGAGATCGGACTTGAAAACTCGACTTACGCAGAAGTGCTTTCGGGTCTTGAAGAGGGAGATGTTATCGTACTCGGCTGATAAGGCCGCAGCTTCGGAGGAATTGACATGATAAAGTCAGTATTGGCAAAAATAAAAAATAATATATGGCTCTTTATCTGTCTGATCATCGGATCCTTACTGATCACGTCGATACTCGCCAGTATACCGATCTACACTGACGGCGCGTTGAGAAAGATGCTCAAAAACGACATCAATGCGTACCAGAAGGAAAAGGGAGTCAGTGCCGGTCAGATATATACCGCAGTATATTTCGGTGACGATTACACCGCCGGAGGGATCATCGCCGAAGTCGGTGAGACAGATGAGTACATAAATACGCTTTTTAAGAGGAACGGCGTAAAATACACGGACAGTTTTGAACGTCTCACGATGGGCAACCTGATATCCGATATTTTCGACGAATCGATCGTTTACAACACAAACTACAAAATCGAATCGATGACGGGAGTCGAAGATCATATAAGTATCATCTCCGGCCGTATGTACGATGATGAGACTTATTCGGGAGTATATCTCGAGGAATATGCGTCAGACATACTCGAGGCGGTCGTCACTTCTTCGACTTTTAACAACTGCAATCTGGCACTCGACAGGGTTTACAAGCTCACTTCTTTTCCGCCGGATTCAGTCAGTATGTACGTTAAGGTCGTAGGTGTATACGAACCGAAATACGAGGATAATTCGTACTGGTACGATGTAAATTCATCGCTCAGGGGAAGCTTTATGATAAGTTCCAAGGTGATGAAGGATTTCGGACTCCAGAAGCCCTACGCAAGCGCTATAACGATCTCTGCGTGGTTCAGAAACATCGATTTCTCGGGACTTCAGGTAAACGATCTCGGACCGTTCATCAGAACATACAACGCCCTTGACGAATACCTCGACGGCTTCGGCGTAGGTAAAACTGCCTTCAAAATGCCCGCAGTAAATATCCTCTCCGGATACCTTAAGAGAGCTGATTCCATGAAGCTCACTATGTGGGTCTTGATCGCTCCGATACTCGTAATGCTGGCTTTCTACACGTTTATGGTGTCGAAACTGATCGTTGAAGAGGACAGTAACGAGATCTCGTCTATGAAGAGCCGAGGCGCGAAACCAGGTCAGATATTCTCGAGATATATCATCGAATGTGCTTTTATATCAATATTCTCACTGATCCTCGGACCGCCCCTTGCGATGTTCCTGTCGCAGGTCATCGGATCGGCGAACGGATTCCTGGAATTTGTAAACAGATCGAGACTTGAACTTCACCTTCTGCCGGAAGCTTATCTGTACTCACTGGCTGCGGCTGTCATTTTTACGGTGATGGTCCTGATACCTGCGTACAGAGCGACAAAGGATACTATCGTGCAGCACAAGCAGAAAAAGGCGAGAAAGCGTAAGAGACCTCTCTGGGAAGTGCTCTTCCTGGATGTCATTTTACTCGGTGTTTCGATCTACCTGCTGTTCCTGTACAAGAGGCTCGGGACGAGCTCGACGGAAAACGGAATGGATCCCGTTGTATATTTCATTTCGACACTGTTCATTATCGGTGCAGGACTTCTGTTCCTGAGACTCTATCCGCTGGTCGTGGCGCTCATATTCAGGATCACAAAGAAGAAGCTCCCTCCGACGCTTTATTCGGCCATCGTACAGGTTTTCAGAGCAGGAAACGACAACAGGTTCCTTATGATGTTCCTCATTTTAACGATAGCTCTCGGCGTCTACAGCTCAAGTTCCGCGAGGATCATCAATACGAACGTTGAAAATACAGCCCTTTACAACAGCGGAGCAGACATAGTGCTTTCTCCGTCATATGACGAGGATATACACGGCAACACCACGACGCACCTTTCAAAACTCCCGATCGGACAGTATCAGGAGCTCGAAGGCGTCGAAACGGTCACAAAGGTCGCAAAACTGGACTATTGTAAAACTATGACCGCAAAGACGGGCTACTGGGAAGACATCACGGTCATGGCGATCGAGCCGTACAATTTTGCCAAAACATCATGGCTTTCAGATTCTTTGAACGATGTGCACTGGTACAATTACATCAATATGATGGAGGAGTACCCGACGACTGTTTTACTCTCGAGAAATGTCGCAAAGATGCTCGGAGCAAGCGAGGGAAGCACAGTCGAAGTAGATATCAACTACGATGCTGACGACAATTTCAAAACGTTCAAGTGCTACGTCATCGGAATAATCGACTACTGGCCTACGTTCAGCAAAGATACGACTTGGAACGGTGAAAAAGGAGACCTGCTCGTAATGAATATCAGATATCTGCAGTCCATTTCTCCCGACGTTGTATACGATATCTGGATCGATAAAAAGGACGGTGTATCGAGCGAACAGATCTACGCGGAAATGGAAGAAAAAGGGCTTACGAGTCAGCTTTCGAAGATCCAGGACAGAAGCACTTTTACTACGGCAGCTAAAAACGATTCTCTCCTCAAGGCTTTGAACGGAAGCTTCTCGCTCGGATTCATCGCGACGATGATCATAAGCATGATAGGATTCCTCATATACTGGATCATGAATATCAGGAAGAGAAAACTGCAGTTCGGTATTTTACGAGCGATGGGTATGACGAGAGGCAAGGTTACGCTGATGCTTCTCTGGGAACATCTGATGACGACAGGCGTGTCCGTTTTAATGGGTATGGCCATCGGAAATATCACGGTAAAACTGTTCGTGCCGCTCCTGCAGATCGCATACGGAGACACCACGCTCCCGCTCGAACTTGTCACGAACTCAACAGATAAAATGAGAGTTTATTTCACTGTTTTCGTAATGCTCATCGCCGGAATCGCGATACTCGCGGGATTCATCAATAAACTCAAGATCAATGAAGCCGTCAAGATAGGCGAAGACTGATGAAGGGCGGTGAAGTTGGAATGGATGATCAGGAAATCAGAAAAGAAGAAGCTCCGAAAAAAGACATTTTGATGACAGTCGAATCAGTCACCAGGGAATTCGTGAGGAAGACTGAGGTCATAAGAGCTGTTGACAACGTCACTTTTGACATCGAAAAGGGTTCGTTCAACATCCTCTGCGGCAAATCAGGTTCAGGTAAAACGACGCTGCTCAATATGATCGGCGCGATCGATCTTCCGACAAAAGGAAAGATCACATTCGAAGGCATCGATCTTACATCGATCACGGAGAATAAGAGGGATAATCTGAGGAGAAAGAAAGTCGGGATCGTTTTCCAGAATACCGCTCTCATTGCTCAGATGACAGCTCTCGAAAACGTCGAATTCGCCCTTTCGGTAGCCGGTATCAAGCCGAAAAACCGTAAAATACAGGCCATCACATGGCTCGACGCGATGAATATCAAAGAGAGAAGAAACCACATGCCTGCTGAGATGTCGGGAGGCGAACAGGCGAGAGTAGCAATAGGAAGAGCTCTCGCTCACGAGCCCGTACTGCTGCTCGCCGACGAGCCTACCTCGGAACTTGATACGAAGACTTCTCTCAAGGTCATGGCGATGTTCAGAAACCTCGTCGACACCAGAGGCCTCACGATAGTGATGACCACGCACGATGTGAATATCATGAATATCGCTGATAATGTTTTTACCATGGAAGACGGGAGGATTGTAGATGTGCGCAAAAATAAAAAGTCTGGCTGAGTTCACTCAGGGAAAAGACGACTACGAGGCCGATTTTAAAGTCCCGGACGGCGTTCAGATCTATTGTGAAAACCTCATAAAACTGTATAAAGTCGGAGAGATCGAAGTAATGGCTCTCCAGGGTCTCGATCTTTCTGTTCAAAAGGGCGAAATGATCGCCATCATAGGCAACAGCGGCAGCGGCAAAAGTACGCTCATGAATATCATAGGAGGACTCGACAGACCGACTGCCGGCAGGATCTACGTAAACGGGATCAATCTTTTAAAACTCAGCGACAAGCAGATGCTTCAGTATATGAGAGAGACCGTGGGCTTCGTCTGGCAGAACACCGCCAGAAACATGGTGCCGTATCTTTCCGCTCTCGACAATGTAAAACTCGTCATGCAAATGGCCGGCAAGGTCGATTCCAACAGGGCTCATATGCTCCTTGAAACAGTCGGACTTGCAGACAGGAAAAAAAGTAAAATGCATGAGCTCTCAGGCGGTGAACAGCAGAGGGTCGCGATAGCCATAGCTCTTGCGAACAACCCGGGAATACTGCTCGCGGACGAACCGACCGGCGCGGTCGATACGAAGACGACCGCTCAGATCCTGCGACTTTTCCATGACCTGAACGAGGATATGGGAGTCACAGTCGTAATAGTCACGCACGACAGACAGCTTTCGCATATGGTTAAAAGGGTCGTCACGATCAGCGACGGAAGGATCGGAACGGAGTTCATCAGGCAGCACGAAATAAATATGGACAGCGAAGAGCTGATGAACGCTTTTGCCGGACACGACAGCGGTACGCACGTGGAATACGGATTCATAGACGGCAGAAAGAGGCTCGCGATCCCCGAGGAATATCTCAGGAAAGCAGGACTCACCGAAAAAAGCAAAGTGCTCATAAAAGCCGAAGACAACTCGATAATTTTAACAAAACCGGAGGAGATAGTATGAAAAAAACAGTTTGTTTCATACTTTCCCTTATTATCATAATGTCATCATGCGCTTTTTTTACAGGGTGCGGAAACGATAATTCTCATCCTACTCTCGTACTTGAGCTGGATCCTGAAGCAAGCTCCGGGATCGGCGGAACGGTAAAGATCGAACTGTATCCCGAATGGTCGCCGAACTCCGTGAATTTTATGATCTGGCAGGTACAGCAGGGTTATTATGACAATCTGACGGCTTTCAGGTGCGTTCCGGAGACGCTTGTAGGCTTCGGAGACGCCTGGAACAGAAAAAAGATAAACAGAGTAATAGACGGAGAATTCCCTTATAACGACAGGGCTGATTCCGGCGTTTCATTCGAAACGGGCATCGTCGGAATGTGGTACGACGAAGGCGCATACGATTCGTGCTACGGATCTTTCTTCATTTGCCTTAGCGACAGTCTCAAGGAGGCTTACGAGGGGAAATACGCTCCTGTCGGCAAGTTGACGGAAGGCATGGAAACTCTCATTGAAGCCAGTATGCTGACATCTTCGGAAGTTATGAAATACGAGCCGATGTATTCGATAACGATCAAAAAAGCCACCTTGCTGCTTCACGGTAAAACGTACGATCTGCCCGTCACGAGAGAGCGTACCGATTATCCGGGAACCGAATATCGCTGATGTGAGAAAAATACATCTGTTACACTGTGAAATATGATCCTGAAAGTTGAAACAGAATTCAATTAAATATCAGATTACTTCAAACGGATCAGGCGATCTGATTGCCCTTTAATAGCACACTATTCCGAAATACGATACGGTATTCGGCCTGAGCCTGTACGGAATGCCGGCTGTTTCGGCGATCTTGTAAACGTAAATTCCATAGCTTTCGACCGCGGGTGAGAGCTTTTCGGGAAAGCGGCACGGATTCGGATAATTGCACGCAGAACACCTTCCGCACGCTGCGCTCGAAAGGAGAAGGTACGGTTTTTCGAGCATTCCGAAAAGCTGCTCGGTGATTTTTACGAAACGGTCGCTGCCCCTTTGCATACCTTCGAAATCGAAAGAGTCCTCAAGCTCGGTGACGACGGAGTAGACGAGAACGTCATCATACTTCATTATCCTCGCGATGCACTCGTCCAGCGTTCCGACAGCCGGGGGACATGTCCAGCTTCTTCCGTAATTTCCGCACTGGTTCTTTTCGCAGATCGCCCTTACATCCTCTGAAAAAACGATTTTTGAAGTCTTCGTATAGCCGATCTGATTTATTCCGAGATCGAACAGATCCTGCTCGGTGATATCGTCTTTGAAAGGTCTTTTGCTCATAAAATGTTCCTCCTTATCAAATTTCAAATGTTTCGCCGCAGGAGAAATAGCGGATGTTGTCCGTTTTTCCTGAAAGATACCGGAAAGATCTTTCTCCCGTGCAGTGACACGTGTAAAATATCGTATTATAATTTCCAAGCTCCTTTGCGACGCCGTCAAGAATGTCTTCGCTCACGGATTCGCCTGTAGTCGGATTCGAAAGATGGAACCCCCCGAAACAGTAGTCCGGCTTAAACCTGCGCGCCTTTTTCATAATATTGACGATCCCCTTGTGACCGCAGCCGCAGAAGAGGAAAGTTTTGTCTCCTTCCCGGATCAGAAGGTGCTGCTCGTGCGAAAACTCATCGGGACATTCTCCGCACGTCAGGACGTCATTGGCAGGGGAGTGATATTTTTCCTTTCCCTTCACGGTAAAAAGCAGTCCTCCCTCAAAAGGAACGAAACTGCTGCCGGTTTTTACGATCGAGGGATGTTCGGAAAGAGAAGGATCGAGGCCGATGTATTTCCGCGGGCTGTGAGTGATATTATAGTGGGGCTCGAAAGCATCTTTGCGGACGAATACCGCGGCCTTTTTGTTTTCGGACAGAAAACCCTCCAGCGCGCCGCCGTGATCGTAGTGCCCGTGAGATATGACGACACAGTCCGCCGATGACAGATCGACAGACATTTTCTCCGCGTTCTCCTTTAAAATGTCATACGAAGGCCCGATATCGAAAAGAATGCGAAGACCTTGCGTCTCAATGTACAATGAGAGGCCGTGTGCGGGCCGTAACGGGCCGTTTGAAGTATTTTCCATTAAACTTACGACTTTCACCCTAACGCCTCCCAAATCGGCTCACAGCGCGTCAAAATGCGCATCGCGACTATCCTCGACAAAAAAGTTCGAACGTTCGCACGCTCATTATATCACAACTTCGCGTTTATCGTAAAAAAATACCGCCGCGGACTTTAACTGCCCGCGGCGGACGTATGATTTTTACAGATCGATCCGAACTGATCGTTACAGCTTAGGTCCCGCGGAAACGAGAGCCTTGCCTGCTTCGTTGCCTTCGTATTTTACGAAGTTCTTGATGAATCTGGACGCGAGGTCTTTTGCCTTCTCGTCCCATTCGGCGGGATTCTTGTATGTGTCGCGAGGATCGAGGATACCTGTGTCTACTCCTTTGAGGACCGTAGGAACTTCGAGGTTGAAATAAGGGATCTTCTTTGTGGGAACGCCCTTGATGTCGCCGTTCAGGATAGCGTCGATGATGCCTCTCGTGTCTTTGATCGAGATACGCTTGCCTGTGCCGTTCCAGCCTGTATTGACGAGGTATGCTTTAGCGCCGCTCATTTCCATCTTTCTTACGAGTTCTTCAGCGTATTTTGTAGGATGGAGTTCGAGGAATGCCTG
>DBVT01000080.1:23785-23979 GCA_002308775.1 Mageeibacillus sp. UBA1257
GTGAATCCCGACAGGAAGTAGTATTTCGTCTGTTCGGGTGTGAGTATCGAAACAGGAGGCAGAACTCCGAATGCGTCAGCTGAAAGGAATATAACGTTCTTTGCAGCCGGTGCCGACGAAATAGGACGTACGATGTTCTTGATGTGATCGATCGGGTAGGAAACACGTGTGTTTTCGGTTACGCTCTTGTCTGC
>DBVT01000094.1 GCA_002308775.1 Mageeibacillus sp. UBA1257
TCTATCCGGTGCAGATCGAAGATTATCTGCGGGCCTTTGACAAGATCAAAGATGTTGCGGTCATCGGACTGCCGCACACGAGGCTGGGTGAGATCGCTGCCGCCATTATCGAGATCAAGCCGGACATGACATGCACGGAAGAAGAAATCATGAATTTCTGTCAGAATTTACCGCGATACAAAAGACCGCGTAAAATTATTTTTGATAAAGTTCCGCGTAATCCGACGGGAAAAATCGAAAAACCCGTTCTGAGAGAAAAATATTGCAAAGGCCGTTTGGTGGAAGTTCAGATCAACAGCTGAGGCAAGTCTGTTCAGACACCTGAAAAGAGGTTAATGTTATTATGAAGAAATTGTTATTGGGAAACGAGGCAGTTGCCCGGGGGCTGTTCGAAGCCGGATGCGGTTTTGTATCTTCCTACCCGGGAACACCCAGCACGGAAATCACCGAAGAAGCGGCAAAGTATGATGAGATCTATGCGGAATGGGCTCCGAACGAAAAGGTTGCCATGGAATCCGCATTCGGCGCCAGTCTTGCCGGTACACGCAGTTTCTGCGGGATGAAGCATGTCGGACTGAATGTGGCCGCGGATCCGCTGTTCACGCTGTCATATACAGGTGTAAACGCGGGGATGATCATCGCTGTTGCTGATGACGCCGGAATGCATTCTTCACAGAATGAACAGGATTCCCGACACTATGCTGCTGCGTCGAAGATCCCGATGTTTGAGCCTTCCGATTCCGTTGAAGCGCTTGAATTCACAAAACTCGCTTACGAGATCTCTGAAAAATATGATACGCCGGTGCTGATGAAGATGTGCACCCGTGTAGCCCACTCCCAAAGCGTTGTTGAACTGGGTGAACGGGTCGAAGCTCCGGTAAAACCCTATGAAAAGAATATTGCGAAGTATGTAATGATGCCCGGAATGGCCAAAAAGCGCCATCTGGTCGTCGACGAACGCATGCGCAAGACCGCTGAATACGCTGAGAGATCCCCTCTGAACAGGGTAAAATACAAAGGCAGAGAGCTCGGCGTCATCACTTCGGGAATATGCTACCAGTATGTCCGGGAAGTTTTTCCCGAAGCCTCAGTGTTAAAACTGGGTATGACATATCCGCTTCCGGAAGGTCTGATCCGCGAATTCGCCTCAAAAGTCGACAGGCTGATCGTAGTCGAAGAACTCGAGCCTTTCATCGAAGACCACATCAGACAGATGGGCCTCGCTGTGGAAGGGAAGAAATATTTTACGAACCAGGGAGAACTGGGAACGGAGATCATAAGGAAGTCATTTTACGGAGAAGAACTGCCGAGCGCGACTCTCGCGGAAAAAGTCGACGCTCCGGCCAGACCGCCCGTAATGTGCCCCGGATGTCCTCACAGGGGGATATATTTTACGCTTTCGAGGATGAATATCAGGGTTTGCGGAGATATAGGATGCTACACGCTCGGCGCGATGGCTCCGTATTTCGGGATCGACACCTGCGTTTGCATGGGTGCTTCCGTTTCGATGTCACACGGTATGGAAAAAGCAGACAAAGAAGCCGGAATAAAGGTCCCGACGGTCGCTGTGATAGGCGATTCGACGTTCATCCATTCAGGCATCACAGGACTCATAGACATAGTTTACAATAAGGGTAATTCGACCGTCATCATACTCGACAACTCGATAACGGGCATGACGGGACATCAACAGAACCCGACGACAGGTTATACGATCAGGATGGAGGAGACGCCCGCGGTCGATCTTGTAAAACTCGGAGAAGCAATAGGTATAAAGCGGATACGCATAGAGGATCCTTTTGACCTCAAAGGCATGAGGAAGGCCATTGAAGAAGAGATAGCGGCTGAAGAACCGTCTCTGATCATAGCCCAGAGACCGTGCGCGCTGCTGAAAAACGTAAATTACGGCGCTCCCGTTAAAATAGACACTGAAAAATGCAGAAAATGCGGATCTTGTATGAAGCTCGGTTGTCCCGCGATATTCAAGGACGGCGGAGCGTACAAAATAGACTCGTCGATATGCGCAGGATGCGAACTTTGCGTTTCTCTCTGCGCTTTCGGGGCGATAGGAAAGGAGAAATGATGAAATGAAACAGATGAACGTACTCATAGTCGGAGTCGGAGGACAGGGAACTCTGCTCGCTTCAAAATTTCTCGGAGCCGCCGCGGGTCTTGCCGGAGCGGACGTAAAAGTATCCGAGGTCCACGGCATGTCCCAAAGAGGAGGCAGCGTCGTCACCTGCGTAAAACTCGGCGACGATATCAAATCCCCGATAATCGAAAAAGGAGAGGCCGATGTCATTCTGTCCTTCGAACAGCTCGAAGCAGTCAGATGGCTTTCTTATCTGAAACCTAAAGGCACCGTCATAGTGAATACACAAAAAATAAATCCTATGCCGGTAGTATCGGGAGCCGCGACATATCCTGACAATGTAATGGAGGCTCTTTCGAAATCTGATATAAACCTGATCGCTCTTGACGCCCTCAGCATGGCTGCGGAATGCGGCACGCACAAAGCGGTAAATGTCGTTTTACTCGGTGTGCTCTGCAAAAAAATGGAAGAGATAGACGAAATAATATGGCTCGACGCGCTCGATTCCGTCGTTCCGAAAAAATTCGCCGAAGTGAACAAAAAAGCCTTTTATATGGGATACGGCAGATAAATTGATACTGGAGGTTGATCTATGACTTACTGGAACGAAAGATGCGAATGCATGTCAAGGGATGAGAGAACACAATTGCAATCTGAACGGCTCGTCAAACTCGTAAAAAGAGTTTATGAAAACGTGCCTCACTACAGAGGTAAAATGGATGCGATCGGCGTCAAACCCGAGGACATCAAAGGCGTTGAAGACTTGACGAAGCTGCCTTTTACTCTTAAAACGGACATCAGGGATACGTATCCCTTCGGAATGTTCGCGACTCCCATGACAGACATCGTGAGGATCCACGCGTCATCAGGTACAACGGGAAAGCAGACGGTAGTAGGTTATACGAAGAACGATCTCGAAGTATGGGCGGAATGCATGGCAAGATCACTCATCGGAGCAGGAGCCACGGCAGATTCGATGATACAGGTGTCTTACGGATACGGACTTTTTACGGGAGGTCTCGGAGCGCATTACGGCGTCGAAAAAATAGGCGCGTCCGTGGTTCCGGCATCTTCCGGAAATACTGCAAGACAGATCACCATGCTCAAGGATTTCGGCGTTGATATACTTTGCTGCACGCCTTCATACGCGCTTTATCTCGCGGAGGAGATAGCGAATGCAGGCATCAAAAAAGGAGAACTCAAGCTCAAAGCGGGCGTGTTCGGAGCGGAGCCCTGGACTGAGGAAATGAGAACGGAGATCCAGGACAAGCTGGGAATCAAAGCGTTCGATATTTACGGGCTCAGCGAGATAATGGGACCCTCTGTCGCTTGCGACTGCGAGGAAAGACACGGAATGCACGTTCAGGAAGACCATTTCATCGTTGAGATCATAAATCCCGATACAGGCGAAGTGCTTCCGGACGGAGAAAAGGGAGAAGTCGTTTTTACAACGATAACAAAGGAAGGTTTCCCGCTCATCAGATACAGAACGAGAGATATTTCAAGAATAATACCGGGGGACTGTCCGTGCGGAAGAACTACGAGAAGGCTTGCGAAATTCCAGGGCAGAACGGACGATATGCTGATAGTGAGAGGCGTGAACGTGTTCCCGTCGCAGATCGAAAGCGTGCTGCTTGAAATGGGAGAGACGGCGCCTCACTACGAGATACTCGTCGACAGGATATCGAATCATGACACCATGGAGGTACACGTCGAAATGACTCCGGCTTTCTTCTCCGACTCGATCAAAAACCTTGAGATAACGGAAAAGAAGATCTCCGCAAGGCTCAACAGCGTGCTCGGCATAAGCGTCAAAGTCGTTCTTGTCGAGCCAAAATCGATCGAAAGAAGCGAAGGAAAAGCCAAGAGAGTAATTGACAAGAGAAAGCTCCATTGATTATAATCAATACAAGTAGGATAAGGAGGTTCAGCAATGTCTGTAGAACAGATATCTGTTTTTCTTGATAACAAGGCCGGAAGGCTTTCGGAAGTCACCGATGTGCTCGCAAAGGCGGGTATAAATATGAGCGCCCTTTCTATCGCCGATACGACTCATTTCGGAATATTGAGACTGATAGTCAACAGGCCGGACGAGGCTGAAAAAGTGCTGAAGGAGAGCGGTTTTACCGTATCAAAGACTGACGTCCTCGCGATAGCGATAGACGACACGGCGGGCTCTCTCGCGGGAGCACTTAGAATGCTCACTGACAGCGGCATCAGCATCGAGTATATTTACGCATTCGTAACGAGAAAAGCCGATTGCGCGATGGTCGTCCTCAAGATCGAGGATGAAGCGCGCGCGGTTGAACTTTTTAGGGCGAACGGAGTAAGAGTTCTTACGGAAAGTGAAGTATCAGAGCTTTGAAAAAAGGCATTGAAACAGAATTTAAGAAGCTTCTCCTTGAACGTTACGGAATAGGAGAAGAGATTTATTCCCTTGCCCTTGAAGCGGAGAGGGAAGCAGCGGGCTCCCTGGAAAGGATCGACAGGATCAAGGAGTTCAACACTCTGAAAGTACTGTCCGCATTCAGAAAAGAGGAGATCAGCGACAGACATTTTGCGGGCACGACCGGATACGGATATGACGATATCGGAAGAGACGCCATAGATAAAGTGTTCGCGAATGCATTCGGAGCGGAGGACGCAATAGTAAGGCCGCAGATCGCTTCTGGAACGCACACTCTCGCAATAACGCTGTTCGGACTGCTGAGACCTGGAGACGAGCTTCTTGCAGTTACGGGGAAGCCGTACGATACGCTCGAAGAAGTCATCGGAATTCGTCCCGGCGTCGGTTCTCTCGCGGAATACGGGGTAAAATATTCACAGGTGGACCTTTTACCCGGGGGAGTGCCTGATCTTAAGGCGATACACAATGCGGTAAATGAAAACACAAAGGTCGCGCAGATCCAGAGATCCAGGGGTTACGCCGAGAGAAAAGCGTATACCGTGGATGAAATAAGCGGGATCGTAAAGGCCGTAAAGAGTAAAAATCCGAACACGATAGTTTTTGTCGACAACTGCTACGGAGAATTCACGGGGATAGAGGAACCCACGCAGGTCGGAGCGGATATCATGGCCGGATCCCTCATCAAAAACCCCGGCGGCGGACTCGCAAAATCAGGCGGGTATATCGCAGGCAGGAAACAATATGTCGAGATGTGCTCATACAGGGTCACATGTCCGGGAGCAGGCAGAGAAATAGGCGCATCTGTAGGAACGAACAGAGATATACTGCAGGGATTTTACCTTGCGCCGCAGATCGTAGCGGAGAGTCTGAAAGGGGCTGTGTTCACTGCTTCGCTCTTTGAAAAACTCGGATTTGAAACGTCCCCTTTGAAGGACGAACAGAGAGGAGACATAGTTCAGACGATAAAATTCGGCACGCAGGAAGGTCTTACGACTTTCTGCGGAGCGGTTCAGGCGGCTGCGCCGATCGACTCGTTCGTTGTGCCCGAGGCGTGGGATATGCCGGGATACGACGTTCCTGTTATAATGGCAGCGGGGGCGTTCGTACAGGGCTCGTCTATAGAACTCAGTGCCGACGGACCGATGAAGCCTCCGTATATCGCTTTTATGCAGGGCGGACTTTCATACGCGAATGTCAAACTGGCGAGCATGCTGGCGGCGGAGAGGCTCCTCAAACTCAAAAATAATAAATAACGTCACATTTTTACAAAAGGTAAGAGCGAAATGACAAAGGCAGGTCAGAAAGGCAAAAAGTTCACATCGAAAAAAGGGATCGTCCGAATCGTGATCTTTACGGTCGCGGTCGCTGCGATACTTGTCGCTATGCTTTTTGCGGGCAGAAAACCTTCCGGAATCGTAACTGCATACGTTAAAAAGGGAACCATAACCCACAAATCCACATCGGAAGCAGTGTTTTTGAAAGAAGAAGTGGGAATCAACTCCTCGTTTGACGGAAAATTCGTCCCGAATACGGATGAAGGCGCAAAAGTCGCAAAAGGGGAGGTCATCGCCTATATCGTTGCCGACGGAATGGAAGATGTGTTCGCGCAGCTGAAAGCTGCTGAGAGAAAACTGAATGCCGCGCAGACTGCCGCATATGCCTATACGAATGTATACCCGGACGGATATCAGCTCGCCGAGAGTGAGATACGGGATGTGAATGCGAAACTTGCGTCAGACGCTCAGTATGGAAATATCTCTGATTATCCCGAGCTCATCGCACAGATGAATGAGCTCTTCAAAGACAGAAATATGGCGGACGATCCGAATCGCGATGATGCGTATATAAAAAATCTGACGAAAGAAATTAACGAACTGAACGGAAAACTCTCGGGCTACACGCATAAGATCGAGGCACCCTGTGCCGGAATAGTTTCATTTTTCACTGACGGAACGGCTGCGGGCACGACGGATTTTTACAAGGAACTTGCGACATGCGAGCAGGAAGAAAAATTCGACGGGATCACGTTCGACAAATACAAAAACGTGAGATCAACGGAAACTTACGCGGGCAAGAAGGTCACCTCCGGTACATTCGTCGCGAGGATAATGCCTGACATTTACTGCTATGTGGTCGCTAAGACAGATATAGGAAGCCAGGGAAGATTTGAATTTGCATCCAAAGATCTCGGCATCAGCGGCAAAGGCAAGGTCGTGTATTTCGACAAAAATGTTCTTGTCATGAAATGCGCAACGGGTAACGAGACCTTCTGCGCATACAACAAAGCTGATCTGGACATCTATATTTCTTCAGAGAGCGGCATGAAGGTGCCCGTAACCAGCCTCACCGACTGGGACGATCCCAAACTTAACGCAAGACTCACAGTCGTCAAATCCAGCATAGTTAAATATATTTACGTCGAGGTCCTCGCGTACGACAATGAATATGCGATAATCGCTCCTCATTCCGTATTCGACTCGTCAGGCCCCAATGTCGTCCTGAACGACACATATGTCGTGAACTACGAGAGCGTAACGGAAGGGGAAGTCGTTTAAAAAAATCATTGATGTTTTTCAAAAAAATGCTATAATAGTAACCGAAATACATTCGAAAATAACGGAGGTTTTAAAATGAAGAAAGTATTGATAACATTGATCGCTGTTCTTCTGGCAGTGACATTCGTGTCTGTTCCGGCATTTGCGGAGCTCGATCCCGATAACGTTCCGGAAGACGCTGTTATGTACAGGCTCGATATGGATGACTGCACTCTGGAGATCGATTTTGAAGAGGGTTTTGTAATGGACGGATGGTCCGCGAATCCGGCCGATCTCGGAATCGCTGATAAGATAAGCTTCATCGAAGACAGCTCTCTGTGCAAGATCGTTGCAGGAGAAGAGGCTCTCAGCGGTGAGCAGTCATTCGTCAACAAGGGTTACCTTGACGCACGTATCTGGTCTCTTTCACTTATTGAAGGCGTAGGAGATTACGTTTTCGTAGAGTGCAAATTCAAGCCTATCAACTTCGAAGGAACAGGCGCTTTCGCTTTTTGTTACTGCGAGCCCGATGTTCCGGCTTCAAATTCCGAAGGCAACGGCGGATGGATCTACAAGGTTCAGAAAAAGGACGATAAGATCGTCTGCATCAACAGAGCGCAGAAGGTCATGGCTGAACTCGAAGAAGGAAAGACATACACTCTCGCTGCAGCATTCACGCTCGGCGACAAATATTATGACTTCTTTGTTGACGGCGTACGCGTCGCAGAAAAAAACAAATGGATCGGCGATGTAAACGGTCTCGATGCCTTCAGGATCGACAGCTTCGGACCCGGCTGGGATCAGGACGCGGCTATCGCTGTCAACCCCTTTGAATTCGCTCTTGACGATATCATCGTAACATACGGCGACATAGTCACAAAGGCTGAATATTTCGCGACGCCGGAGCCCACACCGGAGCCTACGGCGACTCCCGAACCGACAGATGAACCCACTAAAGTACCTGAAGCGACGGAAGCTCCCACTTTCGCTCCGAAGGACAATGACAGCAGCGACAAGAAAGGCTGCAAGTCTGTAGTAGTATCCTCAATGGCTATTGCTGCGGTCGCTCTCCTCGGCGCTGTTGCAGTTCTTAAGAAGAGACATTGATCTGATCAATTGTTGAATTTTACAGTCTCCCGGATATATTCCGGGAGATTTTTTGCTTTTATTTACAAAAAATGTTGACACATATTGTTCAAAATGTTACAATACTGTGACAACAAATCCAGATTAGGAGGACAATTATGAAAAAGATTTTTGCAACAATGCTTTTGGCGTTAATTATCGCCGCATTAGCAGTCGCTCCTGCGTTTGCTGAGACTACACAGGAAGAGATCCCTGATGATGCGATAATGTATCGGCTGGACTATGACAACATGACGTTGTTCGTCGACTATGAGAGCTGTATCGAGACGGAAGATTATATGTTCATGGACGCAGCTACTCTCGGCGCTAACGACGTTTCATTTATGGATCCGCTCTATACGAATGCTAAAGTAGTCGGCGGAGACGAAGCTATTTCGGGCTCGGTTTCTCTCGCGGTAAAGGGCTATCTCGATTCCAGAAGATGGTCTCTGTCACTCATCGAAGGAGTTGGAGACTATGTATTCTTCGAATTCAAGATCAAGATCATTTCCCAGGGTGCTGAAGGACAGGACCTCTTCTATATTTGCGCAAACGATCCTGATCTTCCCGATACGGCAAGTGAAGGCTCAGGCGGCAAGATCGCGACTATCGTAAGCGGCGGAGAAGGTATGCCTTATATCGCCAACCTTAATGGTGACAAAATCTACACATTCCCGACAATTAATGAAGTTTACACTGTAGCTTATGCTATCGAATACGGAACGAACAAGATCGATACGTATGTTGACGGCGTACAGGTAGCTACGGGCGACACCTGGGTAGGCGATCTCAACGGAATATGCAACTTCAGATGGGACCTCCACGGATCATTCGGTGACACTGCAGCCATTAAAGCTGACCCCAGAGAGTTCGTTATAGACGATATACTGATCACTTACGGTGACAAAGTTACAAAGGCTGAATATTTCGCGACACCGGAGCCCACACCGGAGCCTACTGCGACTCCCGAACCGACAGATGAACCCACAGAACCACCTGTAGCAACGGAAGCTCCCACTGACGCTCCGAAGAACAATGAAAGCGGCGAAAAGAAGGGCTGCAAGTCAGTAGTAGTATCTTCAATGGCGATCGCAACAGTCGCTCTTCTCGGAGCAGTTGTAATACTGAAGAAAAAACACTGATAAGCTTGACGGATCATAACTGATCTGCTGTAAAAAGCGAAAAAGGCTCCCCGGATAAAACGGGGAGCCCTTTTGAATTTCAGTTGCGAACATCAGAAGATTGTGGTAGTATTTTACAAAACGGTTCCGTATGGAAGGAGAGGCACGAATGTATCCTGACGAGATATTTCTGGGGCTTGACCTGTATTCGATACTTATAATAGTTGGCTGCATCCTCGCGATCGCGTATCTTCGCATATTCTCGGGAAAAGTAGGTCTTTCGAATAATGTCTACAACGTGACGCTTTTCTCCGGCGCCGCGGCCATAATCGGAGGATACGCGCTCTCGGTAGTCGTTCAGGCGATCTATAACTGGATCGAGAGCGGGAAATTCGAACTGAACAGAAATACAGGCGCGACATTTTACGGCGGACTCGTTTGCGGCGCGGCGATCTTTTTCATTATATATTTCGGCGTCGGACATTTCATGTGCAAGAAAAAAGAAAACCTGAGGCAGCTTCGTCTGATCACAGATATAGCCGCGGGAGCCATCGCGATCGCGCACGCGTTCGGAAGGATCGGATGCCTGACGGCAGGCTGCTGCTACGGCAAAAAGACTGAATCATGGATAGGTGTTTACAACGTGTCTCTGGGATACAAGACAGTTCCCGTACAGCTTTTCGAGAGCGTCTTTCTTATGTGCCTGTTCGTGCTTTTTACGATCCGTCTGGTGAAAAAGAAAACGTACAATCTTCCGATGTATATGGTCTTCTATGGCATATGGAGATTCTTCATTGAATATGCGAGGGATGACGACAGGGGAGCCACGATAGTACGATTCCTTTCACCTTCCCAGCTGACTGCGGTATTTATGGTGACAGGCGGTATCATTCTGTTCTTCATTCTGAAAAAAGCAGTCGCGAAAGAAAAGGAAAGAGCAGCGATGGAAGAGATAGAAGCGCAGGATTTTAAGATAGACGAGGCTGACATCCGTGAAGAGCGGAAATCTGAAAATAGTGAAGCCGAAATCGGCGAAGAAACAGAAAAAGACGTCAAAACAGAGGATAACAAAACAGATGAGTGAAAAATCAGCCGGTAAAAAAAGGACATTCACGCTCGTGATCTTTTTGGTCATGGTCGCGGTGATAATCGCATACTCGGTGATAAATCCGCAGATCACAGACAGCAAAGAAACGAACGATATGATCAAGGTCATCGTGACGAGAACAGCTGGAGCGATCGTTTTTTTCGTGCTGATATTTTACCTGGGATATAAAAATATTTTGAAGTTTTCAACCGGCGTGAAATGTGTAAAGCATCTTGCCGTCATACCGTTTTTCCTGGTCGTGATAAACAATTTCCCGATAATAGGAGTCGCTGCGGGAAATATCGAGATAACGGCGAAAGAACCTCTTACGTGGATATTATTCGCGGCGGAGTGTCTTTCGATAGGACTTTTCGAAGAGTTTGCTTTCCGCGGCACGATGTTTCTGTACATACTTGAGAACAGGAGAAAAACCACAAAAGAAATATTCCTCGTCACAGCGCTTTCGAGCCTGATATTCGGGCTCGTGCACCTTTTCAATATAGCCGAAGGCGGCGGTATAGGAGCGACATTTTTACAGGTGGGATATTCATTTTTGATCGGCGGAATGTGCGCGGTGGCGCTGCTTCTCACGAAAAATCTGTGGATATGCGTCATTTTGCATACGATTTTTGATTTCGGAGGCAAATTCGTACCGTCTCTCGGCGACGGCAAAATATGGGACACTGTCACTGTTGTGATCACGGCCGTACTCGGCGTTACAGTACTCGCTTTCGCGCTCTTTATGATGTCGAAGGTGAGACCGGAGGACACGGACGCATTTTACGCAAAAACGAAGAAACAGGAAGGGGAAACGTCTGAAACGGACCGGGGTGAGTAATTATGTACAGCATAGGAATAGATATCGGAACGACAAAAATATGCGCTGTTTTGAGAGACATTGACACGGGTGAGATCGTAAAAACGGAGCACGCCGACAACGGAGCTTTCATTCCGTCTGAAAAAGAATGGGAAAAAGTCCAGAGAGTTCAGACTATAGTGAGCCGCGCGTTCGACGTGATCGGCAGGATCCCTCTCGAAAACGTAAGATCGATCGGAGTCACCGGGCAGATGCACGGTATCGTTTATATAGACAAAAACGGAAAAGCCGTGAGCGATCTTTACACATGGCAGGACGGAAGGGGAGCGGAATATTCTGCGCTTTTGGGATCTCCCACGGGATACGGCAGCGTGACGCATTTTTACAATAAAGAGCACGGACTTGTGCCTGATGAGGCGGTGTCTTTTTGCGCGATCCACGACTATATAGTTATGCTTCTGACGGGCAGGGAAAAACCTCTTACGCACAGCTCCGATGCCGCGAGCTTCGGATGCTACGACATAGAAAAGAACGCGTTCACAACGGACGATCCTTTTTATCCTGAGATAACGGTAGGAAGGAAGATCGCGGGATATTACAAAAACATACCCGTTTCCGTGGCGATAGGTGACAACCAGGCCGGTTTTATAGGATCAGGATGCGGAGAAGACGATGTCCTGGTGAATGTCGGAACAGGCGCGCAGGTTTCTATGATGACCGATCTGCCTCTTAAAAGGGGAAATCTGATCGAAACGAGACCGCTTTACGACGATAAGTATATACTCGCGGGCATTTCTCTCTGCGGAGGAAGGTCGTTTGCGCTTCTCGAAAAATTCTTCAGGGACACAGTATATCTCGCGGGATTTGACGGCAGCAGGAGCCTTTTCGATACGATAGATCGAATGCTCGAATACAAAGAGGATACGACGCTTGAATTTGACAACAGGTTTGACGGAACGAGAGCAGACAGCTCGATCAGAGGCAGTATCTCCAATATTTCCACTGAGAATTTTACGCCTGCGGATTTCGCCGCCGGATGCGTAAAAGGCATGGCCAAAGAGTTGTACGACCTGTACGAGAAGATGGATTTCAGAAAAACGGGACGGATAATCGGTTCAGGCAACGGGATAAGAAAAAATAAAGCACTCATAAGATATCTCGAGTCATATTTCGGAATGCCTATAGTGATCACGGAAAACAGTGAGGAAGCGGCTCTCGGCGCAGCGCTCTTCGGGGAAATGTGCGAGTGAGAGAAGTCTTTTAGTACATTCGATTCACAGCGTAAAGTTGTTGTAGGTTTAGGAATAAAAAAATTGTGAGCAGCCCTGCGAACCGCATCACGCTGCATTCAATAATTGTCATCCGGAGGCCGTATAATGTCAGACAAAAGAACGAAAAATGCATTCATATCTCCTTTCCCCACGGAGTGGCAGACGGTCATCTTTCGCTGTTACGGCTTCGTCCCCGCAAAAAACATTGCCCGCGTGATCGGATGCGACGAATCCATTGTCCATAAAGAAGCACAAAGGCTCGGACTTGACAAAGTTCCGGAGCAGATGGTAATGCAGGCACAAGGATATATAACGGTCATTCGCTCCCTGTGGCATATCCTTCCGAACGGGAAAATCGCCGCGATCCTCGGCATTGACGACAGCCGCCTGAAAGAAATACTCGAAAAAGACGATTTCTTAGGCGTAAAACTCGGCCAAAAACCGGAATGCCCGCCGGTAACTTATTTTCCTCCGGATGATCACGTGAAGTCAGAAACCGAAAAGCTATCCCGCTTCGTCCGCAATAATATAGCAGGCGGATGGAGGCCGTTCGAGCTGCTTTCGCATATTCCCGGCTGCATACAAACTCATAATAAAATACAACAAAAAAAGATCATTCACGGATATATCACCCCTTGCCGCGACGCATTCGGCAGCGACAGCGAAAGATACCTGCCGGACGGGCTGCTTGAACAATACAGAATGCGCGGCATCAACGGGATCTGGATCCACTGCCTTTTATCCGAGATCTCTCCGTACCCGTTTTCCCCGGGGCTGTCTGAGCGGTACAAAGAAAGGCGCGAAGAACTGAAACGCCTCATAAGAAGGTGCCGGGATCACGGCATCGGACTATATCTGTATTTCAACGAACCTCGGGCTTTGACAACCGGAATCGCAAAAAACTTCCCGGAGCTGACCGGACATTCCGATAAAGATACCGTCTGTCTGTGCCTCGGTAAACAGGCCGTCAGGGAGTATCTGTTTAACGCCTTTTACGACCTGCTGAATGACGTCAGGGAGATAGAAGGAATAATAACCATAACGATGAGCGAAAACCCCACGCATTGCCGCTACAGAACGGAAACAAATTGCCCGGTATGCAGCTCAGTCCCTCCGGAAAAGCTTGCCGCTCAAGTGAACAACATAATAAACAGCGCCATACGGAAGTCCGGGGCAAAGACAGAACTGATCGCCAACACGTGGGGATGGGCTCCGTTTATGGGATGGTCGTTCGGGCAGACTGAAGCGGGGATAAAGATGCTTGACGGCGACGTCACGGTCATGAGCGTGAGCGAATACGGCAAGAAAATTAATAAGGGCGGCGTTAACAGCGAAGTAATCGATTATTCGATCTCAAATCCGGGACCCGGTCAATTCTCGAAACATGTTTTCAGTGTTTCGTCAAAAAGCGGCCACCGTAATTGTGCCAAGATCCAGATAAATAACAGCTGGGAATGCAGCGCAGTCCCGTATTTGCCTGTTTTCGACCTCATTTGCGAGCATGTCGGCAATCTCGCGAAGATCGGCGTTTCGGACCATATGCTTACGTGGACTCTGGGAGGGTATCCTTCTCCCGTGATGGAGTTGTGCGCATCTATGTCGGAAAAGGGCAGCGAATTTGACCTCGACAAATGGTATGACGAGATGTTCGGCGAAGATTCCGGTACCGTACATGACGCAGTGAGAATGATGTGCCGCGGGTTCTCAGAATATCCTTTCAGCATCAACCATCTGTATCTTTCGCCCGCGACGCTCGGACCGGCCAATATATGGATGAAGGACAAGTGCGATCTGCCTTCGTCAATGGTTTGTTTTTCGAACGATGATTATGAACAATGGATATATCCGTATCCCGCGGACGTTTATTTTTCACAATATGCCGGCATGCTGGCTGAGTGGGATGAAGGCGTACGTATTTTGAAAAAAGCAAAGAAAACGCCGCTCATTGAAGAAATGACCGACTTTGCGGAGGTCGCTTCTATCCACTGGCACGCCGACGTTATACACACAAGATATGCGATCGAAAAAAGAGCCGGAAACGGTATTCCCGAAGACCTTATCCGTGAAAGAGAGGATCTGCTTCGCCGCCTGCTTGCCTTTATGGAAAAGTACCCGGAGATCGGTTTCGAAGCCTCAAACCACTACCTTTACACCCCCAGGACGCTTGTCGAAAATCTCCTATACTTAAAGAAAGCGCTCAAATGAAACGCGAGATCAAGATATCAACTATAAAAAGTCTCGAAAGGACGGTATTGACAATGAAACGTACTAAATTGACTACGAAACTGATCGCCGTGGTAATGGCGGTGTTTATCGCTGCGTCGACAATGCTGATGGCAGGCTGCAGCCCGTATTCTTCCCACTATTCGGCAATTGGATTCGTCAATTCGAACGATTCTCACTCTGCATATATGTCGTTTTACAAATTTAAGGGGACAATGTCCTTCAAATTGAGATGCGATGCGGACAGCACGCTGATCTATTCAGCAAGCCTCGAATCGGGCGATATAACCGTCTATTATGACGCGGGCAACGGAAAAGAAGTGCTTCTGACCGTCGGATCAGGTGACGCGGAGGACGGCGTCGTGCCTTTGAACAGAGCCGGGGAAGTTTATGTGATCGTCGAATCGAACGGCTCCTGCGAAAACGGATCGTTCCGGTTCGAGATAGGTTAAGTAACTTGTTGTTATTCGCGAAAAGGCGGGACTGTTATTCCATGCGATATTGCCCCCGACATTGTCCGCAAAACATTCGATCTATAATTATTGACAATTTGTTTTTTTCGGTGTTAAAATATGCCCGAAGTACGGCCATTTCATAAAACGGAGGTATGTCTATGCTCTTTAAGAAAAGTTTAAAATGGATCATCCTCGCTGTTGTTACATGCCTTGCTGTGACTTTCCTCGGATGTAATCAGGGAAAGATCAACACAGGCGATCTCGACCCCGGCTATCAGCTGGATCCGGAAACCGTAACCGGCAGGATCAAAGTCACCACTTATTTAAGATCGGGTGATCAGTCTGAAATCGCTCTTGACAAGTGGATCCAGACGTACAACAAATATTATCCGAATGTAACAGTTAAGACGGATATCATCGCATGGTCTGCATTTGCCACACAGGTTGCGTCGGGAGACATCGGCGACGTTTATTACACAGCTGAAGTTGACGTTTACAACTACGCTGTAAAGAACAAGGCGGCAATGTATCTGGATTCGTACATCGACCTTCTCAACATCGATACTTCGCAGATCTACACAGGTCTTTACGATCTCGGATGCTATAACGGACTCCTTTACATGGTTCCGTCAGACCTTTCACAGAACGTTTTCTTCACGAACGTTTCAGCTCTTCAAGAAGCGGGTCTCTCAAGACCGGAAAACGACTGGAAATGGGACGACTTCAGAGATTACTGCAAACGCCTCCGCAGAACGAACGAAGACGGCACATATTCTCAGGTCGGCGCATTCTTCTCCACAGAAGTCTGCATGCTGTATCACTTCTTCGTAGGATGGGGCGGAAATTGGGTCGACAAAGTCAACAAGAAAGTCAACTTCTTCAGCGACGAGAAGGTTCTGAGAGGATTCGATGAACTGATCAATATGGTCAGCGAAGGCGACGCAGGTATTGGCGGACTCACCGGCGCTATGGGAGCCAAATTTGCAGGCGTTGATAACACTACCGGATATGTATTCAAACTCAGCACATACATCAACAGGATCGCTGCTTATGAAGCATTCAAAAAGCTCGGGATCAAATTCGACGTCAGCGCGATGCCTGAAATGCCTGCTCATTTCATAACGGGCGGTGCTACGGGATACCTCGTATACAGCAAAACGAGGAACCCTGACGCTGCGGCTACATTCGCTCTTACGCTTCTCTCTGACGAAGGACAGATCGCTTTCAACCAGATCGTCGGCGGCGGTATCCCTTGTACAAAGAAAGCTATCGCGGACGGCGCTTGGAGAGTTCCTTATCCTGAGGAAGAATTCAACTACGACGCATTCGTTTGCTACCCCGAAGCTTTCACTGCTTCATGGTCTGAATGCTTCGTTCCGCCGGAGATCGCATCACAGATCAACAAAGTCATTCCGGGACTTGTAGATGCTCACTTCAGCAACAAGAAGGACTACAAAGACTCCCTTTCAGACCTTGAGCAGACATGTAATGAGATCTGGGCGACATTGTTCGACGAGTAAGATAAAATGATCCGCACTTTGATAAGGGCGGCACATGATATGTAAATTAAAAAAGCTTTCCCGCCCCGGAGATCCGGCGCGGGAATGTTTTTTAATAAAAAGCAGCAGAAATGAGCACACAACACTTGATATTTTTCCCAAAATGTAAAAATAATGCTTGACAACAGTTGAATTATTATGTTAGTATACGCTTTGTGCCGCTCTGGCCGGGCTTACAAATCCGTTGTAAGAACGTTTTACATGGTGCCTTAGGCAAGTCGGTTTTCGCACAAGACCGACACACAGGCGAGATTTATATGGAGGTGCAATGTATGTACGCTGTAATAGTTACCGGAGGAAAACAGTACAAGGTTACGGAAGGCGATGTTCTGTTCGTTGAGAAGCTCGACGCGCAGGCAGACGAGACCGTTACGTTTGATACAGTTCTCGCGGTCATCAAAGATGATGATGTAATAGTCGGAAAACCTGCAGTTGAAGGCGCAAGCGTTACCGCTAAAGTCGTAAAGAACGGCAAGGCAAAGAAGATCCGCATTATCAAGCATAAAGCGAAAAAGGGTTACAGAAAAAGACAGGGACACAGACAGCCTTATACGCAGGTTGAGATCCAGACGATCAACGCGTAAAGATGATCACTGTTACTGTTGAAAGAAACCCGAAAGGGAAGATTATCCGTTTTACCGTGAAAGGTCACGCGGGATACGACGAGGCGGGAAGAGACATAATTTGTGCGGCTGCTTCAGCTACATCGTATACGGCTATAGGCTGGTTTGAAGAAAAGTACAATCCGGAAGGAGACGAGAAGAAAAAATCGTTTACCGAAAAGGACGGGTTGATAAGATGGAAAAGACCGGAGCCTGACAAAAAAGCGGATGATCAGGCGGATAACGAAAGCGTCACAGCTGATGACGCGGTACTCGAGGCGATGTTGATCGGATTCAAACAGATCGAGTACAGTTACGGAAAGAAGTATTTGGTTGTAAAGGATTGATCAGGAGGTGTATTCCGATGTTAAGAATTAATTTACAGCTCTTCGCTCACAAGAAAGGTCTCGGAAGCTCGAAGAACGGCAGAGATTCAGAATCGAAGCGTCTCGGTGTCAAGAGAGGAGACGGACAGTCAGTTCTGGCCGGCAGTATTCTTGTAAGACAGAGAGGAACAAAGATCTATCCCGGAACGAATGTCGGTATGGGCACAGATTACACTCTGTACGCTCTTAAGGACGGCAAAGTCAGTTTCGGCAGACTCGGCAAGGACAAGAAACAGGTTTCTGTAATCGTAGCCGAGTAATAGGTGAGAAAACGTCTGCTTTTGCGGACCGTTTCAAAACGCTGAGAATCCCAAAGCGCGACTCGTAAATGAGATGCGCTTTGGTTTTTTATTTTACCCAAAAAGTTCGAGGCCGATGCTTTTTTTTGTTGCTAAAACCTTCCCGATAGGGTAAAATAACAATGTATGGACTGCCCGCGCAAAATGGCGGGACAACACTGAAAACAGGAGATGTATTCCGTATGAGATCATTGAAAAAAACTGTCGCGATGATACTGGCGCTTATAATGTCGCTCGGGCTTTTATGCGCGTGCAGAAATATCGATAAGGACCTGATCGACGATATAGTTGATATTATAACGCAGACTGACGAGCCTACAAGCGCGCCTTCTGATAAGCCTACGAGCGCGCCTACGGGAGAGACCGCGAAGATCGACAAAAACGGGTCTTATACGACAAAAGAGGACGTCGCTCTTTACCTGTATACATACGGCGAGCTGCCGCAGAACTTCATAACGAAGAAGGAAGCGGAGGACCTCGGATGGACAGGAGGAGGACTTGAAAAATACGCTCCGGGAAAATGTATAGGCGGAACGTATTTCGGAAATTATGAAAACAAGCTTCCCACCAAAGCAGGCCGCGAATACCACGAGTGCGACATAGATACGCTCGGAGCATCCAGCAGGGGAGCAAAGAGAATAGTTTACTCAAACGACGGTCTCATTTATTACACGGGAGACCATTATGAGACATTTGAACTTTTATACGGAGAAGAATGATATGTTTGCAAAGAGAATAAAAATCGATCTGAAAGGTTTTACGACAAAGCAGGAAGCGCATGATATAATGCGCAAGGCATTCAAAGACAGCGAATATTACGGAAGCAATCTTGACGCTCTGCACGACGTTCTGACGACCGTTATGAAGGACACAAAAGTGATCTTGAAAAACAGAGACAAGGTCATTCCCGAAATGCAGGATTACACGGACGGTATCATTCGCGTGTTCGAAGATTCGGCAAAAGAAAACGGTCATCTGACGCTTAAGATACGCTGAAAAAGACGAAGAACGCACAAAAACAGCTTGAAAAGGAATTTGCGGACATGTTTATCGACAGAGCGGAAATATATATACAATCGGGAAACGGCGGCAACGGAGCTGTCTCTTTTCACCGTGAAAAATATATAGCTGCGGGCGGTCCCGACGGCGGAAACGGCGGAAGAGGAGGAGATGTGATCTTCGAAGTCGATACAGGCATGACGACTCTTGCAAATTTCAGATACAAGAGGAAATATCGGGCTGAAAACGGAGCGAACGGCGGTCAGAACAAAATGACAGGCAAGAGCGGAAACAGCATAGTCGTCAAAGTTCCCGCAGGAACGATAGTAAGAAACGCTGACACAGGTCACGTACTTGCCGATCTTACCAAAGCGGGAGAGAAACAGGTCCTCGCAAGGGGAGGCAAGGGCGGAAAAGGAAATATGAACTTCGCGACGCCTACCAGGCAGATACCCGCTTTCGCAAGACTCGGAGAGCCCGGAATTGAACTGAATCTTGTACTCGAGCTTAAACTTCTCGCCGACGTGGGACTCGTAGGTTTTCCGAACGTCGGGAAATCGACTTTGCTCTCAGTTACGACAGCCGCAAGACCGGAGATCGCGGATTATCATTTTACGACTATAAATCCGAATCTCGGAGTCGTTTATACGGAGGAGAGCGGATTCGTAATGGCGGATATCCCGGGACTCATAGAAGGCGCCGCGCAGGGGCAGGGACTGGGTCACAGATTCCTGAGGCATATAGAGAGAACGAGACTTCTGCTCCATATGATCGACATTTCGGGCAAAGAGGGAAGAGACCCGTTTGACGATTTTCTTAAAATCAACGAGGAACTGAGGCAGTACGACGAGCAGCTCTCGAAGAGGCCGCAGATAATAGTCGCAAATAAGATAGACGAACCGGATTCCGAAAAGAACCTTGAAATATTCAAAGAGAAATTCGAAAAATGGAAAGACGAACACGCGGAGGAGATCGCCGAAGGCATCGAAGCAGGTGCATGGAAGATCTTCGAAATATCCGCACCGATATCATACAAAACGAGGGAATTGATGGAATACACAGCCTCAGTCCTTCCGAAGGTGCCTGAGATGATCATCGCGGAAGACGAAATAAAGGATGAAGTCGTATATACGCCCGAGACGGACGGACCGCTTTTTACGGTGAAGAAAGCGAGCGACGGAGCGTACGAAATAGAGGGAAGCTGGATCAGGAGAGTGCTTGAAACGGTCAATATCTACGAGTACGAATCGCAGCAGTATTTTCAGAGGCTGATCAGAAAGAAAGGCCTTATAGACGAGCTCGAAAGGCAGGGAATTCAGGAGGGAGATACTGTGAGGATAGACGATTTCGAGTTCGAATTTTACGATTAAAAAATAATAAAATATATTCAAAACGGAGGACATTATGAAGAAAAACTTGTTGTTGTCACTTGACGGGAAATGGAATCTTTCTTATATGCCGAACAGTCAGTACAAAAAACTCGAGGCGATACCGGGTTCCGAAAGGGAACTCAGAGGGATGAAGAAGATTCCCGCCGATGTTCCGGGAGTTTTCGAACAGGACCTCTATAAGGCGGGAGTTACGGGAGACCCGTATTTCGGAATGAACATACTCGACGTTCAGGATCTGGAGTGCATGCATCTTTTTTACTACAGAGATTTCGAATTCGAAGAGGTTCCTTGCGAGGGTATATTCCTCTGTTTTGAAGGCATAGACACATTCGCGGAAATATATCTGAACGGCGAGTTCCTCGGACAGACTGACAATATGCTGATCCCGCACGAACTCGAAGTGCCCGCTGACATCCTCAAAAAAGGTAAAAATGAAATATTCGTACATATAACACCTGCGCCTATCGTTACGAGGGATTATCCTACGCCCGCAAACTCGAATTCGCTGGAATATATATCTGATCTGCTGTATGCGCGCAAGGCTCCTTCGATGGGAGGCTGGGACATAATGCCCAGAGTGCTCGGCGGAGGAATGTGGAGATCTGTATATCTCGAAAAGAAAAAGGAAAACAGGATAGACGACGTATTCATATACACATGCAGCGCAAATGAAGGCGGCAATTCTCACATAATCGCGAGATACACGCTCGCGATCGCAGACGATCTTCTGAAGGACTACAGAGTCGTTGTAAGAGGTTCCTGCGGAGACAGCTCGTTTGAAGGCAGCGGCAGACCGATAGGCGTGAGCGGAAGGATCTCTGTCAACGTCCCGAATACAAAGCTCTGGTGGCCCAAAAATTACGGCGACCCGAATCTGTATGACGTGACAGCATATCTCTACAAAGGAGACGAGCTCAAAGACACATTCACGCTGAAGACAGGTATCAGGACAGTCGAACTCGACAGAACGAGTATAACGAACAAAAACGGAGACGGTGAGTTCTGCTTTAAGATAAACGGAAAGAAGATATTCTATCTGGGATCAAACTGGGTGCCGCTCGACGCGTTCCATTCGAACGATCTCGAAAGACTGCCGAAGGCTATGGAACTGCTCATGGAAGTCGGATGCAACGGCGTAAGATGCTGGGGCGGAAATGTTTACGAGAGCGACGAATTCTTCGATTTCTGCGACTCTCACGGAATAATGATCTGGCAGGATTTCGCGATGGCTTGCGGAGTATTCCCGCAGGATCAGATGTTTTACGATATGATCTCGGAAGAGGTCGTTGCGGTCGTAAAAAGGCTCAGAAATCACTGCTCGATCATCCTCTGGGCAGGTGACAACGAGTGTGACTATTCGTATATGGGCGGCAACGGAATAACGAGAGATCCGAACAGGAATGTTATTACGAGAAGGATAATCCCGGAGCTTCTGGATGCGCACGATTTTACAAGGCCGTATATACCTTCATCTCCTTATATCGATGAAGAGGGATTCAAAACGGGAGGAGGAGACGGATTCGGCGTGCTCTCGGAAGATCATCTCTGGGGACCGAGAGACTATTACAAAGGAAAATATTACAAAAATACAGTCTGCCACTTCGCAAGCGAGACAGGCTATCACGGATGTCCTTCGCCTTCGAGCCTCGCGAAATTTATATCGAGAGACAGCCTCTGGCCGTGGTATGATGAAAAGATACTCAAAGAGCGCGGAGAATACATCGAAAAGGTGGAATGGAGAGTCCACGACGCGTCCCCCGAAACGAGAGACGACGCGCCTTTTGCTTACAGAATAAGGCTGATGGTGAGCCAGATAAGGACGCTTTTCGGTTACGTCCCGGAGAATCTCAGAGACTTCGCGATCGCGAGCCAGATCTCCCAGGGAGAGGCTTTCAAATTCTTCATCGAGCGCTTCAGAATAACGAAATGGCGCCGCACCGGTATCATCTGGTGGAATCTGATCGACGGCTGGCCGCAGATNNTCAGACGCTGTAGTAGACTATTATTACAGTAAAAAGATGGCGTTTTACTACATCAAACGCTCTCAGCAGCCTGTCTGCTTCATGTTTGACGAGCCCGTTGAGATCGGCGGAAAGCAGAAGATAAATCTCTACGGCGTCTCTGATCTTCAGAGGGGAGTAAAGGCGACTTACAGAGTCTTCAGGCTCGGAAACGTAGGCAAGGATGAAGAGTCGGAAATGAAGAAGACGCTCGTTCTGGAAGGAAATTGCGAGCTTGCCGACAACTCAAGCAGACTGGTTGCTTCGATAGATTTTGAACCTCACGCTTTTTACAAGATCGAATGGACGTATGAGGATGAAAACGGCGAAGTGACAGGCGCGAACTCGTATCTCGCGGGCGATCCGTTTATCAGCCTCGAAAGATATGTGAAAGCGCTTGATATGGCGGGATTTAACGATTTTACAGAGTAAAAACGGTTAAATACCGGAAAAATATTCCTTCATGGAGGTATTAAAGGAAAAATGAAATACATCGGAATAGATATCGGCGGCACGAAGTGCGCGGTCAGCCTCGGTGAAGACGACGGCAGAGAGCTTAAAATAATCGACAAGAGCAAATTCCCCACAGCGGGTAAGAAGCCCGAGACCGTCCTCGACGAGTTTATGCTGAACCTCGATCTGCTTCTCGCGAAATACGATCTTAAATACAGTGACTTCGACGGGATAGGCATCAGCTGCGGAGGTCCTCTGAACTCGGAGACCGGAATAATAATGTCTCCTCCGAATCTGCCGGGATGGGACGATGTGCACGCAGTTGAATATTTTACTGAAAAGACGAAGCTGCCGTGCAATCTTCAGAACGACGCGAACGCATGCGCTGTGGCTGAATGGAAATACGGAGCCGGAAAAGGCACGAAGAATATGATATTCATGACATTCGGAACAGGTCTCGGCGCGGGACTGATCCTGAACGGCAAACTGTATTCCGGAACGAGCGATATGGCGGGAGAAGTCGGGCATCTCAGACTGTCTGATTACGGCCCCGTCGGATACGGNNGGCTCCTTCGAGGGCTTCTGCTCCGGAGGCGGCATAGCGCAGATAGGCGTTTTACTCGCTAAAGAGCAGGAATCAAGGGGCAACGTCTGCGAACTGCTGAAAAGAGCCGGAAGCTACGACGCGATCAACGCGAAGATCATAGGCGATATGGCAGACGAGGGGGACGAACTCTGCATTCAGGCCTATAGGATAAGCGGCGAAATGCTCGGGAAAGGGCTCTCGATAGTCATCGATATACTTAACCCGGAGAGGATAGTCATCGGAGGAGTTTTTGCGAAAAGCTCACATCTTCTTCTTCCTTACGCTCAAAAAGTCATAGACGAAGAAACACTCATATACAGCGGCAGGGTATGCGAAGTAGTGCCTTGCGGACTCGGAGACAAAGTCGGAGACTACGCGGCACTGTCTGTCGCGAGCCTGTGATCAAAGACAAAATTCTACACACAGAGGGGATCGGTAAAAATGAAAGATTCAACAAAAGCGTATCTCGAACTGCTCGGAGAAAGATATCCGGAGCTCAAAAACCACGGAGTCACGGATGATGTTCTCGCGGCATACAAAATACTTGAAAAGGCATACAAGCAGGGCAAAAAGGTTCTCATCTGCGGAAACGGCGGCAGCTGCTCCGACAGCGAACATATTGTCGGAGAGCTGATGAAGAAATTCATGAAAAAAAGGCCCCTTCCCGACACTTTCAAGGAAGACCTTAAAAAGTACGGGGAGAAGGGCGAGAAGCTCGCAGAGAGCCTTGAGGGAGCTCTGAGAGCTATTTCTCTTGCTTCACATCCCGCGCTTTCGTACGCGCTCATAAATGATATAGACGGAGAGCTTACATTCGCGCAGCAGCTTGTCGGTCTGGGAGACAAGGGAGACGTCCTGATCACCATTTCCACATCGGGCAATTCCAAAAACTGCGGATACGCGGCGATCACCGCAAAAGCGATGGGCATCAAGGTCATAGCCCTCACGGGTGCGAAAGGCGGAAAGCTTGCTGAGATCGCTGATGTCACAGTGAAAGTTCCCGAGACGGAGACATACAAGGTCCAGGAGTATCATCTCCCCGTTTACCACTGCCTCTGCCAGATGCTCGAGGAAGAATTCTTCGACTGATACAGAACGTTTTAGGAAGGGAAAACAAATGTCATACGATGCGATCTATCCGGGCCGGGAATGGCTCGATACTGACGGCAACAAGATACAGTCTCACGGCGGCTCGATCATAGAGGTCGACGGCGTGTTTTATCTGTACGGCGAGAACAAAGAAAAGACGCTTGGCGGGAGAGACGGGATCTGGCACTACGGAGTCAGGATGTACTCCTCAAAGGACTTGATCAACTGGAAGAGCGAGGGCATAATCATTCGTCCGAGCGACGATCCGGACGATCCGATGTACACTCACAACAAGATGGACAGGCCACACATCCTGTACAACGGAAAAACAGGCAAGTACGTCATGTGGATGAAATTTATGGAAGTCCACGGCGGAATAAAAGGTCAGCACATGGGCATCGCAGTCTCGGATAAGATCACCGGACCTTACGAATTCAAGCATTTTCTGCGGCTTTTCGAAATGGAATCGGGCGATTTCGACCTTGTGAAAGACGAGGAAGGCAAAGCATATATTATTTTCGAGCACTGCCACACTGAAATGATCTGCGCCGATCTTACTGACGATTATCTGGGCATCACGGGAAAATATTCCTCTCATTTCGGGATCAAACTTCCTCCGTATACGAGAGAAGCTCCCGGATTTTTTACGCACGAAGGTAAAAAATACATAATCACTTCAGGTACGACGGGGTATTTCCCGAATCCTTCGGAGGCTGCCGAGATCACAGATATGCACGGGGAATGGAAAGTGCTGGGAGATCCGTGCGAAAACGATGTGAACGCGAACTCTTTCCACGCTCAGTTCTCATCGATTTTTAAGGTGCCCGCAAAGAAAAACCTGTATATCGCGCTCGGAGACAGATGGCTGACAGACATACCCGATACGCCTCTTCCGGAGGTCCCGCTGATCTACGAGGCGCTCTGCTGCGGAGAACACAGGGACAATGATCACGGCGGCGTCAAGAGGCTTCGCGAACTTTCTTCGGAGAGCACGGTAAACGCCACATACGTATGGCTTCCGCTCGTTTTCGAAGACGGAAAACCTGTCATCAGATGGTATGACAGCTGGAAAACAGACGATTTTGAGTAAAAATAATTTTGAAAAGGAGAACGCGCATGAAAACGGTAAACTTCAGCAACTATGTAAAATTCGCCAAAGACGGTGATTATATCCCTGCTCTCAAAGAGGCGCTAAAGCATGTCACAGACAATACCATTCTGAAATTCGAAAAGGGAAGATACTTGTTCAAAGTAACGAACGCAGATACAGCGCTTCAGGATTTTCCGTATCACAACTACGGAAATATGCCCTGCGCGTTCCATTTTAAGAATCTGAAAAACATCACGCTTGACGGCGGAGGCAGCGAGTTCGTATTCGGCGGAAGGATACTGCCTTTCATATTCGATCATTGCGAAAACGTCACATTCAGAAACCTTTCAGAGGATTTCGACCGCCCGTGGTACACAGAGGGCAAAGTGGTGAGATCGACAAAGAAATACGTCGATATCGTCATTGACAAGGAAAAATTCCCGGTAAGATTCGAAAACGGTCAGCTCCATTTTATCAGTGAATATTACGATTATGACGACAAGAACATCTTCTGCATCGAGTTTTCTCCCGAAACAGGCAGTCTCGCATACGGACACAACTATTTCTTCCTGACCAGAGAAGAGCATCCGGAATACAACTTCTATATGCGCCATCTGAACAAGGTCGAGCAGATCGCCGAAGACACTTTCAGAATGTATATCGAAGGAGGAGAGCCGCCATATGTGGGCAGCATAATCTGCATCCAGCACTGCGACAGAGGCTCCACTGGCGTAAGTCTTAATACGTGTAAAAATGTCGTCGTCGAAGATTTCAACCTCTACCACTGCGCGGGCATGGGCATCTCACTGAATTCATGCACTGACACGCTCATTCAGAGAGTCACCGTTTTACCGGCTCCGGGATCGGGAAGGATAATGTCAATAATGGCGGACGGTATCCACTGCATAAACGCGATGGGCAAGATGGAGGTCTTTGACTGCCTCTTCGAAAGCATGAACGACGACGCGGGCAACTTCCACGGATTTTACCCGATCGTGAAGGAAGTCATCGACAAACGCACGTTAAAATGCATCGCGTACCACAACTGCCGCACAGGAGTCGAATCAGGCGATGAGATCCGTTTCATCAACAAAAGTATCATGAAACCGTGCGGAAAATGCATAATTATAGACAAAGCCGAATATCCGGAAGACCGCGGCACTCTCATTTTGAAATTCAAAGAGGACCTGCCCGGTTATGTGCGCGAAGGTCTGGCAATAGAAAACAGGACAAAAGTTCCTTCGCTTCTGCACATAAAGAACGTCCATACGGGTAAAAACCGCCCGAGAGGTTTCCTGATCTCCGTTCCGTGCAAGACGATCATCGAGGACTGCGAATTTTACAATTCCGACTGCGCTCTGGACTTCACGGGAGACGCGAATTACTGGTTCGAGTCCGGTCCTGTTGAGGACGTGACGGTCAAAAACAACATATTCAGAGACTGCGGACATGCGTCTTTCTGCGGCGCGATCACCTTCCGCCCGAGCATTCCCAAGGGAGACTACCG
>DBVT01000051.1:0-5548 GCA_002308775.1 Mageeibacillus sp. UBA1257
TCGCTAATTGTTCTTTTATGTTTCGACAAAGTGTGTGGCTCCGCCAAAGAGAAGAAGGAAGGGTTGGTTCTCAACCGATAGACAATGAAATACGTTGTGAAGTTTAGGCGTTTTTTGAAACAATTGGAGCCTGTCGACAGTTTCAAAAAAAGCCTAAGCGGAACTCCAATTGTTTCGAAAGCAGAGTTCACTTCGCAAATTGTTCTTTTACGTATTGAAAAAGTGTGTGGCTACGCCAAAAAAGGGGAATTGGAATTGAAAAGACAAGGGCTTCGCCACGACACTTTTTCAAAACAATTGGAAGCTTGCGACAGTTTTGAAAAAGTGTCGTGGCGTAGCCTTTGGAGCTTGTCGACAGTTTCAAAAACGCCTAAGCGCAGCCTTGCGTTTTTTGAGCAAATTTTGGCAATTCGCATGCGCGCATGATATAATATATTCAAAAGACGGAGAGAGGTTTTACCGAGAAAAGAGAATATTTCGGGGAAAGGTGATTCAATTGAAAAAAATAGTATCTTTGGCACTGGCGATGATCATGATCATGACAATGACGGCATGTAAAGGCGGCAAAAGCAATAGAAGGACGGACATACCGCCCGAGGGGACTTTCGTAAAGGGGATCACTGTCGACAGCGAGGGAGATCTTCTGCTCGACGGAGAAAAATTATACGCGTACGGAGTGAATATTTACGACATTTTTGTCAACAAGCGCAGGCTGAATGCGAACTATGACGTCGAAACACCTCTTAAAACGCTCCGCGATTCAGGCATCTCGATCGCGAGAATGAGCATCGGACCGTATACAGTCGGTCATTTTGCGAATTACTATTATTCGCCTGACGAGTATTTTGAGGCCCTGGACGCAGTCATTGCGGCATGCGAGAAGTATCACATCGGCATCTTCGCATCGATCAGCTGGAACCCTGTCATAAAGGATTTCGTCGGAGAGACGTGGGATCAGATGGGCGATCCGAACAGTAAAACGGTACAGGTCGCGAAGCAGTATTATACAGACGTCGTAAAAAGATACAAGGACTCTCCGGCTATCTGGGCGTGGGAATTCGGAAACGAATACAACCTTTACGCCGATCTTTTTTACGTGCAGCCCGCCGATCATGTGAGATCTGAAGACACTTCCGTATACTATCAGGAAGTCGGCAAAGCGATCAGAAAGATCGATCCGTACAGACTTATAGTAGGAGGAGATTCGGAACTCGGATGCAGGCCTGCGTCGCTTCGAAAGACTAACAGCTGGAAGGCAGACGATCTTCAGGATACGATCGAATCCACTGAGCTTTACGCGCCTTCTCCGCTCGAGGCGATCAGCTCCCATATGTACGAATACGGACAATCCGGAAAGACAGTCGAAGAGACCACATTCAAGGATTACAAGGCTGCCGTTCAGCTCGCCCTTGACGCCTGCCATGAGCTTAAAAAGGGATATTATATAGGCGAATACGGACCGGGAAGCTTTTTAAACGACGGAACGGGAACGATAGAGACTAACAAACACGTGCTCGATCTTATGCATCAGGCCTTCATCGATCTCGACGTTCAGGTGGCGCTCGGATGGATCTGCACGACAGATTTTTCAGATAAAAAGAGCCTCAGAAGCGAGCCGTATATATACTGGTACAGCGAGCTCGAAAGAATCAATAAAGAGTTCAAAGAAGCCGGAAAGCAGGACAATATAGCGTCATATTGGGAAAAAGCAGACAATGCGATATATAAAGGCGACGATTCTGTTTTTACGAAAGTCACGAATTATATGGGAGTCGGAACGGACCCCGGAACGGCTGTGGATGTGGTCGACAACAAGGCTGTAGGCGATGGCTGGGCGATAAGCGATTACGATACGAAGGCGATCATAACTCTGGTAGATGAAAAACTCGCTGACGGTTCGACGGGAAAGGTTTTCCGCATTGTGAACAGCACGGCGGAATCGAAGGTCATGATAAGATATCAGCAGGTGTACGGCCTTGAAAGAAACGGCAAATTCAAAATGTCCTTCTACATGAAGATGAAAAATGTCTCCGGAGACGGCGTTAGAGTGGCTTTGTCGTCACCCGAATTCGGAGTGCAGGAAGGGCTTAAATGCGACAAGGACAACGAGTGGCAGCTCTTCGAATTTGAGATCGACGGTCCGAGTATAGGAAAACCGCAGAATTCATTCTCCCTTTTCTTCCAGGGGCAGACGGGCGAAGTCATGTTCTACGGAGTTACGTTGACAAAGATCTCATAATGGAAACAACAGTTCGACAAAGGTGATAAACATGAAGAAAACAGTAAAAAAATGCCTCGTTTGCGCGATCACGTCTCTTCTCTGCTTCGCTTTTGCGTCATGCGGGGGCAATAACATACCTAAAGTAAAACCGACCGCGACGCCGGATTACACAGATGCGGACAATCCCGTTTTGGGTCTCACGCTCGGTGAAAACGGCAAGCTGCTCCTCGACGGCGAGCCCGTTTACGCGTACGGAGTCAACCTCTTCGATGTTTTCGTAAACAAGAGGATCTTGAATCCTTCGTTTGATATCGAGACTCCTTTCAGGTCTCTCCATGACAGCGGAATAAAGGTGGTCAGAACGTGCATGGGACCGTTTTACGAGAACACGTTTGCGAGATATTATTATTCTCCGGAGGAATATTTCGAGGCGCTGGACGCAGTTGTCGCAGCCGCGGAAAAATACGAAGTGGGAATATTCGCATCCGTCTCATGGTGCATAAACGTCCTTCCTGACTGGACGGGAGAACATATGCACGAGGCGCTTTCGAACAGAGAAGGTAAAACTATTGCCCTTGCGAAAAAATATTACACGGACGTCGTAAAAAGATACAAGGATTCGCCCGCTATCTGGGCCTGGGAGTTCGGGAATGAATACAACCTCGGCGCCGATCTGAAATCTATGGCAAATGTCGTGGGAACTTTTCTTCCCTGGATAGAGAGATCTGAAGCGGACTATTATACGTCGTATGACGTGCAGGTATTTTACGAGGAAGTCGGAAAAGCGATAAGAGAGGTCGATCCGTACAGACTGATCGTCGGAGGAGATGCTGAGCTTTCAAGCAGGCCTGCTGCGCTCAGGAAGAACGATTCGTGGTCACCTGCAGATACGCTGGAGGACATCGTGGATTCGACAAAGCTGTATGCGCCTGATCCGCTCGGGGGCGTGTCGTCTCATTTTTACCATTCGAACAGATTCGGCAACGAACTCCCCGATTATTCCACTGACGAGGCTGACAAGACGTACGACAAGTGGGTCGGATGGGGCATCGAAGCGGCAAGATCGCTCGGAAAAGGCTATTATGTAGGCGAATACGGTCCCGGCGAAGCGCTCAACAACGGCCTCGGAAATGACGACATGTGGAACGAGTGCGTAAAACATCTCCTTGATTCATTCATCCGTCAGGACGTCCAGATCTCCCTCGGATGGCTCTGCATAAACGATTTCCGCACGCCCGAAAAACTGACCGGTTTCTACAAAGACTGGTATGAAACGATCGTGAACATAAACACTGACTTCAGATCTCATGGCAAACAGGACAACATCGACCGTTACTGGTCAAAGGTAAAAAAGACGATCGACTTCGATGAAGCTGCACATAAGGTCACGAATGCCTTCTTCTGCTGCGGAAATCCGGGCACAGTACTCGGATTCCAGGATTATTACATCGATCTGTCAAACGGCTGGGGACAGTCGAATTACAACACTGACGCATCTGTCGATATAGTTGATGAAACGCTTGAGGACGGCTCGACCTGCAAGGTGTTCAAGCTTGCGAACAATGCGGAAAACTCGAAAACTATGATAAAATTCGACAGTTTAAAGGGCATTTCGAAAGATAAACGGTACAAATTGTCCTTCAGACTGAAAACGACAGGCCTGTCGGGAGACGGTATGCTCGTAAAGATCGGTTCCCCCGTTTTTTTCGAGCAGACAGGCATAAAATGCGACACCGACGGCACGTGGCAGTATTTCGAATTCGCAGTTGACGGTCCGTCGATCCAGAAGTCCACGTACTCTTTCACAGCATACTTCGAAGGACAGAAGGGCGAATGCAAGCTGTACGATCTGAAACTCGTTGAGGTAAAATAATATCGCAAGACTGAAATAATATCGGTTTCAGTCTTGCTTTCCGTTTTTGCAGAATTCCACGGAAAGGTTTTTCAAAGAGAGTTTTTCGGCGTCTTCACTTTTGTGGATGACGGCGATCAGAGTTTTGCCTTTTGTGTATTTTTCAATGGTTTTTACGGCGCGGGAGATATTCTCCTCGTCGAGGCCGTTGAAGGGTTCATCGAAGATGAATACGTCGCCGCCGTGCGCGAGGGATCTGGCGATCGATGCTCTGCGGGACATGCCTCCGCTCAGAGACGAAGGATATCTGTCCGCGTCGTTAAAAAGATCGAGACCCTCTAAGATGTCATCTGTTTCTTCTTCCGTGCATGTCGCGAACATACGGACATTGTCCCTGACCGATTTAAAGGGCAGCAGACGGTCTTCCTGGAATACGGCACTAAAAGATACGCCCGACGTGTCCAGAACGCCTTCTGAGGGCTTCTGGAGGCCCAGAATGATATTCAGGAGAGTCGTTTTACCTATTCCGGACTTGCCTGTTATGTAAACTCTGTCTCCCGGGGCAATTTCGAGGTCAAGATTTTGAAGTATCACTTTGTCTCCGTATGAAAATGAAACGTCTGCGAGCTTTATCATTTCTTCTGTTCCTTCCATACGATCTTTAATATATTTTCGAAAATGAGGCTCAGTATCACTATCATTAAAGTGACCGAGAAGACCTCTCCGTATTCCACGCTTGCCTTTGCTCCCTGCAAAAGCGCTCCGAGCGTTCCGGAAGGATTGCATATTACCTCCGCGGCGATCCCCGCTTTCCAGGCGATCCCGAGAGCCGTTATGCAGCCTGTCCGAAGCTGAGGAGACATCAGCGGCAGTTTGATTTTAAAAACGATATCCCTGCCGTTCATCCCGTAGACTTTCGCCATCTCAATGTATTTTTCATCGATCGACGACAGTGCAGCGTCGGTGTGGCTCCAGATTATCGGCAGGACCATAAGACCTGAGATGAACGACGGAAGTATCCCCGAAGGGATCCACAGCCACGCTATGATTATAAACGCCGCGACGGGGACCGCTCTCACCAGATGCTGCACCGGGGACGTAAAAGCCTTAAATATTTCCGACTTTCCCGACGCGAGCCCAAGGGCGATCCCGAGGATCAGAGCGCCTATATATCCGAGCGCGATATGACCCATCGAACTCAGCACGCTCTGCCAGAATGTTTTGCTTCCGAGATCGCTTATCAGGATCTTGACCGTTTCAAGCGGAAGCGGTATCTTGAGCAGCAGATCTCTGTTTGCCAGGGACGCCGCGGCATACCAGACGAGCACCCAGAAAATTATCCCGAGAGCATAGATCAGTATGCGGGCTTTCTTGCCCAATTTTAACTTTCCGCCTGTTTTTTTCATGATATTGATGTCGTTTTATCACTTTATATACCAGAAACCGTCATCGGGAAGAGAGCCTCCGATGGACGT
>DBVT01000051.1:5626-10757 GCA_002308775.1 Mageeibacillus sp. UBA1257
ATGTTGCAGTACGGTATCGCTTTAGCGGCGATGGCGCTTTTCGGAACTATTCCGTATTTTTCGCAGAGAGCTGCCGTGTCGGCGACTTTTTCATTTGCCGCTTTCACGGATGCTTCGTAATCCTTCATGAAGTTTTCGACTGCCGAGGGATGCTCTTCGAGGAACGCTTTGCGAACCACTACGCAGCCCATCATAAGCTCGGAATCGGGATTGACCGCTCTCCATTCGTTTGTAAGATCGAGTACTATTCTCGAACCTTCGTATTTCATCGTTACGGATGTCGCGACAGGCTGAGGAGCGATGATCACAGCGTCAGGCTCTGTTGCCCATACGGACACGAGCTCTGTTCCTTCCGCCTTGAATTCGATCGTAAAATCTTTTCCTTCCTCGAGTCCGTTTTCCCTGAGGAGGTATCTGACGATATACTCCGGATTGGCGCCCTGTCCCGTTGTCACTATTTTACGTCCTTTGAGGTCGCTGAGAGTCTTTATTTCGGCTCCCGTGTTGTCGAGGACGTTGAGGACACCGAGTGTATTGACGGCTATGATCCTTATGCCTCCGTCTGTTTTTTTGTACAGTTTTGCCGCGAGATTCGTCGCGATAGCGGCTATGTCAGCCTCTCCGTTCGATATTTTCGCGACCACTTCATCGGGAGCCGCTACAGCGTTGAATTTGTAATTTTCAAGCCCTTCACCGTTTTCCGAAGCGCTCCACATATTGACCGCTCCGATACCTGTAGGTCCTGTGAGAACATACACGTTCATATCCGTCTTTTCAGTCTTCTTATTGTCTTCTCCTTTTTGGCTGCAAGCGCCGAACGAAAGCGCCAGCACGAGCACCAGCATCACAGAAACGATCTTTACAACTTTTTTCATATCATTTTTCCTCCAGAATCAGTTTTTTTCCGTCTTTGCGTATGATTTTTTCTTTCTCAAGTTTTTCGAGCGCCGCGTAAAATTGCGATCTCGAAAGGCCTACCAGCCTCGCAGCCTCAGCCATATTTTTAACGCGTAAAATGCCGTCATCGGAATTGTCCCTTATATATCTTTCGACTCTTTCCTGAGCGTCTCCGCACGTGAAATGCGCGATCTTGCCGTTCAGATATCTTATCCTGTCTGACAGGAATTTTATATAGTTCTCGGCGCAGACCGGATCGTCCCTGATCAGCTCTCTCACAGATTCTTCAGGTAAAAAGGCGACCGTGCAGTTCGTTTTAGCCACTATCCTGCTGATGTATGTGTCTCCCGCGCCGAAGAGTGCGGCGGCTCCGAATACGTCCCCTTCGCCAAACGATTTTTTCTCGGCTCCGGCTGTCATCGCGACACCCTTCCCCTCAAGGAACAGGCCGAGTGCCCTTTCGAACCTCGAGTGATCGTATATGATCTCGTCCTTTGTAAAATTCCTGACCGTTGCCTGCCTTTTTGCCGCTTCTTTTTTTTCGTCAGAAAGCCCGTTTAGCAGGAACAGATCGCCTATTTCGTACATAAGCATTTCCTTTCCGCATAGTGAAAAATACTCACAAAGTGTCCGGTTTCGGACACTTTGTGAGTATACCACCCGTTAAAACATTTGTCAACACTATTTATGTGTCCGGTGTTTCATCAACTTCAAGGCGTAATGAACGAATACGGGTTTATTTCGCCGCAACCGTCAGTTGACTGATCTTTTTTCTGCCGCCGAGCGATACCGTGCCGTCACGGTCGGAAACAGTTTCGAAAATGTCTCCGTCACACGTCACGAGACACTTTCTCCCTGCCAGGAACGGAAGACATACCTCAGACAGTTCCAGTCTTCCTTCGCGGAGATCTATCGAAGCTTCTCCGTCTTTTTGAGAATACTCGCCCCAGGCGTCTCCGACGGAAAGAAGCACTTTGAACATTTTACCTTTTTCGGAGATCAGAGGATCGTATTTCAGCCGCCCTTTCGACATGTCGAACTCAAATCCGGACAAAATCGGAAGAAGCGCAAAACTTGCCATGGAACGGGCGTAATAATTGCCGCACTCGATCTCGTTGAAGGGATTTCTCTTGTATCCGTCGTACCTGTCCCTCACTGCTCTTACGATCTCGAGGCCTTCGGAGACCATTCCGTCTGCTATCATCGTGCCTGCGAGCGCGTATTCGAATCCGTGCATCGTCTCTTCGCAGTAAGGTATCGGGATCACGGGTTTGTATGCTCCCTTCGGATAGTCGCAGATGATCGTGCACTTTTCGTCATTCAACGCGAAGACCCGCCACGGATTGGTGAAATCTCTCATTGATTGCTTAAAATTGTTCTTATATAGGCTCTTCAACGCCTTTTTTCTGTTCTTTTTGTCAAAAATGTCACCGAGACCGAGTATGTCGGAGTGCCACTGTGCGAGCAGCTGGTCGATCTCGCATCCGTCGCCTATCTGGTATTTGATCTCTCCCTTCTCCTCGTTGAAATACGTATCGGACGCTCCGAAAGAATCAGTCAACGATCTGTCTTTTAAGTCGATCTTCTGGATATAGTATTCTCCGTTGAAGAGGTTTTCCTCGGTCCATTTGCTTCCTTTTTCGAACAGGTCAGTATATTTTGCGGCGTCTTCTTTAAATCCGAGATATTCGGCGATATCAGCGAACGCTTTCAGCGCCAGCAGGTAAAATCCTTCGAGCCATGACGACGGCCCGAACAGTTCCATATCGAGCGTGTGGTGCTGCCTTCCTTCGAGGACTCCGTCGCGGTCGGCGTCCCATCTGTCGGGATTCTCCGGCGAAGTCGCGTAATCGAGTATGCTTTTTAACTCGTCGTAATGCTTCTTTATCCATTCATCATCGCCGCTGATCTTCCATTCCCTGTAAGATTTGATCACGCAGCCCATCTGACCGTCTACACAAGCTCTGAAATCCCACTGTTTCATCTTCTCCGGCGGTATGATGAGCCTGAACGACGTTTTACCGTCAGGCCTGAGTTCGTATTTGAATTCGAGTTCCCTTACGGATCTCTCGAGATCGGGAAAAAGGAAGCAGAGAGCATATGCGTAGTTCCATACGTGCTGGCAAGTTCCCTCGCATGAGCCGGACGACGGCCATATGCCTTCCCATCCGTAAAATGATCCGTCAGATAGTCTCAGGCATGTAGGCGATTTGAGCACGCAAAGCGTCGAAGATGCGGCGTCGATGACCTCGGGAGGCATCGTCGAACCGTGAAGTATCTTTGCGAAATCATCAGTTCTCTTTCTCATTTTTACGAAATTCCCGCAGCTGAAAAGAGCGCTTTCGACTGACGACGCGAAGCGTTTGGTATAATAGTTGCGCCACGAATTTTCCCTTTGGAACTCGTCCATTTTTTCAGGAGGAACATGCTCCGTCTCCCAGCATCTCAGCACAGTGGGGACGTTCCACGAGATCACTATGTCGATGTGTCTTTTTTCTCCCGCGGGTGCCTCTATATCGCACAATATAGTCGCTGTATCGTACGGTCCGTATCCGCTTTCATACGTCCTGTTTTTGAATTCGACGTCCTCCGAAAACTCTCTCCAGAACGTGACGATCGGGTCCTGCCATCCTCCCCTGTACCAGTATTCCTGCCAGGCGGTGACTGATTTTGAAGCGATCGTTATGTCCCCGTATTCAGGGTCGTTTTTGTCGATATCGCTCGATAAAGTGATCCCCCGGCAGCCTTTTTTCTCAAAAAAAGCGTTTTTGGGCTGTCTGAAAGGGTTTTTTACAGAAAGAGCCGCTGTATATGTCAGATCGTCTTTCGTGTCGTTTCTGAATGTCACGCGGAAAAAAGCAGCCGGTATCGATGAGTTTTCCGAATCCATCGGTATCAGCGGATTGAACGCCTCGAGCGTAACTTTTCCGGGAAATGCACTGTCCTGAAAACGCAGCTCGCCGAAGGGAAATCTGTTCAGAAAATCGCACTTTTCAAAATGCGAGAAAGCCGCCATCTGCCTTGCATCCGCTCCGTTTCCGACGCCCGTAAAACCGTCCTGTTTATCTCCGCAAAGCGCTTTGGCGGAGATTATTTTGCCTTTCTTTATCGCTCTGACGGCAAAATGAGAGTGGCCGTTCACAGAACCGAGCGAAGGTCTGTTGAATATCTGCCAGTTTACAAGCCTTCCGCCTCCGTCGATGCTTATGCTTCCCGTGCCTATGCCTCCGACGGGCATCTCTATTTCTCTCGTATATTTTCCGGAATATTTTTTCATATCCTTCTGTCACCTTTCCGCGCGTATTATGCGGGGCATCCCCGCGTTTTGTTTTTACCTTTTGAAGAAATTATATCATGTTTGTGGTAAAATATATATGACTTTTGGATGAACGAACCCCGGAGGATCTGTTTGATGAAAAAAAGGCACGTATTATTATTTGTCCTGCTCGTTTCACTTGTCACGCTCGCGATCTTTTTGTGCGGCTGCGGGAAAAAGCCGGCAGATCCGGACAACACCGCAGATCCTGATGCCACGCCCGGAAAAACAGACTATATACAGACGCCCGAGCCGTCTCCTCAGTTCACTCCTCATCCGGACGGGACCGTGACCATAGAACTCAAAGGAAAAGGCACGCAGGCGGAAGTCATAGACGAATACAGCGCATTTCCCGGCGAAACTCTCAAATTCACTTTCAACAGCGAGGCTCCTCTCCATCACGTAAAATACACCATCACCCCCAGTTCGGGCTCGATCAGATCTGTCATTTACGCAGCCTACGACGAGACGCCGGGCGTTTTCAGCCACTATATAAACATCACGGAATCGATGAGGGACAGAACTTATACGATCTCCGCGACGGGCTGCAACGAGTCGGAAGAGACTGTCTTGTCCTTCTGCAAGGTAAAAATAACTGTTGAAGAGAAATTTTACGATCTGCCTTTTGTTGTGGACGGCAAACAGTTCAATGTGAGGGCATATTTCGATTCATACATGAACGACACATATATCTGCATTTCTGACCTTTGCAAGGCGCTGGAGGGAACATCCAGGTCGTGCAGGATCGAGCGACCGTCGGGAAGCGTGAGAGACGCGTCATCCCGCTGGATAAATGTGAACGACAAGCTGGAGAGATATTATACTTATCTGCATTTCGGGGAGCTTTTTTCCAAGACTGTCGATGCCTGCCTGATGGCCGATCTCAATATGAAAGAGGAAAACAAGTCTATCGTGATC
>DBVT01000051.1:10874-11125 GCA_002308775.1 Mageeibacillus sp. UBA1257
AGCATATCCAAGCTGATGACGTGGGTCGTTCTGAGAGACGCAGTCAAGGCCGGTAAAATTTCAAATAACGACAATGTCACGATCAACGTCGAAGCTACCGCCGTTTCACTTTCCGAAGACGCTATTTATTATCTTGCCGAAGGGCGCAAGATCCCATACAGCGAACTCGTCGGAGCGATGCTGCTCTCTTCATCGAACGAAGCCGCTGTAGCGCTTGCCTGTCACCTTTCCGGCTCCGAGGCGGCTTTTGT
>DBVT01000051.1:11164-11304 GCA_002308775.1 Mageeibacillus sp. UBA1257
GCGAACTTTTACACCGCGTCCGGAATACCTACTTACGTCGACAGGATCTACTCCGTCATCACGGAGAACAATATGAGTCCCTCGGATCTGTTTAAATTTATTCAATATATCATAAAGAATTACCCTGAAATATCTGAATA
>DBVT01000006.1 GCA_002308775.1 Mageeibacillus sp. UBA1257
ATCAAAGTGTCCATAAAATCGACTCGTTTGTCGATAAAATCCTTTATGTCTGATATTTCTTTTTCGTATGTGGTAAAAGTGAAACCTTTTTCGTGATACTCACGCTGAACCCAGAGAGAATCATCGAGGCGCATGTCGTAAACCTGCGCGCGTGACAGCATCTTTGCCGTTTTGTCAATATAATCTTTCAGGCCGAGCAGATCATCTTTATAATTTTTCCACATCGATTGCGCCAGCTCTGTATAAGCTTTCATATTGTTTAAATGTTCGTAGACAGCCGTATTACTGATATAATATTTGTAGTATTCCTTACCGTTATTTCCGAGACATTTGTCAAAATCCCAAAGAGGTCCCATCGACAATTCTCCTTTTCCGTCTATATACATCCAGCAGCTCGTCCAGAATTGAGCGTCAGTGTTGACTGTGAGTTCCTCTGCGAAATACCATTTTACGAAAGATTCGACGTCTGCATATTTGTCGAATTCTTTATAGTTTTCGTTGTGAAGAGCGCGCATGACTTTGTACATATAGTCGTAGACATATTTGCACATCTCTGAAGTCAAATGCTTTTTACCCGGGGACTGGATCGTGAGGAACATACCCTTGTATTCGGGAAATTCATCAAAAGTGATTATATAGTGACCTGTTACCGCGTCGAATTTCACTCCGTTTATATCTTTCCATCTGGCTTTCTGATCGGCCGGAACCTCCTGAGCGTGCCCGTCCCATTCGAGCAGATAGCCGATCTTAGAAGGATCGGACGAAGTATCGTACTCAGGCAGATCTACGCTAGATTTTGAGATGACTATCTTTTCTTCAAGAGTGTAGACGCCCCAGTATTTTCCGTTCAGCCAAAAATCCACTATTCGGGTCTCCATATTGAATTCCATATCGAGCAATCGTCCGATCTCTGTCATCAAATAGTTTCTGAGGAGAGATCTGTCTCGCAGACACGTCGTGATCACATAGCTTTTTGCGCTGTCAAGACCAAGCAGTTTTGTCTTTTGATCAAATCTTATCGTATAGCTTCTCTTGGGAAAATCCCACCACCAAGATGAATTTCCTCTTCCTTCCGCAGTTCCGTTCACAATAACAGGTTTTGCGTCTCCGTAAGGGCAGACAGATCTTGAACCTCCGCCTGCGTAAATAGAGCAGTTCAACGCAACATCCTTGGAAGTGACCTGCCCGAAATCTTCGACTGTCATTGAGAAAGAGGGAAGACCTGTATTCAGAGTCTCTATGATAACTTCGATGTCGTAACTCGAGCCGTCACCGTATTTCAATGTCATTGTTCCCGGTTTTGAAAAGTCAAGCGCTGTCTTTGCGTTTTCAAACTGTTTGCCGTTAAAAAGATATTCCGTCACCGTTTCTTTCGTTATGAGTTCAGGAATAATTGCAGTGAGATCAATACCGGAAGGCAAGACACAGGAAGCTCGCGACTCGTCGATATAAAGCGCGATATTAAATGGAAGATTGGGATTGTATTTTGTTTTAAGTAAAAATTTTTGAAGATTATGAGACAGATTTTTATACTTTGCGGTTGGGCCGTTTTCGACAAAAGCTTTTCCTGCCTGTACAGAAAGCGGATCGATCTGATTTTCGGGAGGAGGATCCGGAACAGGCGTCTCTTTCGGAACAGGTGTTCCGTAGTAAAAACCGTCTGTCGCAGTATTATAGGGATGCTTGTTATGATTCTTCCCGCTGTCGCACGATGCGATAATTACAACTGCAGCGAGAAGAACCACAAGCAAAAACGTTAAAGTTAATATTTTCAGCTTAGCTGTTCGACTGTTCTCCCGAATCATCATTCTTCTTTTTACCCTTTGACAGTAACCTCAAAAGTACTACCAGTACCGCAAAATAAACTACGAGTATTCCCAGTGTTATCCAAGTCATAAGATCGCTCTTTGGCGCCAGACCGACAAGTACAAGAACGGGCGCACCGAAGATGATAGCGAAGCACGATCCGCCGACCAGGTTGTTGGCCGCAGGTGTTTTGAACTCGTTGTCTACTTCTTTGAGCAGCAGTACGCCGGAGCTTATCGTACCTGTCATCATTCCGTACATTGAAAGCATTCCTTCATATCTGTAGCCCTTGTATAAGTATTTCGATATCCAGAACAGATAGATGAGCGTTACGACTGCGCCTAAGACAGCCATGATTATAAAAGGTATCCAGAGTTCTTTGAGATCGGAGAAAGTGATCGTTGTGATTCCGCAGACGATCATGACGTCAAAAGCGAACCCGGAAATACGGCTCAAAAGGTAGTTGTTCTGGTACTGTCTCTTCATTATGCCCTTTTTATGGAGCTTCTTCGTGATACCGCAGAACAGGGTGGCAAGCAATGCGCCTATGATGAAATTGAATCCCCAGAGGAGTGAATTGGCTGTTCCCGCGACTCCGGGTAAAAATCTCGTGAGCAGTGAAGTGACGCCCCATGTGAGAAGAAATGTCGCGAAATACACGATCAAAACAAGACTGATCTGAACTGACAGCTTATCCATAGACTCAGATACGGGGATCTCGTTGTTTGAACGGTAGTCTGCGACTGACATCGTGTCGAATTCTGTATCTACATTCGAACGTTTTATTTTACCTTTTCTGCTGAGAACGTTGATAACGATGATGCCTACGATGCATGCAGAAAGATAGCCTGCAGCCGCAAGTGAAAGACCGAAAGACTGACCGCCTTTAAATCCGAGATTTTCAAATGTCAGGCCTATGTTGTTCGCCTGTCCGGGACCCTGTCCGTAGCCCATCGGAAGCAGAATTCCTGATGATTTAAACAGGTTCGGCATAAACGTATATGCAAGCAGCAGAGAGATCAGCAGTCCGGTTATTCCCTGAATTACATATGTACTTGCTATAAGCGCGCCGCTTTTTAATGAGGCCCGCTCGCCGTTGTCCTTGTTTTCTTTTTCGATTCTCAACGATAAAGCGATGAATCCGATGGCTATGCCGTGATATGTCAGCATTTCCAAAGTGTCACCGTTTATCGGCTGGAACTTCCAGTTGAATTCGAGGCCGAGGTTTCTTATGATGCAAAGAATGAAACCCGCGATAACAGATACAGGAATGTAAGATTTCCTGATAAATCTGAGTTTTCTTCTTAAAAAGTTCGAAAAGAGCAAAGCGACCGCGATTATTCCCATCTGAATGATCAGGTCCCACAGACTGATATTAGCGGCTGAAAAGTCCATTTTTCAATCATTCCTTTCTTTTTAAAGCGTTATACAACTCTTCATATTTTCTGAGTGATATTTTTTTGCGTTTGATCTCGTATTTTTCGCTTTTGTATGAGAATACGAGAATATTTCGTCCGCACTGAGACATACCCATGATCTCGCTGACGGGGAAGACGAATTCCTGCTTTCTGTCAGATCCTTTTGCGGGGATCTTTAC
>DBVT01000131.1:0-9928 GCA_002308775.1 Mageeibacillus sp. UBA1257
TTAAGTGCGCACTTACTCACCACGCTTACGCGTAGTGAAAAACTTCCTTATCGGGCTTGCCCATTTGCAGACGCCCGGTGCTTTTAAATTATTTCTAAATGAGATCAAACTTTTGCCGTTGATCTTTTCTTCAGCAGTATCGCGCAGAAGCATGCCGCGAACGCGATCGCAAAGCCCGTAAAACTGTAACTCGCATTGCAGCCTTTTGCGAGCTCTGATGTGTCGATATCGGTGACTGCCGCGGCGACAAGCGTATCGGGAGCGTCCGTCCATGCGTTATTGGTGTTTTCCGCGGAGATGAAGTTGACGACATATTTTTCTTTGATCCTCTTATTGCCGTCCTTGATCGCTTCAAAGAGGGCGCCTTCAGTGACCTGCCACCCGATCTTCGGTGCGTGGTATGCGTCGTTCGTGTGGAAAGTCCACCAGTGATTGACCTGAACTCCGCTGTCGATCATAGCCTGGATGAAAGCTTTTGAAGGTTCCAGCCATTCCTCATCTGAATATTCTTCGCACTGTACCGCAGTTTCGCCGTTGTAGAATATTTTACCTATGCGGCGGGATTCTTTCATAAGGAGGTCGAATGATTCGTTGACTTTTGTTGCGTCTGTATCGGAGACCGCATATTCGGTGCCCGTGCTGCCTGTGTTGTAGCAGTGACCGCTCACTACGTCAAGCCCGTAATAGAGCATAGTGTAAGCTTTGAGTCTGTCTTCGAGCGTATCCTTTGTCCAGTTGACTCCGATCGTACCTTCTTTGACTCCGAGATACTGGTGCCACTGTGAAGGTCTGAGGCACGCGTCTCCGCCTGTGACAAGCCTTTCGGGATCGTTCATATGTATCCTTTCCGCACAGTCGGCGTAAAACTGTCCGAGCTGGTAGAGGGAGTATCTGTTATCTTTTATCTGCCATCCGATGTCGCATTCGAGATTTCCTTCGTTGACGATCTCCCACATGAATACTGATTTTCTGTCTTTATATCTGCCTACGTAAAAATCGATGAATTCGTACATTATCTTTCTCGATTCGCTGTCTCTGTTGCAGATCAGATCGAAAAAGTCCTCGCCTTTTGCGCAGAAGTCCGATGAGGGAAGCTGCATGCATATGACGCACTGGATCTCATATTTGTCGAGTAGATCAAAGAGCGTATCCATAGACTCAAGGTAGTATTCAGTGCTCGTTTCTTTTCCTTTGACGAAGCTTCCGCGAAGGTTACAATGGACGAAGGCTCTGATCGATCTAAAACCGTTTTCGTGCAATATTTTCAGAGCGTCCTCGGCGCCTCCGATCTGGTTTTCTTCACCGCGGTATCCGGCGTCCTTCGTGTATTTTGCCGCGATCTGGTAGCAGAGGTCAAATTTGTTGAAGCTGATCTCGTAATAAGGCTCTCCGTTCATCCAGAATTTGTAATTTATTGCGCGTAAAATGTCATCCGATCTGTGGGATGCGTCAGAAACCACAAGGGTCTTCGATAATTCGTCGTACCACACCTTGGCATTCAGAACTTCAGCCGCGACACCCGCGGGAGCCATCGTAACGCCGCCTATCTTTTTGACAGGGGATGTAAGGGAGACCGTCTTACCGTTCACAGTGATATTTCTTTTTCCTTTTTTGAGTTCCGCCGTGACGTTGCTGCCGGAGATCCTGATCGTGCGGCCCTCTTCGACGGTGAATCCGAGCCTGAGGAAGAACTCCCGGACGGGAATATATACCGTGTTGCCCTGCTTCTTCGCGGGATTTGTGAGAGGGACAAGATCCCTGTTAAAATACGTGAGTATCTCAGTCTGCACTGCGGGCTCCGCAGGTACATTGACTTCAGGGATCTCAGTAAGATATGAATCTGACGAATATTTTTGAGGCAGCTCATATGCCGTGACCGTGACGGAGCACAACATAAGCATTGCCAAAACAAATACTGATATTTTTTTTACTACGTCCATGGTTAACTCCTTTTCGAATGTGATAAACGTAAAATGGTCTGACTTGTTGCCTTGATTATATCATAAAAAAGCCCGTTCGAATGCTTAAATATGATATAATTAACAAAAAGTTCACGAGGTGACGATATGAGAGCTGTTTTTCTGTGCGAAGTAAAATCGTCAATAGATCGCGTATACAGCGCCGAAACTGTAAGAAAAATCAAAAAAGAGGCAGATCTCGACGAAAAAGTATACGATTCAAAATATGTCAGGGCAAATCCGGGAGATTTCAAAGACGTCGCTTTTGTTTTCTCTTCCTGGGGGATGCCGAGGTTTTCGGAGGATGAGATCAGAGCGATCTTTCCTGCGTTGAAAGGCGTATTTTACGCTGCGGGATCGGTACAGGGATTCGCCCGCGAGTTCTTAAAATGCGGTGTCAGAGTCTTCAGCGCCTGGGCGGCAAACGCGGTGCCCGTAGCAGAATACGCGGTATCGCAGATCGTTCTCTCAGCAAAGGGTTTTTTCAGATCCGCGCTTGAAATAAGGGAGACGGGAAATTACGCGAAAGGCGCGGAACTGTCGGATCTCTATCCGGGAAATTACGATATAAAGATAGGCGTTTTAGGAGTCGGAATGGTCGGGACACAGGTCGTTAAGAGGCTTAAAACATACAAATGCGACGTCCTGGTTTTCGATCCGTTCCTTACTGATGAAAAGGCTGAGACGCTCGGAGTTCGCAAAACGACGCTTGAGGAAATATTTTTCGAGTGCACCGTAATATCAAACCACATGGCGGACAATAAAAACACGAGAGGCATGCTCGGCTACGATCTCTTCAGTAAAATGCTTCCGAATGCAACCTTCATAAACACGGGAAGGGGAGCACAGGTGATAGAGGACGACCTTGTAAGGTTCCTGAAAGAGAGGCCTGACGTGTTCGCGATATTGGATGTGACCTATCCGGAACCGCCTCCTGCGGGAAGCGAATTATACGGTATGAAAAATGTGATACTGACGCCTCACATAGCGGGCAGCAAGGGCAACGAAGTTCACAGGATGTCCGAGTACATGTTCGAGGAATTCATGCGCTGCAAATCGGGAGAAGACTGCAAATGGGAAGTCTCTCTTAAAATGCTCGAGACCATGGCATAAATCGTCAAAAACTGTTAAAAACGGAGGTTTATTATGGATTTTCTAAAAAAAGCGGGGCTTGTTTCGATATCTTTCAGAAAAAATACCGTCAGCGAGATCGCGTCGGCCGTCACTGCGGCAGGGCTTTCGTATGTGGAATGGGGAAGCGATGTTCATGCGAAGAAGGACAGTACGACAGCGCTTTTCAACATCGCGGAGATCCAAAAAGAGACAGGCATAAAATGTTCATCGTACGGGACGTATTTTAAGCTCGGCATGAACGATACGGACGAACTGTACGCATACGCAGACGCCGCGAACATCCTCGGAACAAATGTGATACGCATCTGGGCAGGCAACAGGGACGCAAGGGATATGGATTACGCCGAAAAATTGAGACTTTTCGGAGATATTAAAAAAACCGCAAAGATCGCGGAAGAACGAAATGTGACATTCTGCTTTGAGTGCCACGACCGGACATACGTGAGCGAGATCAACAGCGCTCTGGCTCTGCTGGATTACGCGCAGAGCGATAAAATAGCGATGTACTGGCAGCCTAATCAGTTCAGATCGCTCGAGACAAATCTGGAATACGCACAGAGGATCGCGCCTTATGCGAAGATCATACATGTTTTTAACTGGGAGGGCAACGGAAGATTTCCTCTTACTGAAAGCGTCGAAACGTGGAAAAAATATCTTTGCCTCTTCGGAAACAGTCTGGAAAAGAATGACGTAAAATTCCTGCTGGAGTTCATGCCTGACGACAGGATAGAGACTTTGACAACGGAGGCGCAGGCTCTTCGCGACATCCTGCGATATTGACACAGAGTATTTAAAGTGACATAATATTAACCTGTAAAAAGTGCTTTTTCCCTGCAAAAACAGGCCCGGAGCACTTTTTGCGCACCGTATTTTAATGATCTGCAAACGGGGGCATAACGATGGAAAAGAAAGACGAAAAAAACGGCGAAAAGAAAAAATTCTTTGATGTTAAAAAGCTCGCCATAGCGGGTATTTTGACCGCGGCGATCACGATCGTCACGGCGTATATCAAGATACCCGTCATAAACGGATACGTGCATATAGGAGACGGTCTGATATATTTCGCGGCATCGCTTCTCGGACCTTTTGCCGCATTGCCTGCCGGGATCGGATCTATGCTTGCAGATCTTATTGCGGGATATCCGCAGTACATTTTACCGACGCTGATCGTAAAATCACTGATGGGTGCAATTTCCGGGCTTGTTCTGCTTCTGACGAACAAAACGAAGAAAAAGTGGCTCAAGATGATGCTGAGGATCGTCGCAATAGTTATCTGCGAGGGCATCATGGTCATCGGGTATCACATCGCGGGAGAAATCATTTACGGAGAAGCGGCAGCTATAGGAGAACTGATAGGAGACCTGTGCCAGGCGGGCGTGGGTATTTTGACGGGAATTATATTTCTCTCCGTCGCGTCGTATTTTAAGCACAACGGAAAATACGGATGGAACGACTGAAAAGGAGCGATTTTGACATGAAAACACCTGAAGTATGTACGAAAAACAGAAATTACGGATGCAGGATCAAAAAATATACAGCGGACGGAGTAGAATATGTCGCCCTTGAAAACAACCTCGTCAGGATCGAATTTTCCACGGGCAAGGGAGCCGATCTGACCTCTTTCCTCTATAAACCTATGGACGTGGACTTTATCATGCACACGCCGATCGACAGGAAAGGCGTCTTTGAAGCTGTGACCAAAGCTTCTTCGGGAGGATCGTTTTTTGACGGCTACGGCGGAGGATGGCAGGAACTTTTCCCGACTTACGGAGGCGCGGCGAACTATTACGGAGCAGAGATAGGAGTGCACGGCGAAGCATGTATTTATCCGTGGGAGACAGAGATCATAGAAGATACTCCGGAAAAAATATGCGTTGTTTTTACGCTTTTCTTGAAAAGGTCGCCGTTCAAACTGACCAGAAAGTACACGCTCGAGGAAAACAGCACAAAACTCGTTCTTGAGCAGACGGTCGAAAATACTGGCGCGAATACGTACGAATTCATGTGGGGACACCATCCGGCATTCGGTTTTCCCTTCCTCGACGAGAGTGTCAGGATCAAGGTAAAAGGCACTCCGGACGCGCTCGTTCCCGGCAATGTAACAGGTTCTTCGGACAATCCGTTCGATGCGGAAACAAAAGGCAAATGGCCCGTTTTGAAGGACAGAACAGGAAGCGATTTCAGACTCGACAGAGCGTACAGCGCAAAGGACCGAATGCGCCTTGACTATGTTATTTCTAACATGGAAGAGGGGGAAATAGAGGTTTTCAACGAAAATCTCGGCATCGGATTCAAAATGGATTACGATAAAGAGCTTTTTAAGCACGTGTGGATCTGGGGACTTTATTGCGGAGGAGATACATATCCTTGGTACGGCAGAGTCTACACACTGGGAGTGGAGCCTCAGTCTTCCTTCCCGGCGAATTTTAAGCTTGCAAGGGAAGCGGGAGAGGTCCTCAGCCTCGATGCGGGTAAAAAGCTCACGACGACATTCATTTCCGAAGTGACAAAAAAATGAGTACGTTAAATCGATTGCAATAAAGGAGTAACAGAAAAATGGGAGAAAAGAAAACATATTACATAACGACACCGATATATTATCCGAGCGACAATCTGCACATAGGGCATGCCTATACGACGGTCGCGGCGGATGCGGAAGCGAGATACAGAAGACTGAAAGGCTGCGACGTGATGTTCCTCACCGGAACTGACGAGCACGGCCAGAAGATCCAGAGAAAAGCAGAGAAAAAAGGCGTCACACCGAAGCAGTATGTAGACGGAATAGTCTCTAACATTAAATCGCTCTGGAAGCTTTTCGATATTTCCAACGACAAGTTCATCAGAACGACTGATGATTACCACCAGAAGGCAGTTCAGAAGATCTTCAAGAAGCTGTACGACAACGGAGATATCTACAAGAGCGAATACGAAGGATGGTACTGCACGCCGTGCGAATCGTTCTGGACAGAGACGCAGGCAAAGGACGGAGTTTGCCCCGACTGCGGAAGAAAAGTGGAACGTATGAAAGAGGAGAGCTATTTCTTCAGGCTCTCGAAATACCAGGACAGGCTGATCGACTATATCGAGTCTCATCCTGATTTTATCCAGCCCGTCTCGCGTAAAAATGAGATGCTGAATAACTTCCTCCGCCCCGGACTCGAAGACCTCTGCGTGTCAAGAACGACTTTTAACTGGGGAATTCCCGTAACTTTTGACGAAAAACACGTAGTTTACGTATGGGTAGACGCTCTTTCGAACTATATAAGCGCTCTCGGATACGGCAGCGACGACGATTCGAATTTCCGAAAATTCTGGCCCGCAGACCTTCACCTCGTAGGAAAAGAGATAGTCAGATTCCACACTATCATCTGGCCTGCCATCCTGATGGCTCTCGATCTGCCCCTTCCGAAGCAGGTCTACGGACACGGCTGGCTCTTGATCGGCGATACTAAAATGTCGAAGTCAAGAGGCAACGTCGTGGACCCGGTCATTTTAATAAACAAATACGGCAGCGACGCGATAAGATACTTTTTGCTCAGGGAAGTGCCTTTCGGATCTGACGGATCTTTCACGAACGAAGCCCTGATAAACAGGATCAATTCAGACCTTGCGAACGACCTCGGGAACCTCGTATCGCGCTCAGTCTCGATGCAGATGAAATATTTCGGCGGAATAAACCCTGCTGAAGAAAAAGCCGGAGACATAGACAGGGAAGTAAGATCGATGCTGACAAATCTTAAATCAGAAGTCGAAAACTACACCGAAACGCTCCAGTTCCCGGTCGCTCTTTCCGAGATCTGGAAGTGCGTTTCAAGGCTGAACAAATACATCGACGAGACTGCTCCGTGGGTGCTCGCAAAGGACGAATCGAGAAAAGACGAACTCGCGGCTGTAATGCATACGCTTCTTGAAGGCATCAGGATCATCGGTATCCTTCTCCTTCCGTTCATGCCGAAAACAGCTCCGGAAATACTGAAGCAGCTCGGCCTTGAGAATGACAAAGAAGCCTGCGATTGGGAATCGACAGACAAATGGGGCACATACAAACCGGGAACCGCAGTCGTAAAGGGCAATGTGCTTTTCCCGAGGATAGATGCGGCTAAAGACCTCGCCGAATTCGAAGCGATGAGTCTCGCTGCAAAAGAAAAGGCAGAAGCTGCGGCAAAAGCTCAGGAAGAGGAGAAAAACGAAGGTCTCATTTCGATAGACGATTTCAGGAAGGTCTCGCTTCGCGTCGCAGTCGTAAAAACTGCCGAAAAAGTCGAGGGCTCGGATAAGCTTCTGAAGCTTTCCGTGAACGCCGGCGACAGAGACCGCACGATCGTTTCGGGCATCGCAAAGCAGTATTCTCCCGAAGAGATCGTAGGAAAAAAGGTCATCCTCGTTTCGAATCTCGCACCGGCGAAATTAAAAGGCATCGAGTCACAGGGCATGCTCCTCGCGGCCTCCTGCGGCAAAGAACTCTCCCTTATCACTGTCGACAAAGACATTCCGGAGGGAAGCACGGTATCGTGAGTTAAACTGTTATCACTGTAAAACGGACCACCCGCCAGGCGGGTGGTTTTTCTTTCTGAAAAAAATTTCAAAAACCTATTGACAATATCAAAAAGTAGTCGTACAATCATTTTAACAGAAAAACTATCAAAATGATAGTTAGACTCTCACAAAAGCGAAATAAATGCAAATTCAAAAGAGAACGCAAAAGTTCAAAGGTCGTTTTAAATAACTCATCGGAGGCAATCGATGACATTAAAAGAAGCAAAGAAGGATTTTCTTGTGAACACGGCTCAGGAACTCTTCCTGGAGAAGAGTATCAGCGACGTGAGTATAAAGGACGTTGCGAAAAAAGCCGGGACAGGAGAAGCTACTATCTACCGTCATTTCGTTCATAAGAAAAATTTGGTGCTTGCGGTGGCGGAGAAGCTGCAAAAGGCGATATTTGACGATTATTTTTCCGCGCTGGAGGCAAAAACCGGTTACGAGTCCATAGAACGGTTTTTTGAAAACTATGTGAGCCTTTTCAAAGAGAGAACGGAGCTTTTCAGATTCGTCAAGGATTTTGACGCTTACGCGATCTCTGAAGGCGGCATGAGGACTGATAATTATTCGCTCGGAATAGACAGATTCAAAAGCGCTTTTCTCGAAGCCTATGAAAGAGGCGTTAAAGACGGAAGCGTGAGAATAATAGAGGAGCCTGAGGTATTTTACTTTTGCTCCGCGCACGCGATGCTCGAACTTTGTAAAAAGCTTTCGAGCGGCGAAACGATCGTTAAACAGGATGAGTCCCTGAAGGCGCTCTCGGAAATAGAAGCGCTCAAAGAGACCTTCCTTTATTTTCTTGCTCCCGCGCAAGACAAAAACTGCGGGTAAAATATTCAAGGAGGGCGCGGCATCAAATGCCGCAATAAAACAATGAAAAGACTATCAAAAAAACAGATGTGGATCTTCGCGATCGGTCAGCTCGGCTGGTCGATGCTGAGCGGCATCATCAGCGCATGGTTCGTAACATTTTATCTTCCGACGCAGGCTGATATCAGTGAAAACGGAGCGCTCCAATACATCACACCGGGACTTGTCATTGGCGGATTTTTGACCGTTTTAGGCCTTATAACTGCTCTTTCGAGGGTGTTTGACGCCGTTACGGACCCGCTGATCGCTTCGATGTCAGACAGAAGCAAAAACAAGAGAGGCAGACGCATACCTTTTATGCAGTTTGCGGCGATACCGCTTTCGATCGTCACGGTTTTACTTTTCTGCGCGCCGGTTGAGAAAATAAGCGGCTGGAACGTAGCGTGGATATCTGTATTCATCGTGCTCTTCTACCTGTTCATGACGATGTACTGCACGCCTTACAACGCGCTGATCTCTGAATTCGGTAAAACGCAGGACGACAGAATGTTCATCTCGACTGCGATCTCCCTCACATATTTCGCCGGAACGATGCTTGCCTACACGCCTTTCGTTTTCGCGGGAGTTCTGAGAGGAGCAGGCACGAACTTTGCATGGAGCTACCGCATTTGCTTCATAGTTTTAGCCGTACTCGCATGCATCTTCATGCTTCTTCCCACATTCTTACTCAATGAAAAAGAATTTGTCGACACGAAGCCTTCGAACGTCAACATGTTCAAATCGCTCGGAGCTACATTCAAAAACAAAGATTTCCGCACGTTCGTATTCTCAGACATCATGTACTGGGTCGGACTCACGCTTTTCCAGACGGGACTTCCTTTCTTCGTAAAAGTTTCCATGAACATCAGCGAATCGTACACGATGATCTTCCTCGGCGGAATGACAGTCCTTTCGGCTGCTTTTTACCCGATCGTATCGAAGCTCGTAAAAAAATTCGGAAAGAAGAAACTCACTATCGCAGGTTTCCTCGGACTCGCTGTCGCATATGTTATAGCGGCTTTGATCGGCATCCTCGGAACAGCTGAGAACCCCGGACTGCTCGGAATCGGAACTATCCCCGGAGTTGTATTCGGCGCTGTCATTTGCGTTATCGCGGCGTTCCCGATGGCTCTGCTCGGAATCATTCCTCAGTCCATAGTCGCTGACGTTGCGGAAGCCGACGGCATCGTGACCGGTGAAAACAGAGAAGGAATGTTCTTCGCGGCTCGTACATTCGCCATGAAGTTCGGACAGTCTCTCGCAATGCTCGTATTCACATCTCTCGCGATCATCGGAACGACTCAGAACACAAACAGCAACGACATCACTGCTTCAACTCTCGGTATGACGATAGTCGGTATCGTGGCAGTCGTATTCTGCGCTCTCGGTGCAGTCATCCTCGCTTTCTACAACGAGAAAAAGGTCATGAAAACCATCGAGAAAAAGCC
>DBVT01000131.1:9978-18690 GCA_002308775.1 Mageeibacillus sp. UBA1257
ATCAGTATAAAATACTCGCTTGAAGGAGAAATAAGGCTCGCAAACGCCTCAAATGACGATCTTGAACTCTCTTTTTACGAAGAGGGAGAGAAAAATACCGTCACTTTGAAGGCGAAAAGGACGCTTAAGCTTCAAAGAGCGGAACTTGACAATGTCCATAAGGTCGCGCCGGGAGACAAGGTTTTCTTAAACGGTTACCAGTCCTGGACGGAAACCAAGGAGTTCAGGCTCACGGAGAAACTCAGGAACACGAAAAAGCTTCCGAGGGGTCTTCTTCGCCAGTATGCCTTTGACAAATACGGAGATGCTTCGTTTTTCGAGAGTAAAAGCATCCCGCTGCACGGGTACGATTTCTTTTACGCGAGAGGGCTGGGGGAGACGTTCATAGTGAACGATAATTACTCGCTCGCGTATGCAGTATTCACCGTTGAAAGAAAAACGGGGAAGATATCCGTGTTCTCTGATTTCGGAGGGATAACAGTCGCAGAAGGGGAGACTGTGAATTTATTCAGTTATTACAAGGCAGCCGATTACGAGAGCGGCCTTGAGATGTTCAACAGGCTCTACCCCGAAAAGGAGACGAAGAAGATCGTCGGATACACTTCCTGGTACAATTATTATCAGGATATCAACGAGAATATAATCCTCAGGGATCTGAACGCTCTGGACGGTTCGTTTGAACTCTTTCAGATAGACGACGGATACGAGACGTTCGTGGGAGACTGGCTCGATGTAGACGGTAAAAAATTCCCTCACGGACTCGCTCCGATAGCCAAAAAGATAAAAGAAAAAGGACTCCGCGCCGGAATATGGCTCGCTCCTTTCGTCGCAGAGACGAAGAGCGCGATCTACAGGGAGCACAGGGACTGGCTAAAAAAAGGCGACGACGGAGAACCCGTGCGCTGCGGAAGCAACTGGTCCGGATTTTACGCTCTCGATCTGGAGCATCCCGAGGTCAAACCGTATATAGCAAAATGCCTGAAGCATTACGCTGATATGGGCTTTGACTTTTTCAAACTGGACTTTCTCTACGCGGCAAGTCTGAACAGATACGAAGGAAAAACGCGATGCCAGGTCGCGAACGAAGCATACGGTTTTTTACGCGAGGTGCTGGGAGACAACAGCATTTTGGGGTGCGGCGGAACGCTCTCAAACTGCATAGGCAGGTTCGACTATATGAGGATAGGTCCGGACGTGTCGCTGCTGTTTGACGATGTATGGTACATGCATATGATGCACCCCGAAAGGATCTCCACAAAAGTCACGCTGAAAAACACGGTCTACCGCTCTTTTATGAACGGAAGACTCTTCGGAAACGACCCGGACGTTTTCCTTTTGAGAAGGGAAAATATCAAGCTTTCAGACGAACAGAAGAGGGCTCTGCTCACTATAAATGCTCTGTTCGGAAGCGTTTTGATGACTTCCGACAATATCGCGAATTACGACTGCGATCAGAAAAAGTTGCTCCAAGAGGCGCTTGAGCTTTCGAAAAAAGCGACAGTAACAGGATATTTGAGGGACAGCAAATGGATCAGGATCCGTTATACGATCGACGGCGAGGAGAAGATGCTCTCTTACGACACAGAGAAAGGAGTACTGCAATGACAGACAGAACAAGCGTGATCTTCGGAAACGAAGTGGATAAAAAGACAGTAAAACAGGCCGAAAAAAGCAAAGCCAAATACGTAAAAAAATACGGTGACGACTCATCGGCCGATTACAAGATCAGCTTTGAAAAGATCGACGCGCTCGATTTCATCGGGGCTGAGAAGGCTGTTTTCGGAAAAGAAAACGAAAAATTCGCCGATAACGCCCTTGTAGTCGGAAATATCCGCATGGGCTTCGGACATTACAGGATATCGATCGCCATGGCATCGTGCGCGAGAGCTCTCGGATACAAACCGTACTGGCTCGATCTCGCGTCATTCAATGCAACGGGCTCTGAAATGATCAGGGAGCAGAACAATTTGTATTCCCTTGCGTCGAGGATCTCGCAAAAGTCGAAACTTTTTAACAAAATCGTCTGGGAGCCCCTCAACAGCGAAGGTTTCAAGAAGCTCACGTACAACGCAAAGGATCAGAAAAACAGCGAGCTGCTCGTACCGATATTCAAAAACATCCCGAAGGATATACCTTATATCGCGACTCACGTCTGGCCCAGCCAGGGAGCTGTCCACGCCGGACTTACAAACGTAGTCAATGCGATACCCGACAACTGGGCTATGGCTCTTCACCTCTCTGAGGGAGCTATGCACGTAGTACAGACGCCTTTCGCTTATTTCGGCTACAAAACGTTCTCCGGCTTCAGTAAAAAGCCGCTCAAAGGCATTCCCGAGGATCAGATCAGACAGGCGGGCTGCTTTGTCGATCACGAGCTCCTTGCGGATCTCAAGGGAGACAACGAGCGCAGAAAAGAGCGCGTGAGAAGCGGCAAACCGATGAGGATACTGATGACCGTAGGAGGCGCGGGCGCCGGATTTGACATGTTTTACTCGATGGTAAAACACCTTCTCCCTCTTGTCGAAGAGAAGAAAGTCACACTTTTCATCAATTTCGGCGACCACCTTTCCGTTTACGAAAAACTCGTCAAAAAGCTCGGTACATTTCCGTGCAGACAGTTCTTCAACGAATATGAAGAACTTAAAAAGTTCGCCGCGGATATCAGGGAAGGGGACGCCGAAGGCATCGTCGCGATATGCAACGACGACATATTCAAAGCGGTCTATTCCACAAACCTTCTGATGCCCGTGTCAGATCTTCTCGTAACTAAACCGAGCGAGCTCGTGTATTATCCGATACCGAAGATATTCATGCGCCATATAGGAGGTCACGAGGTATACGGAGCGATATTCGGCAGCCAGATGGGAGACGCGACGCCGGAGGAACCGGACAAGAAGAGCATCAATGAAATGCTCGACAAGATCATCTCCGACAAGGAACTTCTGCCTCATTTCTGCGATAAAATAGACGAACTGAACAAACAGGGATTCTACAACGGAGCATACGAATGCGTCCGTCTCGCAACGGGTAAAAAGTAATAAATATCTCGATTCGAACGTCCCGGAGCGGAACTGTAAAAGGTCCTGCTTCGGGATCGTTTTTCTTAAAATTTTTACCCGAATACGCCTTTTCGCGTATTGAATGAGGGCTTGAAAAATGATATAATGAAGTTGAATCTTGAAGGACCCTAATTCTTAAAAATAAATATCTTCTGGAGGTACACTTAAATGAATCGGGAAAGAACGCCTTATTCGACAAAATCCGTTCCTGTCGGGAAACTCGGAGTTATCGCGATGGAAAGCTGCAAGGATCTGGGAGCGGCTGTCGACAAGTGGCTTGTTACGGGAAGAAAAGAACTTTGCGGGGGAGCTCCTGAGACCTTTTTGATCAAAAGCAGGTGTCCGCGTTTCGGCAACGGTGAAGCAAAAGGTATCATTGATGATTCAGTGAGAGGTGAGGACATTTTTATTCTCGTCGACGTAGGCAACTACAGCTGTACGTACAATATGATGGGCATTGAAAATCATATGTCTCCCGATGATCATTACCAGGACCTCAAGAGGATGATATCGGCGATAGAAGGACGCGCAAAGAGAATAAATATCATAATGCCTTTCCTTTACGGAGGCAGACAGCACAAGAGAGTCGTAAGAGAATCTCTCGACTGCGCGGAAGCGCTCCATGAGCTCGCGAACCTGGGCATCTCGAACATCATCACATTCGACGCTCACGATGCGAGAGTACAGAACTCCATCCCCCATATGGGATTTGAAAACGCTTTCGCAAACTACCAGTTCGTAAAGGCGATGATCAAAACGATACCGAACCTGAGCCTCGACAAGGAGCACATGATGATCGTGAGCCCTGATGAAGGCGGAATACACAGGAACATCTTTTACTCTTCACTGTTCGGCATCGACCTCGGTGTTTTCTATAAGAGAAGAGATTTCAGCAGACTGGTCAACGGCAGAAACCCGATAGTCGCTCACGAATTCATCGGAGATTCAGTCGAAGGAAAGGACATCCTCATAGTAGACGATATGATCTCATCGGGAGATTCGATAATCGAGACCGCGAGAGACTTAAAGAGCCGCAAAGCCGGCAGGATATTCATAACGGTGACATATGCGCTTTTTACGGAAGGCGTTGAAAGATTCAACAAAGCGTACGAGGACGGACTGTTCGACAGGATATTCGCGACGAACCTCACATACAGAAGACCGGAGCTCGCAGACTGCGAATGGTTTACGGAAGTCGATATGTCAAAATATATCGCGAAGATAATCGACTGCATAAACTACGATGAATCTCTCGGAGAACTCATCAACCCCGCAGGCCGCGTGATCGATCTTATGGAGAGATTCCACAGGGGAGAAAGGATCTAAGTGTTAAGACTTTTCAGAAGAAAAGAAACGGAAAAGCCGATAATCGTTGCGGGGCTTGGAAATCCGGGCCCCGAATACGAGACGACAAGGCACAACTGCGGATTCCGTGTTATTGACGTTCTCTCGTCAAGACACGGGATTTCATTATGCAAACATAAATTCAAGTCCGTTTACGGAGAAGGCAGGATACAGGGCATAAGCCGCAAAATAGTGCTTTTAAAGCCTCAGACATATATGAATCTCAGCGGAGAGGCGATCTCCGCGGCACTGTCATGGTACAAGTGCACGGAAGCAGATCTGATAGTGGTCTACGACGATATCGACCTTCCGAAGGGCAGTATCAGAGTAAGGCCAAAGGGCAGCGCCGGAAGCCACAACGGAATGAGATCGGTTCAGCTGCATACCGACAGCGACATTTTCCCCAGAGTGAGAGTAGGAATAGGTAAAAATCCTCCTCAGATGGATCTTGCGGCATACGTGCTCGGCCATTTTACGGACGAGGAAGAGGCTCTCATGGGCAAGGCTTTCGAGGCGGCAGCCGAGGCAGTTGAAACCATAATAAAAAGCGGCGCCGAAAAGGCGATGAGCGAGTTCAACGGGGGAAACAACAGGTGAATTTCTTCACTGGACTACTGACAGAAAAACTTCGCACAGAAGACAGAATATCAGATGAAAACCGTTTTTACGGTCTCTTCGGAGCCGGAAAAGCGTTTTTTTTGCGCGAGATCTCGGAGCGGACGGGCGAAAAAATGCTTGTCGTTGCAAAGAGCGAATTGTCGGCGAGAAAATTTTACGAGGATCTTTCTTTCCTTTGCGGAAGCGAAAATGTGCTGCTGATCGAACCTGCCGAATATATGCTCTATGACGCGTTTCCGACGAGAGTCGGAGGGGTTTTCCAGAGGACTGCTTCGCTTTTCAAACTTCTGCGCGGTGAATTTAAGGTTGCCGTGACATCTCCGGCTTCTTTGATGGACAGGCTTCCCAAAGGGGAAAAACTGCTCGAAAAGGTCATAAGGCTCAAAAAAGATGATGAGAGCGACCCGGTAAAAATCATCGCGAAACTCGCGGAAATGGGTTATACGAGGGCGTTCAGGACAGAGGAGCAGGGACAGTTTTCATTGAGAGGAGACATACTTGACGTCTTCCCGTTCGGAAGCGAGGCCCCTGTGAGATGCGAATTTTTTGACACGGTCATAGAGTCGTTGAGAAATTTCGATCCGCTGACTCAGAGAACTTCCGAGGAGATCGATGAAGTCGAAATACTGCCTGATAAGGAAACGACGATCTTCGGAAAATACGACGCCGAAAGAATAAAAAAAGCGATGACGGCGGCTGCCGAGATGATCAGAGACCGGGGGCNNCTGCCGAGACGATCAGAAACCGGTGCCTGCGGAGAAGAATAATCGGTGACGCGGAGAGGATCGCCCCCGGTGCCGTGTTCAGAGGCAGCGACAGGTATATATATTTTAATATAGGCGACGGAGTGGGCCTGTTCGATTACGCGGGGGATATTTTAACGGTGGCTGAAGAGCCGAGCGAGATCGAAGAGGTCATGAAGAGCACTATCGAGGACCATTACAGAGTCTGTGACTCGATAAGAGATACGACGGGCCTCCTCAAAGAGACATATATGATCTACAAAGATCCGGCCGAGGTGAGGGCTGAGATAAGGGCGAGGCGCGGTTTTGAACTTTGCCAGTTCGGCGGCGATTCAAAGAACGAGACCCAGGTAAGACAGAAGGAGATCAGCTCTCTCACTGACGGAGTTTTGACGGAGAGCGAATTCCTGACTCAGGAGACGAAAAAAGGTAAAACGATAATATACTACGCCGATTCCGACGGAAGAGTGAGAAGACTCTCGGAACTTCTTAAGGATGCAGGCGCTACTGTGGTAAGAGATGTCTCCAAGGCTCAAAAAGGCCTTATTGCAGTCGAAAAAGGCGGTCTTTCGACATCTTTTGAGTTTCCGGACGCAGGTCTCGAAGTGATCACGGAAAACGCTCTGACGGGTCAAAATGTCAGAAAAAGCAGGAAAAAAATCAAAGGAGCGTCTGAAAATCCTCTCACTTTCTCTGACCTTTCGATCGGCGACATCGTCGTTCACGATGTGCACGGTATTGGCAGATACGAGGGCCTCGTCAGCATGATCGCGGACGGCGTCAGAGGCGACTACGTAAAAATAACATACAGAGACGACGGCGTGATCTACGTTCCCGCGCACAGGCTGTCTGAAATAAGAAAATATATAGGAAACGACGGAAGTCCGCCTGTCCTCAACAAACTCGGAAGCCACGAATGGGAGAAGATGACATCCCGCGTCAAGGAGTCTCTGAGAGTATATGCGAGGGAACTGGTCGAATTGTACGCGAAGAGATCGACGATGCAGGGTTTCGCATTCTCGGCCGATTCTGTGTGGCAGAAGGAATTCGAAGAGGAATTCCCGTACGATGAGACAGCAGACCAGATCAAATGCGTTGAAGAAATAAAAAACGATATGGAGCTTCCTCGTCCGATGGACAGGCTCCTCTGCGGAGACGTCGGCTACGGTAAAACGGAGGTCGCTTTAAGGGCGGCTTTCAAGGCGATCTGCGACGGCAAACAGGTCATTTTCCTCGTTCCGACGACAGTCCTCACGATGCAGCATTACAACACTTTTAAGGAGAGGTTCAAAAACTATCCCGTGAAGGTCGCCGCGATGAGCAGGCTCAATACAGAAAAAGAGAAAAAACAGATCGCGGAGGAGCTTAGAAAAGGCGTCGTAGACATACTGGTCGGAACGCACAGCATCATTTTACGAAAGCTGAATTTCAAAGATCCCGGACTTCTGATAATTGACGAGGAGCAGCGCTTCGGCGTAAAACAGAAAGAAAAAATCAAAGAGATGTACCCCGGAATAGACATACTCACGCTCAGCGCGACGCCTATCCCGAGGACGCTCCACATGTCTCTCTCCGGCATACGCGACATAAGCATAATAGAGGATCCGCCAAAAAACAGAGTCCCCGTAAAAACATATGTCGCAGAATGGGATCCGATCATGATAAAGAACGCGATCTACAGGGAGATGGGCAGACACGGGCAGGTATTTTACCTGCATAACGATATAGACACGATAAACGACAAGGCACTTCAGCTGCAGGAAATGATCCCGGAGGCGCGCATATGCGTGGGCAACGGTAAAATGGACGAGCGCGAACTCGAGGATGTTTTATCGTCTTTCATAGACGGAAAATACGATATACTGGTGTGCACGACGATAATCGAATCAGGCATCGACATGCCGAACGTGAACACGGTGATAGTGGAAAACGGCGACAGATTCGGCCTTGCGCAGCTCTATCAGATAAGGGGCCGCGTCGGAAGATCGGAACGCCCGGCTTATGCGTATATTACTTATCCCGGAGGGAAAGAGATCTCGGAAACGGCAGAGAAGAGGCTCAGAACGATCAGAGAATATACTGATTTCGGAGCCGGCTTTAAAATAGCGATGAAGGATCTCGAAATAAGAGGCGCGGGAAGCGTGCTCGGAGAGAGGCAGCACGGACAGATCGCAGTCGTAGGATATGAGATGTACTGCCGCCTGCTCGGAGAAGTTGTGGAAGAGACGAAGACGGGAGAGGCTGTCACATTGACAAAACCGTCGTCGAACGTGGATATCAAGATCGCAGCGTATATAAGCGAGGACTATATAGAGGACGAAGAGAGCCGCGTAAGTATCTACCGCAGCATTTCCGCTATCGAATCGGAAGACGATATTGAAGACCTAACGAACGATATGACTGACAGATTCGGCAAGGTCCCTGCAGAAACGCTCCGCCTCATGCAGATATCGTATATCCGCTGTCTCGCAGAGAGTAAACAGATCTCCTCTGTCGTCCGCCGCGGAGATTTTATTTTCTTCATGCTTGACGACAGCGCCCCTGCACAGTCGCTTTCGGAGATAGGCAACTACGCCACAAGGATCTTCGGACGAAAGGTCAATGTCGGAGTGGGAAAGAGCCCGTACGTATCTCTTCGCGTCAGCAGCAGTCAGAAGGACGATCCGCCCGACGTTATAATCGAAAATGTGAAGAAAATACTCTTCTGTCCCAAAAAATGAGCGAAGAATAATTTACTTGCAAATAAGTTTTACCGGGTATATAATATCCTAGTGTTTTTGGAAACTGACAGACCGAAGACAGATAAATAAAAGGTTCAAAACATAAAAGGTGGTTATTTTATGGCGACAAATGTCAAAAAAGCGAACAAAAAGCGCGCGAAGAAAAAAACTTACAATACGAATTTCGTAAAATATCTCGCGATCGGACTGGGAGCACTGGTGCTCGTA
>DBVT01000057.1 GCA_002308775.1 Mageeibacillus sp. UBA1257
TATGATGTGCGGCATGTGCGAGGCACGCATAAACGACGCAGTGAGGAACACATGCGAAGTAAAAAGCGTCTCCTCTTCCCATTCGAAAGGGCTGACCGAGGTCATCACTGAAACAGAGCCCGATATAGAAGCTTTAATGGCCGCTGTAGAAAAGACAGGCTACCGCGTGCTCGACGCAAAAACAGAGTTGTATGAGAAGAAAAAATTCGCTTTGTTCAGGAAAAGGTGATCAAGTACGATCTGAAACAGCATGAAACCTGTATGCGATGAACAATTGAATGTAAAATGATCGCAAACCGCACTGAAACGATCGCCCGGCGCTCTCATCGATGATCGCGCCGGGCGTTCCATGTACTTTTTCTTTTTAAAGGAGATATTCAACTTTTGACTCGCCGGGTGAGACGCAGATGATCGAGGTCATTTTACCTGCGACGGTCTTTGTCGTAACGCTTGCGGGAGAGCCGTTCACGGAGGCTTTTGTGACCCCTTTGGGAAGGACGACGCAGACAGAGCGGTCGTTCGGATTGTTAACGGTGAAACTGCGAAGTGTTACGGAAGATATGCTGCAGGCTGCGCGGTCGTGCCACCACTGCCCTACCGCTGTGGGAGCTGTATAGATCACGTTCCAGCCTTTGGAAGCGACATATTCTTTCATATGATCGAGCGCCCGCAGAGCAGGCTCTTTAGGATAGCCCATTTTACCGGAGATGTAGTGCGGATGGGTAAAAAGCTGGAGGGGGCGACCGTATCTCACGCCGTCGTCAAGGTAATCTTCGACCTGCTTGTATTCCTCGGGGAGGCAGTCGAAAATGCGCGGCTCGTAGTATGAATTGTAGACCTCGCAGAAATCGAGGGGAGTGTTGCCGTGGGCGGCGTCGGAGACAACGAATCTGGGGAACGCGGAACCGAAGTTGAAGCCCGTCAGGTTGAACGCGTTGACGTCATTGGGATCGAGCTTGTTCTGCATCCTGTTGTTGTCTGAGATCGCGCCGAATTTCATCTGTATGCGGAAGCGGTCGGCGGCAGTGCCGTGTTGTACGAGGCAGTGGTTTACGGGGCTTTTTGAGTGCTCGCCGAAGGCCTTGAAATACATATCGGACTGGATACCGAATCCCTCGTCTGAATACGGGAACATCAGGAAATTGTAGTGAATATCGGTTTCGACGCCCATTTTATGCAATTGTAAAAACTGCTCGCGGTCGATGACGAAATGACCTTCAAGATCGCAGGGCATCAGATTGATGTGGTAAGGAAGTCCCCTTTTGTACATTTCCTCCGCTGCGCACATATCGTTTTCGGCAGAGCCCGCGTCGTCGTCGCCCGAGAAAAAGAGCATTATGTCGCAGGGCTTTCCGTCCTTTTCAGGCAGCGCCCACATTTTCGGAAAACCCGCGGCGAGAATGATATTTTCCAGTTCGCGAAGGTAACTGTCAGCATATGCGATGTCGTGATCATAATCAGGCTCAAGCACCTGTCCGTCCGGAACTCTTCCGACGTTGAAACCGTTTTTGCCTACAGTCGTGGGGCGACCGTCTGCGGCCCTCCAGAGGCTCTCAGGCAGGTCGAATGTGAAAAACGCTAAATTATCCTTTTTGACGTACGAAACGCCTCTGCGGCCCTCCTGCGGCCTCACAGCGGCACTTTCAGAAAGATTTTCGAAAATATTTCCGGAAATATCGAATCCGCCGCATTTCACAGCATTCAGATCCTTTATTACGTCGTATTTATGAAGCACAGGCAGGGGCTCGCTGCTGTTCTCGAATTTAAAATATCCCACGACTTCGTAATCGTCGTCAGAGCATTTTCCGGGCACCGTTTCGGGTAAAAATCCGCAGCCTTTTGTCGCAAAAGAAACGACTTTGGCGCCGCGGTCGATCGCATCTTTCAAAGCCGAAGAAGACGCATCGGAAAGAGTATCCGAACCGATGATCAGAAGATCGCCGGAAGACAGTCTTCCGAGCTCGTCAGGGCACATCCTGCAGGAAGAAAAGCCGAGATTTTTGAGCATCACCGGGATATATGCCGAAGTGTAGTCAAGCCCCGCGGCGTTCACTGCCGCATGGGCGAATCTGTCGTGATAATAGTAAAGAACCATAAAAACCTCCTGAAAAATCAGATCACGGCGTCAGCCGCATCATATGTCGTTTCTGATCTCACATCAAATCTCATATCAGATTTAAATACTGGCAGACGATCGCCACAGCGCAGAAAATGAGGCTGACGATCTCGCGCCATGTGAGTTTCTGCCTCATCCTGACAAAACCCACGACGAGCGATATCACGATCGACAAAGATGTGATCACCGTAAACTCCGCAGCCGCGTTCATCCAGCCCGTCAGTCTGCTCACAGAGAAGAAGCACACGCCGTTGCACACGGCTATCAAAAGCCCCGGAACGACCGTGCCGGCAAAAAACTTCCTGTCAAACTTAAGCCTGTCACGTTCCTCTTCGGAGTCGATATCTTCCGACTTCTTCCGGGAAATATTTCCCGCCGTCCTGAAGAACGGATACATAATAACGCAGATCGCAGTCGCGAAAAGATATGTGAAAAAGAAGAATGAATATTCTCCTTCTCCCGGCATGCTGTTCTGCTGTATTTTGATCGAAAAATCGATCAGGCCGTTGCCGAGGGACGACAAGACGGCGAGCGCGAGAGCGAGAGGCGTGCTGCGGCCTTCCCCTTTCCCCACGTTGAGGATGAGGATGACAGCGACTGCCAGGATCATGCCGATGAACTGCAGAATGTGGAATTTCTCGTGCAAAAAAATCGCCGAAAATATCACCGGGAAAATGAAGCTCAGATTCACGATGATTATCGCGAGAGAATAAGAATTCGCCTTCATGCTCTCAAGGAGAGAATATGCGCATACAGCCGAAGCGATGCCTCCCATCAGCGCGGGAAGTAAAACTCCGGCAGACGCGTCGATCCCTCCCGTCGCAAGCGCGATCACGAGAAAAACGACAGTCAAAGGCACGAACCAGATCACGGGCATCAAAGCTGAATCAGCCCTGCTCCGCGATCCGGCAGAAACCCTTTTATAGCATACGCCGCTGTATCCCGAAGTCAGGACAGCAAGCGCCAGATACAAATACTGCATAAGTCACCTGTTAATGATAAGTCATATGAAACAACGTATGACCGTTGATCATCCAAATTAAACTCTGAAATCGGGCACTTCCATCATCATGCCGCCGTATTTCGACGATTCGTTTGCGAGGATCGCGGGAGCCGCTGTTTCGACAGCTTTATAGACGTCCATCGGAGGAGTTTTGTCGTTGACGATCGCATCGATGAAATACATGATCGGGTAAAAGTCAGCTCCGCCGTGGCTGGCGTTTTTGATCTCGTCCGGTTCTGTCTGATCGACGCAGCCCCAGTCCTTCGTCTCCCATTCTCCGTCAGCATGATAAAGCTTCATCGTATCGAGAGTGCTTCTGCATGTCTCGACCGTCGCCTTCGTTCCCTTGATCTGATACCAGTGCGCGCCTGTCTCCAGCTTCGGTCCGTAAGGCACGCTGAATCCCGCTCTCAGAGAGAAGATCGTGTCATTTGAGTTGTACATAAGAGCTGTCTGAAGAGGAACCGCCTCGAACTGCGTATCCGTGTATCTTCCCGGTTTGTTCGCAAAGCAGCTTACTCTTTCGATCCTGCCGCCCGTAACCGAAAGCAGCGGTGAAAGCTCGTGAGGCATATATAAGATCGGATTGTAGAGACATGTGTAATATCTCCAGGACTTCTCGCAATTGGGATCGTTCAGCTCATCGAGGTTCTTCGGGCAGATCTCGTAATTCGTCTTTTTGTCTCTCAGAAGATCCCAGTATTTTTCGTAATGGAGGTACTCGCCTTCAGCGTAAATGATCTTTCCGAACTCTCCCGCGGCCGCCATCTTGCGCCACTCTTTGATAAAATTCCAGTAGCGCGTCTGCTCACCGAGCTGGTATTTACAGCCCGTTTTTTTGACAGCGTTTACGAGGTCCCAGCACTGCTTTATGGTAAAAGCGCACGGAACTTCCGTCATCACGTGGATGCCCTTGTACATCGCGTCGACTGCGTAATCGACCTGCTTGTCGGGATCCATTCCGATCATCATCGCGTCCATTTTGGCTTCTTTCATCATCGCCTCGTAAGACGTGTAAGCTTTGGCGTTTGCGTTGTATTTTTTGTTGTAATAAGCGGCGAAATCGGCCGCTCTGTTTTCAGCGATATCGGCAAAAGCGACGAACTCGACCTGCGGATGGTTCATGTAGCATTCGACGAGCCCCTGGCCTCTCGGTCCGATACCCAAAAATCCCATGCGAACTTTTTTCATTTTCAACACTCCTGTCTCTTGACTTTTTATGCTTTTTTCAGCATACTTGTATTGTATTCGTATTTTTTACACTTTTCAATATGATTTTGTCCAGTAAAAATACGAAATCGGTCTAAAATCAGCAGGCAAAAAGAAGGCGTAATATGGAAGGTAAAACAGAAATTAAGATCGCTCCCGAGATCTCGGTCTACAAACCGGTACCTGTATACTCTCTCGTTTCGATAAGAAACTTATATACGATATATCATATGACTTACGCTGACGGTTTCGTCTTTCCCGGAGAGCGCCACGACTTTTGGGAACTCGCGTTCGTTCGCTCAGGTGAGTGCACGATAACTTCGGAAGACAGGGTGTATCACTGCACGAGAGGCGACGTCATATTACACGCTCCGAAATGGTTTCACAGTATAAGAGTTGAGGAAGGAGCCAGCTGCAAACTGTTTACCGTATCGTTCGACGGCATGGGTCTTTCGACGCAGGTCATGGGAGGCCATTACAGATCGACGGAAGAAGAGGAACACACCGTAGGCCTCATACTCAAAGAACTGTTCACCCTCTTCGGCGAACAGGACGAGACTGAATTCACGCGCTTCTTCAGCTCTGTCTCAGTGGACAATGTCGGACTTCAGATCATCAAAAGCCTCATCGAGCTCATCTGCCTCTCCCTCATACGCCGCGGCGAGGACGCCCGCATCTCCCCTTCCAAGGACCCGACCGCCTCCTGCTATACCAGGATCATGTCCTTCATGCGAGACAACATCGACCGCAATCTCACTCTGAACGACATCTGCCTCGGCGTCTACGAATCCCCCGGCAAAGTCAAAGCCATCTTCCACCGCTTCACCGGCGGCGGCATCATGCAGCACTTCAACCACCTTCGCGTCTCCCGCGTCATCTCCCTCCTCTCCTCCGGCAAAAGCGTAAAAGAGATCTCCCAGCTCCTCGATTTCTCCTCGCCTTACTACCTGTCCTACTTCTTCAAGCGAGAAACAGGCATGACGATCAGGGAATATAAGGGGAGATAAAATAGAGAGAAAAAAAACATTCATTTAATAAAAGCCGTCCGAAATGATACTCGGACGGCTTGAAAAACTCGAAACATATTTTTACTTTTCATTTTCCCCATTACACACCATAATGCTCCCTGTACACGCGGTTGAGGTTGCGGGCTGACGGATAGATGGATTGTGGACTGAGGAAGTGGGAAAATTCGAAGGTGATGATCTTGTCGGCGTAGAGGCTGTGGAGCTCGAGTTTGCGTCGAAGTTCCTCGAAGGGGATCGGGTAGTACATGCAGCGCACGTCGCGCTCGAAAGTCTCGCAGTTGACCCAAGTGCTGATGGAGAATTCGCTGCAGACGTCTTTTATGCGGGTGTAATAGGCAGGCATGTCCTCGCGGGGAACAGGGCCGTCCTGGAAGGCGCAGATGTCGATTCCTTCGCCGCATTTTACGAAGATGCGGTGCCACTCCTCGGCATTTTGTTCGGGTGTGAGGAAGTTGTGCGCGTCGATGACAGCTCCTTTGAAGAACGGGCTGATCATGACCTTTTTGTCAGGAGTTTTATCCTTGGCAATTGAGGAGAGACCGTTGAAAACGTCGCAGATGTTGAGCTCTTCGGTGCACGTTTCCTGGGGGATGTACCAGCCGTGGAAGGACGGGTAGTCGCCGTATCGCCGCATGATCTCGTCTGCGAAGAGTTTGTTTTTGCGTATTTCACCTGCTGCGTCGCCGTGGTTCCAGTCGATCGATGAGATGTACATGCCCATAATGACCTTCATGCCGCGTTTGGAGGTTTCCTCGAAGATCAATTTGGCGAAGTCGCTGCGGTATTGCGTTTTAAACGCTTCCGAGGGATAGACCGTCTTGTTCCCGAGGCCGCCGCGAATGAAGATCACAGTGTCGATGCCGATCGCCTGCATATTGTCGAGATCCTGCGACCACTGCTCGCGCGTCCAGTTTGACGACGGGATGTCATATGTGATCTCGTCAATGAATGTGCCCGTTATGAGCTGCTGCTTTTTTACAGATTCCGTATTCATATGTGGCTCCTTTTTTACAGTAGCGGATCGAGGGGCTCCCCTGCCGCTATTTTACCGAGAATTTCGTCGCAGAGCATCAGGCAGCGAGGCAGATGATACGGGCCTTTCCACATGGAGCCTTTCTGCGTGTGCGAGACTGTTCCGTCGCGATGGAGATAGCCGTACCATTCTCCGCATTCCTTATCGGCGAAATGAGAGAAAGCGTAGTCGTGGACCATCGTGAATCTGTCCCAGTATTTTTCCTTGCCTGTGAGAGCGTATGCCGCCAGGGAGGCGATCAGGACTTCGTTGTGTACCCACCAGAGTTTCATATCCCATTCGAGCTGCTCGCAGGGGCGTCCTTTAGCGTCCACGAAATAGAGCATGCCGCCGTACTGCTTGTCCCAGCCTTTTTCGAATGCCCAGTCGAACATTTTAAGAGCTACTTCGAGGACTCTCTTGTCCTTTGTATAGATCGCTTCGCTCATTAAGAACCACGCGTTTTCGCATGTGTGACCGGGATTTATCGTTCTGCCTGCGGGATTGTCTATCATATCGCCGTTCATCAGGACTGTTTCGAGGTTGCATTTTAACTCGGGATGATAATGATATTTCAAAAGGTCGCTGATGATCATTTTGACGATCTTTGAGAATTTTTCGGCCTTTTCCGGTATGCATCTTCTGAGCTGCTGGCTTATGCAAAGGAGCACCATCGGAACTGCCGCGGAACGCTCCTGTCTTGTCTCGGCGTTGCTCTTGGGCGTGATCTTGAACGGATCGTCTTCCGGATGATAGTACCAGTCAACCATATTGTCGAAGCATTTTTCTGCTTTTTCGAGCGCCTCTTTGTCACCGAAAGCGCTTCCGTATTCAGCCATCGCGGAAACATAAAAGCTCTCAGAGAACATATATCTTCTCTTTCTGAGCGGTCTTCCGTCTCTCGTGACCGTAAAGAACATCCTTCCGTCTTTGTCGACGCATTTTTCATCGAGGAATCTTACTCCGGTCTGAACGGCCTTGTCCCATTCGGGACGTCTTCCGTATTTTTTCGTAAGAGCCGAAAACGTCCAAAGGCATCTTCCCTGGAACCATACGGATTTGTCGTCATTGTAGCACTTTCCTTCTCTGTCTACAGATGTGATATACCCTCCGTACTCTTCGTCGAGCAGATCGCTCCCGAGCCAAAACGGCACCACATCGTTCATCAAATAATCCCTGTAAAACGACTCATATTCAGCCGCTTTTTTTGCAATTGTCTCTGACATGATTATTCCCTGCTTTCTCTGATGGTCGTATTTGTCCTTTTATACGGTCATTGTATATTAAATATATGAGATTGTCAATGAGATCGACTGCCTTCGGGTGATCTTTGAAATGGCGTGATCTTGCGAAATACTTGGTTGTTTTTGTGTGTTTTTGGGCTTTTTTACGCTCTTTCGGGCTTCTTTTTACCTTCGGTTTGTCTTCATTTTTTCTTCTTTTGTTCTTTCCGCGGATCGTTGACAAAAGCCCCCGAAATGGTATAATTCAAGCAGAATCTTTTTGTTTTGAATCGTTTTGAAGGAGACCGACCATGACGACTTATGAACGTTTTAAGAGGATGTACGGGCACAAAGAGGCTGACAGGATCCCGATCATCGACGGCCCGTGGGAAGGCACGATAAGACGCTGGCACAATGAAGGACTTCCGAAAAATGCAGACTGGCGCGAATATTTCGACATCGACTTGGTCGAGGGCATCGGCGTCGACATCTCTCCCCGCTACGAAGTTAAGATCCTCGAGGAAACTGACCGCTATGTCATCTCCACTACCCCCTGGGGCGTCACGCTCAAAAATTTCAAGGAACTCGATTCAACGCCCGAATTCATAGATTACAAAGTGACAGATCCCTCCGTCTGGGCAGATGCGAAATCGCGCATGCTGCGCCTCGAAGACGACCGCATTCCCTGGCAATATTTAAAAGAAAACTACGACAAATGGCGCGCCGAAGGCAGATGGCTCACGGCGAATTTCTGGTTCGGTTTCGACGTCACTCACTCCTGGATGGCAGGCACTGAAACCGTTCTGATCGCGATGTACGAAGACCCCGACTGGGTGCGCGACATGTTCGACACTTATCTCGACTGCTGCATCGCCCTGTTTGACCGGATCTGGGACGCCGGATACCGTTTCGACGAAATTTACTGGCCTGACGACATGGGCTACAAGGGCACAACTTTCTTTTCCAATGAATTCTACCGCGAGCTTCTGAAACCATCGCACAAACGCGCCGTTGACTGGGCACACGACCACGGTGTCTACGCCCATCTCCACTCATGCGGCAATGTCATGTCAAGGATCGACGACCTCGTCGAGATCGGCATCGACTGCCTCAACCCCCTCGAGGTCAAAGCCGGCATGGATCCTGTCGCGCTCAAAAAGCAATACGGCGACCGCCTCGCTCTGCACGGCGGCATCAACGCCGTCCTCTGGGATGACAAAGACGCGATCGTCTCCGCCATCCGCGAAACCGTCCCGATCCTCAAGGAGAACGGAGGCTATATCTTCTCTTCCGACCATTCCATTCCCAATTCAGTTTCGTTTGAAAATATGAAAGCGATCATGCAGACGGTGAAAGAGTGCGGGAGGTATTGATAAGGAAAACAGGCGAAAGATGTTACGCCACCTTTGTGGCGCCATCCCAACGGAAGTTGTTGCGGCCGTTGGCCGCCATCCCAACGAAATCATCCACATTATTAAGTTGTTGCGCTTGGAAATAGTTCCATTCCACGAGAAAATGAATGTTTTGGAGCGGTCACGCCACCTTTGTGGCGCCATCCCACGGAAGTTGTTGCGGCCGTTGGCCGCCATCCCAACGATTTTTGACTAAAATGGAGCGGATCGCGGCGTTCAAAACAACAATTTCCTTGCGACAAAACAAATTGTTGATTTTGTATCCCCCAAAAAACAACATAATCTGCCAAGATGTGAGAGATGTTGATTCAAATCGCCTGTGCAGTCAACATCTTTTTAGCTTTTGAAAAAATGTTGTCCCTTTCGCTCAAAATGAACAACAAAAACTTGGAAAGCTAACAAAATGTTGTTCGTGTATTGTAACCAAATCAACATTTTTGTGTATTGCCGAAAAAATGTTGTCTCCTCTGCTCTAAAAAGACAACAAAAAACTGTTATTTGCAAAAAGTGTTGTTCTTTTTTCCTTTCTCTAATCAACATTTTTTTGAACTTGCAAAGTATGTTGATTCTCTGTCCTGAATCAATCAACAAAAATGTCAAATTGTGCAAAAATGTTGTCAAAACCCCGAAACGCACCCTTCTTTAAGGCGTTTTGGGGTTTAATTATTGCACTAATGTATTCAAAACCCCGAAACGCACCCTTCTTTAAGGCGTTTTGGGGTTTAATTATTGCACTAATGTATTCAAAACCCCCGAAACGCACCCTTGTTTAAGGCGTTTTGGGGCTTAATTATTGCACTAATGTATTCAAAACCCCCGAAACGCACCATTATGTAAGGCGTTTTGGGGCTTAATTATTGCACTAATGTATTCAAAACCCCCGAAACGCACCCTTCTTTAAGGCGTTTCGGGGGTTCTCATTATTCTGGCGTTCCCGATGCGATTCGAACGCACGACCTTTCGCTTAGGAGGCGAATGCTCTATCCTGCTGAGCTACGGGAACATCAGCAATGTGCATTTTACTTACGGCAAGGAGGTTTGTCAAGTATTTTTGAGAGGAAGGGCCTCTTGCCCGTGGAAAAAGAGGTGAAATTGTGTTATTATTAGCGGGATTGAGTGTAAGGAGGTTTGCGCAATGGATACGGTGAAGATCGACAGCAAAAATGTGAAAATGATCGCCCACAGGGGGCTTTCGGGACTTGAGAAGGAAAACACGGCGGCAGCGTTCGTGGCGGCGGGAAACAGGCAGAAATATTTCGGCATAGAGACTGACGTGCACACGACGAAGGACGGAAAATTCATCATTTTACACGACGCGGATCTGAAGAGGGTCGCGAATGTTGATTTGAACGTCGAGCAGGCGGAGCTGGCCGAGTCGCAGAGCCATGTGATGATAAACTGGCACGGAAAAGCTCCGAGAACGGATTACAGGACGCCCGCACTGGAGGATTACCTCGAAATATGTAAGAAATACGGCAAGCATGCGATCCTGGAAATAAAATGCGATATGGATGAGCCCACTCTCGCGGGAATGTTCGAAATAATAAAAGACTACGGGATGTTTGACGACACGGTGATCATTTCGTTCATCGCGGATGTCCTTGTCAGGGTACGTAAAATGTTCCCCGACTTCCCCATCCAGTTCCTCACAGGCGGATGCGACGAAAAAACCGTGGAGTTCCTCGAAAAGAACCGCTTCGGTCTTGATATCTACTATCCGAGTCTGACTGAAGATATGATAAAACTGCTGCACTCAAAAGGCATCGAGGTCAATATCTGGACTTGCGACAGCAAAGAGGACGCGGAAAAATATATCGCTTGGGGCGTCGATTATATAACATCAAACATACTCGAATGAGAAAACGTATCCGGGCGGAGATCGCCCTGATCTGACTTGCGGATTTTAACTGATTGGAACTGACCGCCGGATGAAACTGTTTGCGAGAAGAGACGAAAATATTCTCGAAGGAAAACTGCTGCCGAAGATAATCTATTTCGTGCTGCCGCTGATGCTGACGAACCTTTTGCAGGTGCTCTACAACGCGGCGGACATGGTGGTGGTGGGACTTTCCGACACAGAGGGAGCGCTGGGATCGATCGGCACGACAGGCGCCATGATCAACCTGATACTCAATATTTTCATGGGATTTTCCGTCGGAACGAACGTCGTCGTCGCAAAAAATATCGGAAAAGGAGACCGCGAAGCGACAGAGAAAGCAGTCCACACTTCCCTGCTTCTCGGCCTGTTCCTGGGTATAGTCTGCATGATCGTAGGAATATTCATAAGCAGACCTACGCTGGCTCTTTTGGGCGACCAGGGAACGATCCTCGATCTTGCGACAAAATATACGGTAATATATTTCATAGGCGTACCGTTTATTTCACTTACAAACTATCTGATAGCAATATTCAGAGCAAAGGGAGATACGATGACTCCGCTGTATATTTTAACAGCGACAGGACTTTTGAACGTGGGTCTGAATCTGCTTTTCGTGCTCGCTTTTAAAATGGATGTCGACGGTGTCGCGTGGCCTACGGTCATCTCGAATATTGCCTCGACGGTGCTCTTCGGCATAAGCCTCTCGCGCAGCGAAAGCTGGTGCAAACTGAACTTCCGCAAGCTTAAGATCGACAAAACAGCGCTCAAGAGCATACTTTTCGTCGGACTCCCGGCAGGCGTACAGGGTGCGCTTTTCTCGCTTTCAAACATGCTCATCCAGTCTTCAATAATAACTGTCAACAACACCCTCTGCCCCGGCGGCTCTGACATAATCGACGGAAATACCGCCGCAAGCAGCCTCGAGGGATTCGCGTATACCGCACAGAACTCCGTTTATCAGGCCGCAGTCACTTTTACGAGCCAGCATTACGGGGCGAAAAAATATGAGCGCATCAAGAAAGTCATCGCGAACTGCTATCTCGTCACATTTGTCATCGCGTTTCTTGCAGGCGGCATCATCATTCTCTTAAGGAACCCCCTCGTATCCCTTTATTCCGTAAGATCGGAACTCGCGGTCAAAGCCGCAATGACGAGGATCTTTATTATGATGATCCCGTATTGTACGTTGGCCTTTATGGAAACGGGCTCCGGCATCCTCCGCGGCCTCGGAAAATCGCTCACCTCCACCATCGTTTCCCTCGTTGGGATCTGCATCCTCCGCGTCTTATGGATATTCACCGTTTTCGCGAAATACCGGACGCTCGAATCTGTTTTCATTTCCTATCCCCTTTCGTGGACAGCGACCGCCGCCGTTCATTTCACTTTGTCAATGATCGTCCTGCACCGGCTGATCAGGAATTCGAAGAAAAACGACGTTAAAATCGCCGAAGAAGCAGGCGAAAAGTAAGATAATCAATTCTGAATCGGTAAAAAAGCACCCGCGCAGCGAGAGAGGCTGCGCGGGTCTTTGACGCTTAAATGAAACTTTTTGTCGTTATGGCATTGACACTTTCAAAAACAGTTCGATGCGGAGCATCAACT
>DBVT01000020.1:0-4614 GCA_002308775.1 Mageeibacillus sp. UBA1257
CCGAGGTTGAGGATCGTGTCCATCATGCCGGGCATTGAAGCTCTTGCGCCTGAACGAACGGAAACAAGAAGAGGATTCTTGAGATCGCCGAACTTTTTACCGTTGATCTTTTCCATGATCTCAACGTATTTCATGATCTCAGCCATGATCTCGTCGTTGATCGTTCTGCCGTCCTCATAATATTGAGTACAAGCTTCTGTTGTGATGGTGAAGCCCTGGGGTACCGGAAGACCGATGTTGGTCATTTCAGCAAGGTTGGCACCTTTTCCGCCGAGAAGATTTCTCATCGTGGCATTGCCCTCAGTAAATAAGTAAACGTACTTAGCCATAGTAAATAATTACCTCCTAAAATATTATAAATTATGAATCAGAATGCCAGTTTTTCGTCGAGCCATTTTTCAATGCCCTCGATCGGTATTCTTACCTGCTCCATTGAGTCGCGGAAACGGATCGTGACCGCGTTATCGCCTTCTGAGCGAGTTCCGTCAGGCTGATCTTCGCCTCTTGTCTGGAAATCGTATGTGATGCAGAAAGGAGTTCCTATTTCGTCCTGTCTGCGGTACCTTCTGCCTATCGCTCCCGCTTCGTCGAACTCGCATACGTATTTCTTCGAGAGCTGCTCGTAAAGCTTGTAAGCGTCGTCCGAGAGTTTCTTCACGAGAGGTAAAACGGCCACTTTCACCGGTGCGATCGCAGGATGGAAGTGAAGGACCGTTCTCGAATCCGTTTTACCGTCTGCGGAAAGGTCTTCCTCGTCGTATGCTTCGCAGAGAAACGCAAGGGTCACTCTGTCAGCGCCGAGAGAAGGCTCAATAACATACGGTATGAATTTTTCATTCGTAGTGGGATCGAAATATGAAAGGTCTTCCTTGGAATGTTCGATATGCTGTTTGAGGTCGTAATCCGTCCTGTCGGCGACGCCCCAGAGTTCTCCCCAGCCGAACGGGAAGAGATATTCGAAGTCAGTCGTCGCCTTGCTGTAGAAAGCGAGCTCCTCCTTCGCATGGTCGCGAAGTCTGAGGTTCTCATCGCTGATACCGAGCGAGAGAAGCCACTGATGGCAGTAATTTCTCCAGTAATTGAACCATTCAAGGTCTGTTCCCGGCTTGCAGAAGAACTCAAGCTCCATCTGCTCGAATTCGCGGATCCTGAAAATAAAATTGCCGGGAGTTATCTCGTTCCTGAAGGATTTTCCGATCTGGCCAACGCCGAACGGAACCTTCTTGCGGGACGTTCTCTGTATATTTTTGAAGTTCACGAATATTCCCTGCGCCGTTTCCGGTCTCAGATATACCTCGTTCTGAGAATCCTCCGTGACTCCCTGGAACGTCTTGAACATCATATTGAATTTTCTGATCTTTGTGAGATTCGTAGAACCGCATACAGGGCATGTGACGCCTTTTTCAGCGATATACGCGTCGAGCTGGTCGTTGCTCCATCCCTCTACGGAGATGTCGATCCCGTTTGCCTTGTTCCAGTCCTCGATGATCTTGTCCGCCCTGTGTCTTGCCTTGCACTGTTTGCAGTCAAGCAGCGGATCGTTGAAGCCGCCAACGTGTCCGGAAGCGACCCAGACTTCTCTGTTCATCAAAATCGCGCAATCCACGCCTACATTGTACGGGCTTTCCTGCACGAATTTCTTCCACCACGCCTTTTTGACGTTGTTTTTAAGTTCAACGCCGAGAGGACCGTAGTCCCAGCTGTTCGCGAGGCCTCCGTAAATTTCGGAGCCGGGATATACAAATCCCCTGTTTCTCGCGAGAGCCACGATTTTTTCCATGGTTTTCTCTACTGCCATGCTTTTCCTCCTGAAGTTCCGCCGATCATCTTACGGCAGAAAAAATATTATTTGATTCCGTCCTTTGTGCGCGAATATGTGACTTTATCCTCGTATATCTCGTTCACTGCGATCGATGTGCTCTTTTTCGAATCAAAATCAGTTCTCGGGATGGATCCCGCCGTTATCTGTCTTGCTCTCTTCGCAGTCATAATAACGAGCGTGTACTTGCTGTCGACTTTTTCCATGAGTTCCGCGATTGCCGGATAGATCATAGCTTTCTTTGTGTTTTTCATTTTAAACGTCCTCTCCTCGAATTTGTTTTTCTTTCCTGACGATCTCGTAAAGGTCATCGATCGCCTTGTCAAAGTCGTCGTTTATTATTCTGTAATCGAATTCTCCCGCGTGTGAGAGTTCTTTTTCGATCGCGATGTCAAGCCTCTTCCGGATGATCTCCTCATCCTCTCTTCCTCTTCCCTTTAGTCTCTTTTCAAGTTCCTCCATGCTCGGAGGTAAAATGAAAACGGACACTGTGTCTTCCGGGTAAGCCCTTTTGATCGCAAGCGCTCCCGGGATAGTCAGCGCGAAGACCACGTTCCTGCCTTGTTCGACGTACATCCTCACGGTGCTCCACAGAGTGCCGTATCTGTTGGAATTGTACGTATCCCATTCGAGGATCTCGTTGTCGGCAAGCTTTTTGTCGAATTCCTCGTTCGTAAGGAAATAGTAATCCTTGCCTTCCGTCTCCGCAGGTCCCTTTTTTCTCGTCGTCACTGAAACGGACCTGAAGATGTTGTCGTATCTTTCCGCGAAGATGTTCCTCAGCGTGTCCTTTCCGACTCCCGACGGACCGGATAAAACTATAAGCAGACTTCTCTTTTTTGCGTCAGCCATCTGTTTTGTCTCCTTTTCAGTCGTCCTGCTTTTCCTCTTCCTCAAGCCTCGCTCCCGCTGTTTCGGGCTGGATCGCAGAAAGAACGACATGACCGCTGTCCATCACTATCACAGCTCTCGTTTTTCTGCCCTGGGTCGCGTCTATGCATTTGCCCCTGTCCTTTCCTTCCGCGACAAGCCTTCTCGTCGGCGCCGCGTCGGGACTTACGACAGCTACGATCCTGTCAGCGGAGATCAGATTTCCGAATCCGATGTTGATGAATTTCATTGCCTCTGTTTCCTTTCGGTCATTCCAGATTCTGCACCTGTTCTCTCAGTTTTTCGATCTCGCTCTTTATCGCGATGACGTTCTCGGTGATCGTGATGTCGTTCGCCTTGGATCCGATCGTATTGATCTCTCTGTTCATCTCCTGGATGAGAAAATCAAGCTTCTTTCCCACAGGCTCCTCGCTTTCACCTATTATCGCCTTAAAATGAGCAAGATGAGTCGTAAACCTCGTTATTTCCTCGTCTATGCACGCTTTGTCAGCAAAGATCGCAACCTCAGTCGCAAGTCTCTGCCGGTCGATCTCGACGTTTTCACCGTCCATCAGTTCGCTTATCCTCTGAGTGAACTTCTCTTTGTAATCGGCGGGTACTCCCGGAGCTCTCTCTTTGATGACTGCGAAACAGCACTCGATATCGCTCAATATTCTGCGGAACGATTCGACTGTCGCCGCGCCTTCTTTCTTTCTCATGGCGAGCATGCTCTCCAATGCGCTGTTCAAGGCTTCATCGATCAGGGAACGGATCACCTCGGCGTCGATCTCCTTCTGCGTCACGGTAAAAAGATCAGGTATCCTGAGCAGATCCGTCGAATTCAGCCTGTTCGAGATCTCCATTTCCTCCGCTGCCTTTGTCAGCGTCTCTACGTACGCCTTCATAAGTCCTTCGTCGGGAATGACCTCAACGTCCTGACTTGACGTATCCGTAAAAGTGACGAACACGTCGACTTTGCCTCTCGCGAGTTTTTTTTGGATAGACTTCCTTATACCGTCCTCATACGCGAGGAGATTTCTGGGCATCTTGACAGTGATATCGAGGAAGCGCTGATTGACAGATCTCATCTCAAGAACTACAGTCCTGCCGTCCTTTTCGGATGTGCCTTTTCCGTAGCCTGTCATGCTGTATATCATGGTATTTTTCTTCCTTTCCACTGTTTTTCAGCCGCAAAAATCCAATGCCAAAGCGTCCTACACGTTCAGGGCGCATAAGCATATAAAATAGTATACCATATTCGAATCGTAAAATACAATATAAATACAATCCGTTTCTGCTGCTTTTTTACTAAAAAAACATTCCCGCGCCGGATCTCCGGTGCGGGAATGCTTTCGGTTCTTGTTTTTGGCAGTCATTTCAAAAAACGGAAGACTGCTTTATATCTTTGCGAGTCCTTCTTTGAGGTCGTCGATGATATCATCGATGTATTCGATGCCTACGGAGAATCTGATGAGATCAGGGCCTACGCCGCATGCCTCGAGTTCCGCGTCTGTGAGCTGCCTGTGAGTAGTGCTCGCCGGATGGAGGAGGATCGTTTTAGCGTCGGCTACGTGAGTGCAGATGGATGCGAGCTTCAGAGAGTCCATAAATTTCGTCGCGGCTTCCCTTCCGCCTTTGATTCCGAAAGAGATAACGCCGCAGGAGCCGTTCGGCATGTATTTTTTACAAAGCTCATAATTCTTGTTGCCGGGCATATCGGGATAATTGATCCAGGTGATCTTTCCGTTCGGCTTTTTACTTTCGTCTTCGAGGAAGGCGGCGACTTTTTTTGCATTCTCGCAATGTCTCTCCATGCGCAGAGCGAGAGTCTCCATTCCGAGATAAAGGTAAAACGCGCTTTGCGGGCTCATCATCGATCCGATATCTCTCATAATGTGCGCTTTCATTTTGGCCATATAAGCCGC
>DBVT01000020.1:4765-12283 GCA_002308775.1 Mageeibacillus sp. UBA1257
CCGAATTCGAAAGGACGGCAGTTTACAGGCGTAGGGAAAGTGTTGTCCACAATCAGCGGGACCTTATGTCTGTGCGCGATCTTAGCGAAGCGTTCGATATCCAGTATGTCGAGAGAAGGGTTTGAAAGAGTCTCTCCGAAAACGCATTTTGTGTTCTCTTTGAACGCCGCCTCGATCTCTTCGTCAGAAGCATAAGGGGAAATGAATGTGAAATCTATGCCCAGATCTCTTAAAGTCTTGTTAAAAAGGTTGAATGTTCCGCCGTAGATCGCGCTCGATGATATCACGTGATCCCCCGCTTTGCAGATATTTATTATCGCGTACATATTCGCTGACTGACCCGATGAAGTGAGGATCGCTCCGACGCCTCCCTCGAGATCGGCAAGCTTTTTTTCAACCATATCCACTGTCGGATTCGCGAGCCTGGAGTAGAAGAAACCGTCCTCTTTCAGGTCAAAAAGCGCTCCCATGAATTCTGACGACTCATATTTGTATGTCGTGCTCTGTACGATCGGAGGGTTTGTAGGTTCTCCGTTTTTCGCTTCGTATCCGGCATGCAGGCATCTTGTGTTTATATGCATATACATACATCTCCTTTAAAAAACGACAGGCGCTCTGTTAAAAAGGCGCCATGCTCGTCAAATTTTACATAGTAGATTTTAATATATTGAGGAAAATAATTCAAGCCTGCCCGACGCGGTATATGCTCCGCATCCTCTTCCGTTCTCCGTGACTATTCTACTTTTACTGGCAGTCGCTGTCAATTTGAAACGAGGCGCAAAGCATATCTTCGCGTCTTGAAATTCGACCGGATCTAAGCTATAATCAAAGATGTTCTGTTACAACTTTTCCGAGGTGATATATACGAAAAAATATTTGAGATTTCTCCTTCCGGTCATTATCTGCACACTGATCATCGCAGCCGTCGCAAACGCTTACGACGACAATATGTTCGGCGCTGTTTTTACATGTGAAAACAAAAACGGAATGATCAAGGACGCAAAGGTCACGGTTTCAGTAAAAGATACTGCCAATATCCGGGAAGGCTTTTTTACGCTCGAATGGTCTGACGGCGAAAAACCCATTGAAGGTTTTACCCCTATAAAAGTGCTCGATTATTCGTCCGATAGTACTGTGGAGATCGAACTCAACAATGCTCTTGCGATCCCCGACGGCGCAAAAGGCATACAGGTAACCTGGTCCTCAAAGGGAAACGATAAAACATACACCTGCTATTGCGAGATCCCTGCGGAGAATTATATTAAAGACGCAAAACTTATCACCAAATTCAGCGTCCTTTCCGACATTCACATCAGATCGGCTTCCGACAGCGACCTTCATACGAAGCATTTTGCAAACGCGCTCGAAGACATCTGCTCTCTCGCACCGGATACATCGATGATATTCTCCGTAGGAGACAACGTTGACGCGGGCATAGAGAGTATGTGGAAAAAATTTGCCGAGATGAGAGACTCATTCCTCGAGGGTAAAAATATACAGTGGCACTGCGCTATAGGAAACCACGAGGTGTCTTTCGGAAATGCGAGTTTTTACAAATATATGAAGCTTTTCCTCGATTATTCTCATCTCAGCAACGTTTATTATTCCGTTGACGCGTACGGTTCTGAATTTATAGTTCTCGGAACAGAAAAAGGCGCAGAATCGCTCTATGCGAACCTTTCGGACGATCAGCTCAGCTGGCTCAAAGACGAACTTTCAAAAGCCGAAAAAGGCAAACCGATATTCGTATTTTTACACCAGCCGCTCAAGGATACGACTTCCGGAACTCTTTCTTACGTCAACGCGGCCATCCAGGACTGGTACGGAGTAAATCCCAACGACGAGCTTCAAAGCATATTGAATTCATATCCGAACGTCATGCTCTTCTGCGGTCACGGACACTGGACTTACGACTCCCTCGTTCCCTGCCTTGCTGGTTACGGAGACGCGGCATCGTATTTTAACACAGCTTCGGTCGCTTATCTTTGGAACGACGAAGATCGTGAAGTCGTCGGTTCGCAGGGACTCTTCGTCGAGATGTATGACAAATACACGCTGATCAAGGCGTACGATTTCGCCAATGACAAATGGATGGGAGCTGCCCAGTTCATGATTCTCAGCGATCAGCAGGCGGAAGATCTTGCCGAGGCCCGTAAAAAAGCCGCGGAAGAAGCAGCTAAGACGCCTGTTTCGGACGCTCATACCGATGACAATGATGATAAAAAGGGCTGTGGCTCGGTGATATCATTCGCCGCGGCAGCGGCAGTCACGGCGTTCGCGCCGGCGATGATTAAAAGAAGAAGAAAGGATCAATGATCATGATTGAAACAAAATCGATTTTTTCCGATAACGCCCTCTTTCAGGCAAAGGCTTCTCTCACGGTAAAAGGCAGATGCGAGCCTCTTGCGGATGTTTCGGCATCGATAGTTAAAGGCAGCGAGATCTGTTCAAAAGATTCCTCCAAGGCCAACGCCGACGGACTTTTCGAAGTCGTTCTGTCAACGCCCGATGCGTCATTTTACGAGTATGAAATAACTGTTTCCGCCGAAAAAAACGGTAAAAAAGAGACAAAAGTCATCAAGAACGTGCTTTTCGGCGAACTTTGGCTCTCTTCCGGCCAGTCGAATATGGAGATGCAGAATCACTATATGAACGCCCGTGACGATATGTACGAGGCTCTTTCGAAGAGAAAAATACGCATCTATCTGCAGGACTGGATGGGACCTCTCGGAATGGGCCCTGAAGAATTCGCAAAAGCTATGACGACTTGCAAGTTCGGTGTTTCAGGCTGGATGAACGAGTTCGCGGCCGATCCCGAAATGCCATACGAACCCGTATACGACATCCACGGAGTGTGGCTCACCTGCACTCTCGATGAAATATTAAAAACTGAGCGCGCGTCCGCGATTGGAACTTCGATGATCCTCGATATTTATAACAGGCTGAATAAAACATCAGACAAGGACATCCCCGTAGGTTTCGTGAACGCGTCTGTCGGAGGAACAGACGGCGAGGGATGGCTTCCGAGGCAGTATGCGGAAGCGTCTCCGGAATATATGAGACTTTTACATGAGCACGGAAAAACGTACGATAAGGCTTGCTGGAACGACAATTCCTATGCGAGCTACAACCAGCCGTCCGGTCTTTACAATTTGAAGATCGCGCCGTTGGAAGGGGTAAGATTCGCGGGAATTATATGGTATCAGGGCGAAAACAACATACATTACGACCATCCGTACGAATATTACAGAGAAATAATGAGGGTGTATTTTACGGCATACAGGGATATCTTCGGGGCTGACGAGCGGTTCACGATGATCGCGTCGCAGATAAATCCGTTCCTCTATGAAGAGGGAAAATGCGGAGTTTATCATATTTCGAGGGCTATTTCAGATGTCGCCGCGGAGCATCCGGACAACTTCTCCACTGTCACGAATTACGATCTCAAAACAGTCTGGCAGCAGGGCTGGAACCATCCGCTCCATCCCTCCCATAAATACGACCTGGGTAAAAGATTCGCAAACGCCGCTCTCAGGATGAGATACGGCTTCCCCGGCATCAGATCTGCCGCGATCGCGACTTCGTACGAATTCAGAGACGGAGCCGCTTTTGTCACTTTCGACAGGAGAGGCGAAAAGCTCGATCTTCGTTCTTCATACGGCTTCAGAGTCGCTGACGGCCGCGGCGTGTATTACGACGCCAAAGCCGAGCTTGCCGGAGATGACACGGTAAAACTCACGAACGAACACGTGGCTCAGCCAACGAAATGCGTTTTTAACTGTTGCGACATAGACAACTATAAATCGCTCTACAGAGGCGATCTCCCCGTAACTCCTTTTTCATCGGAAGATTACGACCCCGCCGTAGAGACGCGTACGTGGCTTTTTACGGGGCTTGAGTGTCAGAATGTAACTTCATTCACCTTTGGTGATCCGGACTTCTACAAACGGCCCACATGGCGTCCAGAGGGCATTTCAGAGCTCTGCAGAGACGATGCTTTCGCCTCAGGCGACGTTGCGCTGCGTCTTCGCGGTGAGAACGGCTCGTGCGGCGCCTTCATCAGTTCATATCCGTGCGCGAGACTTGACTTAAACCGTTTTACTTCCCTGCGCTTTGAGATCAGTTATCCGAGACAGCTGAAGTGCTCGATCGAACTCGTCTGCGGCGGAAAAGACGGCTCGGAATATTCTCTCACGAGAGACGCAAGAGTATACAAGAGAGTCGCCGTCAACAGAGATATTTTAAGTGTTGATTTCCGTTTGCCCGAAGACGCGGACGAATTCACCGCGAAAAGAATGTATCTGCGCTTTGAAAACGTCGACGCGAATTATCCGATGTGCACCGTTTCGGTCGAAAAATTCGACCTTGTGTGATTGCGGAGATAATTGTGACAGTTTCTTCCGGTCAGAAATTTCCTTCGTAAATAATTAAATCTTTCAGTTTGCATATGCCGTTCATGAGAGCAATATACAGCTTCCCTGACGGCATTTTTTTCATCGTATATGACTGAATATGGAGATCGTCAAAATACAGTTCGAACATGCCGTATCTGACAAGCAGTCTGAACGTGTGCTCCTTCCCCGTATCGAGGCCTGTCGGAGACGCGCATCCCGGATAAATAAAATCCTCCGGAGTATATTTTACGTCGTTTATATCGGTAAAATCGATATTGCCTATCGTAGTCTGCCTGTTTTTCGAAAGTGTGCAGTCAGCAAATATCTCGGTCCCCGTTTTAATATTTCCGTCACGGCACTTTTCGCCGAGATCTCCGTCTTCTTCGAGTAAAAATCCGAACCTTGTGGGCCTCCAGCAGCCTGCTCTCACGGGTCCTCTTTCCGGATACGGATCGATATTCATTTTACCTTCGATGACAGCTCCTTTTTGAGGGTCGAACGAGCCGAGCGCTTCTATTTCATAATGGTCATCGAGCATATAACCGTCGAAACCTGTTGTTTTTACTGTCATTTCGTTGATTTTTGATACTATTTTGCCCTTTAGAGCGTCGTTTTTTGTGTAATAATGAAGTCTCAGATGTCCGCCCCGATCGACCTTCGCAAGCTTTAAAGGAAGCAGCCATGTGTCGCCGAAACAGCCGTCATGTGAATATACGACGGTATTGCTGACAAGCTTCTCGTCATTCGTATAATTTCTCGCAAACGCCGCAAGAGCCTGCACGAACAGGTCGCCCTGCCTGCCGTTAAAACCGCATAGTCTAAGCGCCTCTTTATCTGGTCTGAACGGTCCGTTTTCATTTTCCGCCGTAAAAGTGTAGCAGCTGTAAGCGTAATTTCCCTCGAACGGAGGGCATATGCCGCCTATCAGATACCATTTATCGCCTATCTTCTCGCATCCTCCGACTTCCATCTCGCGAACGCTCTCGCATCCGTCCCAGTCGATCTTTGGGGGAGGACATTCTCTCCAGTTTATTCCGTCGTCAGACCTTTGTATACCTATCATCCCGCCGATCTCTTTTTTGGGAGTCGCAACGACATAGCCTATATATCCGCCTTCTTCCGAAGGTATAACTGCCATATGGTCCCATCTTTCTTCCTTTTCGTACCATTTCGGATCAGGAGTGTTTTTACCCGTTCTCCTCCAGTGGATCAGGTCATCTGAAACGTAATATATAAGAAGGTCATTGCCGCAGCCGGGCCTTTGCGTCGAGCTTCCGTGATTTAGCGCAAAACTGCCGTCTTTCAGCATATGTATATTCATTTTGTAGACCGGGGCGCCCTCTCCGTCCAGCACGCAGCCCATATCAGTCCAGTGAGCACCGTCATCTGAAACGGCGAGCCTCATCGCGAGTGACTCTTCCCCCGGCTTTGCCCAGAACATTGTGAAAGCGTAATATTTTCCCTTCCAGTATACGACCGTCGGGTCCCAGATCTTTCCTTCGTTTGGCTTGTATAACATTTTACCTCTTTGCCTCCCGACGCGATATTATTTTTTTCTTTATAAGGAAGAAGCACGAAACGCAAAGCGATGCGACCATGATGCCTGCAGCTATACCGAGACAGACGTTCAGCGTATCGAGCGCATATCCTCCCGCTTCTTTGTAATTTTTTGCTATCATCGAAGCTACGCACCTGTAGAGCGATCCTCCCGGCACAAGCGTTATCACAGCCGGTGTTAAAAATGTGACCACAGGCGCCTTTCTAAGCCTCGATATCAATTCCGAATACATCGTCACGGCGAACGAACTGATCGCATTTGCCGCGAAAAGTCCTATATTTTTGGTAAAAAAATACAAAAAACACGCTATTATGCCGCCAAGAGTTGCGAAAATGAGATGTTTCGGTTTTACGCTGAATATCACGGCGAATGCGAGAGTTCCGACAGCTCCCGAGGCGATCATTATCGCGAGTTCCTTCCATTCTTCAGGGCCCATTACGAAACACCTCCCATCACAAATATCGCGACTGCGTATCCCGCCGCGATCATCAGGGCGACCAGCAGTGACTGTATAAGTCTCATCGCGCCCGATATCGTATCGCCGCTCATAAGGTCTCTCACTGAGTTGCCGAGAGCAAGACCGGGTATCAGAAGCATGACTGTGCCGATCATTATAAGGTCCATATTGTGACCCAGTCCCAATTTTACCAAAGCGATTACGGACAGTCCTCCGATCGCCGAATTAATCACCGTGGCTATCAGCGGATTCACGAATTTCGGTATGTGCCTGTCTGCAAAGGTGATCAAAAGTCCCGCGATCGATGCGCACAGGGCATCCATTATATCCCCTTTAAAAAGCAACGTAAAACTTCCTGCTCCCAGCATCGCGGCAATATAGTAAAGTATGACAGGATAAGTTTTTTCTTTTTCAATCGAATCTATTTTTTCGCGCAGCTCGCTTATTTCGAGCGTTTTATTGCACAGTTTCCTCGAGATATCGTTCATTTTTTCTACTCTGGCAAGGTTATTTTTCGTCTTATCGATCTTCCTGATCTGGTGGGAATAGTCCCCGTCAGGCATTCTCAAAGACGCGACAATCAATGTCGTTATCGAAAATACTTCGACTTCCTGTGCGTCATAAGCTTTGCATATTCTCTCTATCGTGTCCTCGACCCTGTGGATCTCTCCCCCGTTTTTCAATATCTGCTCTCCGACATCGATCGCGGCGCGCAGTATTTCCTCGGCTGAATATTTTATTTCTGTCATCTGCCCTTCCATTATTCTGACCTCTTTGCCCGTATTGTTCATGTTTGTTCAGCTCATCCTTTCTTTGAACATATATTAGCACAAAAAAAACGCAAATTAAAGATAACTCGCGCCTGTTTCGTAAACTAAAATATGCGTCAGTTTAAAATGAGCTGATGGTAAAATGTTTTCGGCTTTGCAATTATACAGATATATCTCACATTTCAAAACTAAATTAGTTTTCGCGAAGCGACACGTATCTGATCGGGCAACGCTCGATCAGATACGTGCTGCAAGGAACGGATTTCATAAAAAAAACGTTTGATTTGAAAAACAAATCAAACGTTTTTTCTGGCTCCCCCTACTGGACTTGAACCAGTG
>DBVT01000098.1:0-5288 GCA_002308775.1 Mageeibacillus sp. UBA1257
GCCGTTATCGACGTCACAAATACAGGTGTTGAAGCTGCCGCCGTTACCGTCATAGAAGTTCCGAAATCTGCTTACGATCCTGAAGAACCGGTCCGTGTATTTTTCGACAGCGCGTTCCATTTCTTCCTGATGGCAGAAAATTCCGAATGGTCTGAAGATAACTTCATTCTCTTCGAGGGAAGAGTCGCAGAGTGAAGGCATAAGTTCCCGGGGCTCATGCGTGAGCCCCGAATTTTTGAAAAAAGGGGTTGCACAAAAGAAAAACATTTGTTATAATAACCATTCGTACCCTTTTCACGGATTTCGGAAGACTCCGACCGGATCTGAGATCAGGGAATAAAAAAATTAAAAGGAGCAATTGACATGACAAAAGAAAGAAAGCAGGAAATCATCAAAGAGTATGCGATCCACGAGGGCGACACGGGTTCACCGGAAGTACAGGTAGCTCTTCTCACCGAGAGGATCAACCACCTCAACGAGCATCTCAAAGATCACAAGAAAGATCACCATTCAAGAAGAGGACTTCTGATGATGGTCGGTCAGAGAAGAGGAATGCTTGATTACCTTATGAGACTTGATATCGAAAGATATCGTGCTTTGGTCAACAAACTCGGACTCAGAAAGTAATAATCATCGTCAAACGGCACAGAGCGAATCGATTTTCGCTCTGTGTTTGTATATATATCAACGGGCGCGGAAAGCAACCGTAGAGTGTAGATTGTACAGCCCGGAATGCGTTTCGGTTTTAACATTTTTCGAGATGCAGAATCTACGGGCTACTGTTGAACTCCCGTTCCCGAAAGTAAAAAGGAGGAACAAAATGTTCAAAAGTTTTTCAATGGATCTGTCAGGCAGAACACTGACGATCGAGACAGGCAAGCTGGCGCAGCTTGCAAACGGAGCGGTGCTCGTAAGATTCGGAGATACTGTAGTGCTTTCGACAGTCACTGCATCAAAAGCACCCAGAGACGGAGTTGACTTTTTCCCGCTCAGTGTAGACTATGAGGAGAAACTCTATTCCGTAGGAAAGATCCCCGGCGGTTTTATCAGAAGAGAAGGAAAACCTTCAGAAAAAGCCATTTTAACGTCGAGAGTTATCGACAGACCTATCAGACCTCTTTTCCCGAAGGATCTGAGAAATGACGTGGTGGTAGTAAACACCGTATTGTCTGTAGATCAGGATAACTCGCCTGAAGTTGCTGCCATGATCGGAACGTCTTGTGCGATCTCAATTTCCGATATACCTTTCAAGGGACCTATCGGAGCAGTCGTACTCGGACTCGTTGACGGAGAAGTCGTCATAAACCCGAACCAGGCAGAAAGAGACAGAAGCGACATGTATGTGACTCTCGCAGGAACAAAGAGCAAGATCACGATGGTCGAAGCAGGCGCGAACGAAGTTTCCGAGGACGTAATGCTCAAAGCTATAATCAAAGGTCACGGAACTATTAAAAAGATCTGCGAATTCATCGATTCGATCGTTGCTGAAGTAGGCAAGCCGAAGTTTGAATATACATCGTGCGACGTTCCTGCCGATTTCTTCGCTGATGTAAAAGCATTCGCATATGACAGGATGCGCGAAGCAGTCCTGGCAGTTGACAAGACGGTCAGAGACGACGCTGTCGCAGCGCTCCAGGAAGAGACGAAGAACGCTCTTCTCGAAAAATATCCGGATGCGGAGAGCCTCATCGGAGACGCTATATACAAACTGGAAAAGAAAGTCGTAAGAGAATATATCCACAAAGAGCACAAGAGAGTTGACGGAAGAGCTCTTGACGAGATCAGACCGCTCAGCGCGTGCGTAGGCGTACTCCCCAGAACACACGGATCCGCAGTGTTCCAGAGAGGACAGACTCAGGTCATGACAGTAGCGACGCTCGGATCGCTTTCAGACATCCAGCAGCTGGACGGAATTGACGCCGAAGAGTCAAAAAGATATATGCACCATTACAACTTCCCGGCTTATTCGGTAGGCGAAGCGAAGAGCTCCAGAGGCCCCGGAAGAAGAGAGATCGGACACGGTGCGCTCGCCGAAAGAGCGCTCGTACCCGTTATCCCTTCTGAAGAGGAATTCCCTTATGCAATAAGACTCGTTTCGGAAGTCCTTATGTCCAACGGTTCTACGTCGCAGGGCAGCGTATGCGGCTCCACACTCGCGCTTATGGACGCAGGCGTTCCGATAAAGAGACCTGTCGCAGGTATTTCATCGGGACTTATAGTCGATGAAGAGAACGAAGATGAATTCATTACATTCATGGACATCCAGGGGATCGAAGACTTTTTCGGAGATATGGACTTCAAGGTTGCGGGAACAGAAAAAGGAATCACCGCTATCCAGGTAGATATCAAAGTAGAAGGACTTTCATACGAGATCATCAGATCTGCATTCGAACTCACGAGAAAAGGCAGAATGAAGATCATCAACGAGGTCATACTTCCTTGCATACCTGCTCCGAGACCGGAACTTTCAAAATACGCGCCGAAGATGTACACTGTTAAGATCGATCCCGACAAGATCAGAGACGTCATCGGATCAGGCGGCAAAGTCATCAACAGAATCGTTGCCGAGACAGGCGTTAAGATCGATATCAACGAAGACGGTACAGTCATCGTTGCTACGAACAACGAAGAGAGCGCAAACAAAGCGATCGAGATCATCAACGGAATCGTCGGAAATATCGAGATCGGCACAGTATTTGAGGGCAAAGTAACAAAGATCATGCCTTTCGGCGCATTCGTCGAATATCTCCCCGGCAAAGAGGGAATGGTCCACGTTTCGAAACTCGCGAATTACAGAGTTGAGAACGTCGAGGATATCGTAAAAGTCGGCGACGTTGTAAAGATCAAATACATCGGACTCGACAAACAGGGCAGAATGGACTTCTCGATCAAAGATGTGTGATTGACAAGCGCCGAATTGTGATGTAATATAATATCGTCTTGCGGGAATGCTGCAGATGCATCTGCGGCATTCCTTTTTTAAAGAAAGCACGTTTAACAGCAAGAAATCCGATTGGGAAACTGACAGGAAAGAAGGTCTGTGAAATGAACGAAATACCTGAATTGTTCGGAAGATCCGTTTTTAACGACAGAGTGATGAGGGAAAGACTGCCTCAAGACATTTACAGACAGCTCAAAGAGACAATAAACGAGGGGACCCCGCTTTCGAGAGAAGTTGCCAATGAAGTCGCCGAAGCGATGAAGAACTGGGCGATAGAGAACGGAGCGACGCACTTCACTCACTGGTTCCAGCCGATGACGGGCGTGACTGCGGAAAAGCACGAGAGTTTCATAAGTCCGGCCGAAGGCGATTCGGTGATCATGGAATTTTCGGGAAAAGAACTCACAAGAGGAGAACCTGACGCGTCAAGTTTCCCTTCGGGAGGATTGAGAGCGACGTTCGAGGCGAGGGGATATACAGCCTGGGATCCGACGTCAAACGCTTTCATAAAAGAAAATACATTGTGCATTCCGACAGTATTCCTTTCATACAGCGGCGATGTGCTCGACAAGAAAACACCCCTGCTGAGATCAGTCGAGGCGATAAACGAACAGACGCTCAGAGTGCTCAGACTGCTGGGCGACACAGAGGTAAAAAGAGTTGTTCCGAGCGTCGGAGCGGAGCAGGAATATTTTTTAATAGACAGGGAAGCATACAGGCAAAGAAAAGACCTGATACTGACCGGAAGGACGCTTTTCGGAAGAAGACCGCCTAAAGGACAGCAGCTCGACGACCACTATTTCGGCACGATAAAGCCGAGAGTCAAGGAATTTATGCGCGACTGCGACGAGGAGATGTGGAAATACGGAGTGCTCGCAAAAACGGAGCACAATGAAACAGCTCCGTCGCAGCACGAGCTCGCGCCGATATATACAAACGTGAACGCGGCGACGGACCAGAACCAGATAATGATGGAAGTCATGAAAAAAGTGGCGTTAAGACACGATCTGGTGTGCCTGCTTCACGAAAAGCCTTTTAACGGGATAAACGGATCGGGCAAGCACAACAACTGGTCTCTTACGACGGACAAAGGCGAAAACCTCTTCTCGCCCGGTAAAAAGCCCGCGGAAAATACGAGATTTTTACTCTTCCTGTGCGCTGTCGTAAAAGCGGTCGATGAATATCAGGACCTTCTCAGAATATCTGTGGCGACAGCGGGAAACGATCACAGACTGGGAGCGAATGAAGCGCCTCCCGCAATAATTTCTGTTTTCCTGGGAGATGAGCTCACGGAGATACTCAAATCGGCTGAGGACGGAACGCTCTACGAGGGAAAGAAAAATACGAAGATGGGACTCGGCGTGCACGCGCTGCCGGAGATACCGAAGGACAATACGGACAGAAACAGAACATCGCCTTTTGCTTTTACCGGAAACAAATTCGAGTTCAGATCCGTAGGATCGTCGATGTCGATAGCCGAGGCGAACATAGTCCTCGATACGATAGTTTCAGACGCGCTTTGCGATTTTGCGGATACGCTCGAAAAGGCGGCTGACAAAGACAAAGCAGTGCACAAACTGATAGCGGATACGATCAAAAAACACAAGAGGATAATATTCAACGGAAACGGTTATACGAAGGAATGGGAAGAGGAAGCGGCAAGGCGCGGGCTGTGCAATTACAAGACGTGCGCGGACTGCATGCCTCACTATCTTGACAAGAAAAATGTGGAGCTTTTCACCAAGTTCAAGATCTTCACCGAGAGGGAAATGATCTCCAGATGCGAGATACTTACGGAGAATTACTGCAAGGTCCTGCAGATCGAAGCGCAGACGATGGTAGAAATGGCCCGTAAGGACATTCTGCCGGCCTCTGTGGCGTTTTCAACGCTTTTGTGCAAAGATATCAGTCTGAAAACATCAACGCCTGAAACGGGCTCCTGCGCGGCCGAGAAGCGCATCAGCGTAAAACTCGGGAAACTGATAGACGACCTCGATCTCAAGACGGAAGCCCTCGCGAGACTTTCAAACGAGACAAAACGCAAATCTGATTATTTTGCTGCCTCGCGCGAATACAGAGACAAAGTCATTCCGGCGATGGAAGCATTGAGAAAAACCGCGGATGACATAGAGGAGATCATAGGTTCCGATTATTATCCGTATCCCGATTACTGCGAACTGCTCTTCGGCATAGACGGATAATAATTCGCGATTGCTTTCGCCCGGTAAAATATGTTATAATACCGCCCGCAAGTAAGTCTGACGGTCGCGTGTGCAAGCCCGAAAGGGCGTACATGAGGAAAGTCCGGGCTCCATATGGCAGGATGCCGGTTAACGGCCGGTGAAGG